>CAZITB010000001.1:0-55158 GCA_964542055.1 uncultured Candidatus Kuenenia sp.
GATTTTTTTTGGCCATAAAATAATATTTGTGATTAATTTCAATTTGATCGATATTTTAACATGAAAATTGGAAAAATAAACACCGCAAAAAAACATATTTTTTTCATTTTTTCTGGACAATCATAAAATAAAAGAGTATATTTTTAGGTTCGAAGCAGTTTTGCGAATTGTACTATTTGATAATATAACATAGTGAGGTAAAGATGGCCCATAAAAAAGGACAAGGTTCTACAAGAAACGGACGCGACAGTAATCCTCAATACAGAGGTGTTAAGCTTTATGCTGGCCAGGCTGCAAAAGCCGGCTCGATCATAATCAGACAATGCGGAACAAAATTCCATCCCGGCTTTAATGTTGGAATTGGCAAAGACTACACACTTTTTGCTCTTAAAGAAGGAACCGTACGTTTCGATAACCGCAGAGTGCACATAGACGTATAATTATTTCAGATTTGACTTTAAAAGGGTGAATCTTTGCGGTTCGCCCTTTTTTATTGATTAATATTATCTCTGAATTTGCCAAATGAATACTCTTTTAATATCGGCCTGCCTGGACTGGCCGATAAAATAAAGTTAAGACCGTGAGGAAATATGGCAAGTAGTATTAGCAGCAGGCAGCGGGTTAAAGATATATTTTCATTAAAAAATACAAACAAGCCGGCGACATGGATCGGACATCCCGACCCGAAAACTTTTGATATATATCTAAAAAAACTTTCACTCAAAAGTAATCACCAGCTTTACGACCATTTCAATGATGATTGCAGGTGGATTTGCGCTGAATGGGACTGTTATAAACATCCTACCGGCAAACCGCATTGGGACTTCCACGGCGGCAAAGAAAAAACCCATCTCAGCCAGGAAGGTGTATTCGCAAAGTTTGAAACTGTAAAAGATGTTGAAAATTTTGATTGGCCCGATGTTAAATATTGTGATTTCACCCACGTTATTGAAGAAATGAACAAATACCACGACCGTGCAGTATTTAGCGGAATGTGGGCATGTTTTTTCCAGGTACTCTGCGAATTTTTCGGCATGGAAACTTATTTCATAAAAATGTACACTCACCCGGAAGTTGTTGAAGCTGCCACAGACAGAATGGTTGACTTTTACCTTCAGGCCAATGAAAAATTTCTTAAAGAAGCAGGTGATAGTTTCGATGTTTGTTTTTTCGGTAATGATTTCGGCAGTCAACTCGACTTGCTTGTTTCGCTCGAAACCTTCGAAAAATTCATTTTGCCCGGTTTTAGAAAATTAATTGACCAGGCTCATTCTTACGGCAAAAAAGCCCTGCTGCATTCCTGCGGCGCAATTGACAAATGCATTCCACTGCTTATTGATGCTGGTATTGACGGGCTTCACCCCCTCCAGGCCAAAGCGAAAAACATGGAAGCTGAAAAAATCGGCCCTAAATATAAAGATAAAATCGCCTTCGTGGGTGGTTTAGATACCCAGGACTTGCTTGTCAATGCAACACCGCAGCAAGTCAGAGATGATGTTCTGCGTTTGATTGACCTGCTCGGCCCTAATTTGATTGTTTCACCAAGCCATGAAGCGGTGCTGCCGAATGTGCCTTTGGAAAATATCGAAATGATGATTAAAACTGTTCAGGAAAGTTAAAATTTTCAGGGCTCAAAACGCCTGCTTAGAGATGGGTCAAATAGAACTGAAATAGTTAAGTGAATCTTTGAACGGCTTCAAAGCCCTCTCAAAAATACCAAGCGAATATGAAATGCAAACACCGTAATTGGTAATTGGCACATTTGCGGATTTGCATTTCATTATTCGTGAAAGCATTTCCCGCCTGTTTGTCATACAACCGCCGCACTGAATGACCAGCGCATAATCCGAAAGATTATCAGGAAAATCATGCCCCTGACAGACATCGAATTCCAGCTTGCAACCAGTAAACTGCCTCAGCCATCTTGGAATTTTAACCCTGCCGATATCATCAGCTATAGGGTGATGCGTACAGGATTCTGCTATCAGAATTTTGTCCCCGCTCTTAAGATAATCGATCTTCAGCGCCCCATTTACAAACGTATTCAAATCACCCTTATACCTTGCAAACAAAATCGAAAACGAAGTCATCGGGATTCCATCCGGTGTGTCTGCCGAAACTTTCAAAAATGCTTGAGAATCCGTAATCACTATCGCAGGCGGCATACTCAACTTGCTTAAAGCATCCTTAAGCTCCCGCTCTTTGACAACTACACAATATGAATCATTGTCCAGTAATTCACGTATTGTCTGCACCTGAGGCTGAATCAATCTCCCTTTCGGCGCCTCCTTATCGATCGGAACCACCAAAACCGCCATTTCACCCGGCTTAACAAGATCGCTTACAATAGAAGGATTGTTCAAAAACTCCGCAGGGGTTGATTTAATCAATGCCTGCCTCAGCTCTGTTATCCCTTTATTTTCGATAGCCGTCGCCAAAACCACCGGAACATTTTCACTTTTCAATTTAGTGACCAAATCCTCGGACGGTTCAGCGATATCAGACTTGTTAAAAACCACGATGACAGGAATTTCAAATTTCTGCAGTTTCTCTTTAATAGTATCTTCGAACTGCCCCCACTGACCTTCGCTTGCCACAATGATTCCAATATCAGTTCGATCGAATATCTGCCTTGTTCTTTCTATTCTTTTCTCACCCAGCGCCCCAATATCATCCACCCCTGCAGTATCAATAAACAGCACCGGTCCAATAGGCAAAAGCTCCATCGGCTTTTCCACCGGATCCGTCGTTGTTCCCGCAACTTCAGAGACTATCGAAACAGACTGGCGAGTTATCGCATTTAATAGCGAAGATTTACCTGCGTTTCGCCTGCCGAAAATTCCAATATGTAGCCTTAAAGATTTAGGTGTCTTTCTCATTTTTTTATGTTAAACCCCAATTTCGTTACTGCTTCAGGACTGATCATTTGCTCAAACTCATGAGCAGTCAAAATCTCTTTTTCGATAACAACCTGCTTTACAGTCTTATTTCCCGATGCAGCTAGCTGAACCACTTCCTCAGCTTTTTTATAGCCTATCCGCTCAATCAAAGCCGTTACCACAGCTGTTGAACTTTGTATATGCTGTTGGCACTTGTCCCGATTAACTTCAATTCCGCTTATGCAATTTTTGGCAAGTACGCTGACTGCTTGTTTCAAAATAGATATTGAATGAAGCAAACAATCAGCTATCAAAGGCATAAATTGATTCAATTCTAAATTCCCAGCAGATGCCCCTTGAAAAATCGCCCGATCATAAGCATCAACCATAATAGCCGCTTGCGATACCGCCTCCGGAATTACAGGATTAACTTTGCCCGGCATTATCGAAGAACCCGCCTGTTTAACCGGCAGCATAATTTCGCCTATACCCGCATCAGGGCCCGAAGATAGAACCCGCAAATCATTCGATACTTTCAACAGCGAACTAGCCAGCCCTTTCAAAATACCCGAAACCTCAACGAAAACATCACAGTTTTGAGTATTATCGATTATATTTTCAGCCCGGCCAAGCGACAAACCAGTCAAGTTCTTTAATTCATCAACCACTTTAAAAATATATTGCCTGGGCGCTCCCAATCCCGTACCTATTGCGGTTCCTCCAAGATTTACCACCCTCAGCCTTTCACAGCATTTATATATTCGCCACCGATCCCTTGCAAACGCTTCCCCATACGCAGAAAACTGACGCCCCACCGTAGTCAAAACCGCATCCTGTAATTGTGTTCTTCCAACCTTAACGATATCGGCAAACTCATGTTCCTTCTGTTGACATGTTTCAGTTAAACCAATAACCTCATTTTCCAATTCATTAAGCAAAAAAATTGCTGCTGTCTTCAAACTTGTCGGATAAGCATCATTAGTGGATTGGTGGAGATTGACAGTACCGATAGGATCAATAATATCATACCTGCCGATTTCCTGCCCCATTATCTGCAAAGCCCGGTTGGCTATCACTTCGTTCACATTCATATTGGTCGATGTCCCCGCACCTCCTTGCAACGCATCAACCAGAATATGCCCGTCCAGCATACCAGCTATCATTTCATTACATGCCTGCTCAACAGCTGAAAAAATCTTTTCTTCAATAAACCCAAGCTCATAATTAACCCTTACAGCCGCTAGCTTAACATAACCAAAGCCGCTGATTAGCTTCGGATGAACCATGCGACCGCTAATCGGAAAATTCTCCACCGCCCTTGCGGTATGAATCCCGTAAAGTACATCTCTGGGCAACTGCATTTCACCTAGCAAATCTTTTTCAATTCTACATTCCATTTAGAAACACATATCCCTATTATCTGTGTTTTTAATAATTTCTAATCTCTCGATAACCTTGGATTTGATATCGCCCTCAGGCAGCTTTTCAAGCTCATCTTTTATAAGCTTTTCACCAATCTTACGAGTTTTTTCCGAAGCATAGTCCACAAGATATTCCTCCAAAGTTGTCAATGCATTTGGTGTGCAGTACCTTTTAATAAAACCAGGTATCGCAAATTCCATAAAATGCTCACCGGTTCTGCCAAGCCGATAACAAGATGTACAAAAACTCGGCACATAACCATCCTGCATCAGTTCCGCCATAACTTCATCCAGACTCCGAATATCTCCAAGCGAAAACTGCTCTTTCTCCATAACCTGCGCATCACCAGCTTCGGTATATCCGCCAAGCTCGATCCTGCTGCCGGCATCTATTTGCGACACGCCAAAAGCCATAACCTCCCTTCGAAGTTTCGGCTTTTCACGTGCAGTCAGAATCAAACCGGTATAAGGCACCGCCAATCGTAAAATAGCCACCAGCTTCTTAAAATCATCATCATTTACAATATGATCTGTAACAATGTCGGCGCCGCTTGCAGGCTGCAGCCTTGGAAAACTAATCGTATGAGGCCCTACTCCATAAGTCCTCTGCAAAAACAGCGAATGTGCAACCAGACCAAGCACCTCAAATCTCCAGTCATAAAGCCCTATCAGCGCGCCTATTCCGACATCATCACAGCCCCCTTCAAACGCCCGGCTAAGCCCATCAAGCCTGTAAAGATAATCACCTTTCCTGGTCTTTTCAGGATGATATAACCGGTAAGCCTGCTTGTTATAAGTTTCCATAAAAATCTGGTATGTTCCGATGCCCGCCTGTTTAACGATCTTGTAACCCTCAACATTCAAAGGAGCCGCGTTTATATTAGCCCTGCGAATCTCTCCCGTGCCGCTCTTAATACTGTAAACATTTTTAACAGTCTTGGCGATAAACTCCGGATCATAATCCACATGCTCACCGAAAACCAGGATCAACCGTTTATGCCCGGCATTTTCTAATGCAACAACCTGTCCGGAAATTTCTTCTTCGCTTAGCGTTCGCCTGTACGCATCCGGATTTGATATCCTGAAACTGCAATATTTACAATCATTAACGCATTTGCTGCCAATATAAAGAGGGGCAAAAAGAACTATCCTGTTTCCATAAACAGTTTCCTTGAGCGTGCGAGCCGCATCAAATATTTCCTCGACCAGTTCCTTATCAATGGTATTAACCAACACAGCCGTTTCTTCAACAGTAAGTGCCTCTTTGGAAAGGCTTTTACTTATTATTTCTCGCACACGTTCTTTGGACACATTCTCATTATTCAAAAGACCGTGCAAATAATCATCATCTATAAAATCGACCGCATTAGCGGAAAGTTTTTTTTCATTCTCAAACATAATTCTCCTGATGTTTTTTTAAATACTTTACTGAACTACCTCTGCCCTGTCCCACTGTCCTGCCGATTGCCTTAATCCTGTTGTGAATCTCCTCGTGAAAACTATCGCATTCATTCACGCAAACCTTTTTCGGGTATATCGAGTAAAGCTTTCTAAACTTTTTAGGCGAAACATTCGGCATCACAACATTAGCACCTCTTGACAAGGCTTTTTCATAGCCGTCAACCGGATTCAACGTCGCCAAAGCTGTCGTCGCAGGTATATTCGTCTCGGGACAAATTATTCGCGCCAGGGCATAAGCTTTATAAGTTGTTATTTCATCCGCTGGAACCTGCTGATCGGACAACATCAACTCAGCGGCATTTTTTCCTAAAATTGTATTCTCATCAGGAACATAAGGCCCCAACCCGATCATATGTAGGTCAAGAGTTCTAAACAACTCGATATCATCTGCTAAAGATTCATAGCTTTGCCCCGGAATACCAACCATTACTCCGCTGCCAACCTCATAATCCAGCTTTTTTAAAATCTCTAAAAGCTCTATCCTATGAACCTTGGAACCGGGATGAATCTTATCAAAAAGTTCACGATCAGACGTCTCAAACCTTAGCAGGTACCTGTCCGCACCTGCATCTCGCCAGAGCTTATAAACGCCCTGGTCCCATTCGCCTAAACTCAGAGTAATCGCAAAATTTCCGATCTCTTTGAGCTTTCTAATTATCCTGCTGACCCATTCCGGATCAATTGACTTGTCCTCACCCGACTGCAAAACCAAAGTATTATAGCCGTACTTTTTAGCTGAATTTCCGCACTCGATTATCTCTTCCTCGCTGAGCCGATACCTTTCAATACTTTTATTTGAAGCATTCAAATTGCAGTACAAACATCCCCTAGAACAAATATTAGAAACCTCGATCAACCCCCGCAAATGAACCTCATTACCAACTTTCTGACGCCTGACATGATCGGCCATATTCCAAAGCTCGTCCAGCCTCGCTTGGTCCTGCTCTCTAAGCCAGCGTAATATTTGACCTCGGTCCATTACCGACACCTGCTACTTAACATCAAAAAGTTCTACTCTAAAAGTCGAACCAACGTCCGGCTCACTTTCAACCTTCGCATCTCCGTTATAAAACGTCGCCAGCTTCTTAACAATTGAAAGCCCCAACCCAGAGCCAAGAATCTTATGCGTCTTTTGATTTTTGATCCTTACAAAATCCTTAAACAGTTTAGCCGCCTCTTCCTTGCTCATGCCGATACCTGTATCAGAGACCACAATTATAAGCTTATCGTCTTCAAGTCGAATATTCAAATCTACCCGCCCATTATCCTTATTGTACTTAACCGCATTTGAAAGCAGATTATTGAGAATAATTTGGATTTCACTTGGGTCAGCATGAAAATAAATATCTCCCTCAATATCCTTATTGATCTGGATATTCCGATCTTTGCCCATGATTGCAACATTTTCAAGACTTAATTCCGCAATCTCATTTATATTAACTTCCTTGATCTCACGTTTCTTTTGCTTCGATTCGATCCTGGTCATATCCAAGAGATCGAAGATCAATTTCTGCATTCCCTCCAAGCGAATAAGCGACCTGTCAATGATATGATCATAAGCAGCAGTATTATCGCCCAAATCCTTATTCTTGATAATGTTTAAATAACCCTCGATCGCCGCCAAAGGCGATTTTAATTCATGGGCTAAAACTGAAATAAACTCAAATCTCAGCCGCTTCTTATCTTCAGCCATCTTTCTGGCCTGCCGTTGAAAGATCAATCGGCTTGAAGCTTTTTTAATCATATTTTTAAGTTCAGTCGGTGTAAATGGCTTAGCCAGAAAATCATAAGCACCGTTTCGTGTCGCCTCAACCGCTGTTTCCAAAGAAGCATAAGCTGTAATCATTATCGCCAGAATATCTTTGCTTTTAAGATCTAATTTTTTGAGCAAATCCAGTCCTGTCATCCCGGGCAGCTTATGATCTAAAAGCAAAATATTAGGACAATCATTCTCAATCATCTCGAAGCCAATTTCCGCATTTTCGGCACTGGTAACTTCAAAGCTTACTTCCTGTCCCACATCCGGC
This sequence comes from uncultured Candidatus Kuenenia sp., assembly GCA_964542055.1. Taxonomy (GTDB): domain Bacteria; phylum Planctomycetota; class Phycisphaerae; order Sedimentisphaerales; family CAMDDF01; genus CAZITB01. Next base: position 7,789 of record CAZITB010000001.1, read on the forward strand.
AAATCAACAGTGAACTTCGACAAGGCTCTTTCAATTCCCGTACGCATTCCTGATTCATCATCGATAATGAGAATTTTCAGGATATCAGTCATTATATTTCTCCAGCAGAAGATCTATTTCATGCTTCAACTGCTCATAACGCAAAGGTTTCGAAAGAAACGCGTCAGCCTTGATCCATGAATGCTCTTCAGGGGTTCTTGCCTCGAAATCCATCCCGGTATCGCTGGTTACCGCTGTAACTATTATCACCGGAATATCAGGGTCTTTCTGCTTGATATGGTACGCAAGCGCAAAACCACCGTCAGCGTTTTCCATCATCAAATCAACTATAGCCAAATCAGGCACAGTACTTTCAAGCAATGCTTCTGCTTCAGCCTGGCTGCACGCCTTTACTATTTCAAAATCTTTTTGGAGCATTATTTCCATCTGATCCAAAAAATCAGGATCATCGTCAACTAACAATACCTTCTTTGCCATTTTCGTTTTCCGTTACTAAGTTATCAAAATCTTAATTCAAAGTTTCTTCTATTGTTATATCTTTTTTCGTCTCGTCTTTTTTCTTGGGCAGCACCACCGTAAACGTCGTGCCGGTGGGCCCTTTTTCAGCATCAGCATTCGATTCTACCAGGATATCGCCATTGTGCATTTTTACAATACCATAAGTTACCGCAAGGCCAAGACCTGTACCCAGCCCCATCTCCTTGGTTGTAAAAAACGGCTCAAAAATCTTCGATAGAATATCTTCCCTGATTCCGATTCCAGTATCACTTACTTTTATTTCAATTCTATCGTCTTTATCGTTAAGTTCAATGCTCAAATCTCCCTTTTCGTTCATGGCTGAAATCGCATTAGAAACAAGGTTAGTCAAAACCTGTCCGATTTGATCGCTATCAATATATACAATATTATCGTCTAGATTATTTTCAATTTTTATATGTATTCTTGGATCAGACCTGTATGTCTGAACGGTACGACAAATTAACTCATAAATATCCGTCGGATGAAGCATTACTTTATTTTTACGTGCAAAATTAAGCAAACCTGAAACGATCTTCTTACACCTGTCTGCCTGCTCGGTTATAATTTGCAAATCATCGCTTACTTGCTGATTATCCTTTAACTCATCGAGCAGCAAGTGGGCATACATCAAAACCACACCAAGCGGATTATTCACTTCATGAGCAATTCCCGCAGCAAGCTGACCCATACTCGCAAGCTTTTCGGACTGCATCAAAGCCTCCTGCGTACTGGCAAGCTGAGTATTCGAACTGGCTAGCTGCTTTATAGTCTTATGAAGCCGCTCAATTGTAAACGGCAGACACATTTCACTTTCAGCTAAACCCTTCAATATCGCAACCGCATGTTCCCGGCAGGTATCATAACCGCATGCTCCGCAGTTAAGCTCATCTTCTTTAGTAAACTTGCCCATTCTATGCAAAACATCATCGAGAACGGTATCGACCGGTATTTGAATTCTTTGATCATACTTTTCAAATTTTCGCGTAAGATCAAGCCCTTTGAGATTTTCAACATGGGCTTTCCATTGCTCAATATCAAAATTCTCTCTTCTTGATCGCGCGAATTCGCTGATTTTAGCCTGGCGATTAAACCTCGGGTTTGAATTTGACATTCCAGGGCCCATTATACACCCGCTGCATGCCAGAACTTCTAACAATTTTACTTGAAGATCACCAGAATCGAACTCTTTAAAAGCATCGATATAGCTGCTGCCGCCCTCTACTGCGATAACTTCTCCCTGGACCAAATCATCATTGATTTCAGCTGCCTGAAACAGCCCTCTGCCAATTGGAAAAATTGCACCGGTGCCCGCATGAGGTCCATCAAATTCAGACTCTTCAACTTCGCCGGATGTAATACCAGCTTCATCTAGCATCTCTCTTAGCTCCGCAAAAGTTAAAACCGCCTCAACTTCATCAGGAAGATTAACGCTAGATGCTTCACCTTTTTTAGCAATACACGGACCAATAAAAACTATCTTCAAATCCTCGCCATGAAACTTCTTTAATGCTCTTGCCATCGCCACCATAGGCGAAACTATAGGTGCCAGATTGCCAACAAGTTCAGGATGATATCTTTCAACGTAAGCAACTATGGATGGGCAGGTCGTCGCGATAAAACGGCACTTCGGGTCACATTCGCTCAACAGCCTTTTATACGCCTCCGCAACTAAATCCGCACCAAATGCAACTTCATTAACCAGGTCAAAACCTAACTTTCTCAGCATTGCGACCACGGCTTTATAATTATAATCAGTAAATTCAGCAGGAAAACTCGGAGCAACTATAGCTGCAACCTTTACGTTTTCGCTTAATAACTTTTTTACTTGAGGCTTGGAATCCTGAATTTTCTTCGCGCTCTGACTGCAAACCCTTACACAGTTACCACAACCAATACATCGCTGGGGAATCACCTCCGCCTGACCATCCGCGATCCGGATAGCTTTAGCGGGGCATTCACGAACACATGTAAAGCATATTCGACAATGCTCTTTGATCGTGGTTACCAATGGTTTATTATCAGAATCTTTCATAATTATTTAACAACTTCTCTGCGACCGTATTTAGTATGTAAAAGCTCATGACTCTTATGGCTCAAAGGCTTGCCCAAAAATTCTTTATAAAGCTTCTCAATAGACTTATTCTTGTGCGACACACGAATAGGCTCATCCCTATCGATCTTATAAAGAGTTTTCATTCTTGCAGCAACCGCATCAGAATTAGCATTCAAAGGTTGACCGCCTCCAGCGATACACCCGCCCGGACATGTCATTACTTCGATAAAGTGAATATCGTCTCTGCCTTCTTTGATTTGATCAAGCAGCTTTGATGCATTACCAAGCCCGCTGACAACGGCGACACCTATTTCCATATCATTGACTTTAACCTTAGCTTCTTTGAGGCCTTTATTGCCGCGAACTTCTTTAACATTCAAATCTTCCATTTCTTTGCCGGTTAACAAGTAATGCGCCGTTCTAATCGCCGCTTCCATTACTCCACCGCTTGAACCAAAGAGTTTACCCGCCGTCGAACGCTCACCAAAAGGATTATCAGCCAAAGACGGCTCAAGGTTATTCATATCAATTCCATAAAGTCTGATCAGTTCCGCAAACTCTCTTGTCGTCAAAACTACATCAACATCCTGTGTAGCATTTCTGCCCATTTCAGGCCGCTCAGCCTCAAATTTCTTGGCTGTACAAGGCATCACAGAAACACTGTATATCTTCTTAGGGTCTATTCCCTCATTTTCAGCATAATAACTTTTTATAATCGCCCCTAACATCTGCTGCGGGCTCTTACAGGTCGAAAGATTTTCCATAAACTCAGGATAATGCTGTTCTACGAACTTGATCCATCCCGGTGAACAGCTTGTAATCATTGGTAATTTACCGCCGGTCTTAATTCGTTCAACAAGCTCTGAACCTTCTTCCATAATTGTCAAATCAGCGGAAAAACTCGTGTTAAACACTTTGGCAAAACCAAGGTTTCTAAATGCTGTTGTCATTATTCCATCTACATCAACACCGGATTTCATCCCGAATTCCTCTGCCAAACTAACTGAAACCGCCGGAGCATGCTGAACAACAACATGCAGATCAGGGTCCTTCAAAGCATTAATAACATCTTTAACATTGCTCTGCTCTTTCAAAGCACCTGTAGGACATGCCAGAATACACTGACCGCAATTTATGCAGCTCGAAACGTTCAATCCCTGGTCAAACGCGGTGCTTACAACAGATTTACTTCCTCGACCGGTAAAATCTATCGCCGAAACACCTTGCACTTCTTCACAAATTCTTACACATCTGCCGCAAAGGATACATTTGCTTGGATCGCGTACGATCGAAGGGCTTGAATTATCAATTTTATAATTATTTTTTTCACCCACATAAACTCGTTCGCGTACACCGAAATCAGCCGCAAGTTTTTGAAGTTCGCAGTTATTGTTTCTCACGCAAAACAAACAGTCATCCGGGTGGTCTGCCAAAAGCAGCTCAACAATACTTTTTCTTGCCAGCATGACCCTTTTCGAATGCGTCTGCACTTTCATTCCTTCAGCTACCGGGTAAGCACAACTCGGCACCAAACCCGGGACACCTTCGATTTCTACAACACACATTCGACAAGCACCGCTCGGAGCAAGCCCTTCTATATAGCAAAGCGTTGGAATTTCTATACCCGCTCTCCTAAGAGCCGCCAAAAGCATTTCATCTTTACGTGCGTCAATTTTTTTGCCGTTTACTTCTAAATTTATCATTATAAACCCTTATTTTTACTCAATAATAACAGCGTCAAATGGACAAACCTGTTTACAGTTTCCGCAACCGATACACAGTTCATCAACGATATAATGAGGAGCCTTTCTAACACCCTTGATCGCGTCAACAGGGCACTTCTTGGCACACAAGGTACAACCTTTACACTTTTCCTCATCAATCTTATAATTCAGCAATTCAGTACAAACTCCGGCTGAACATTTTCTCTCATAAATATGATCTTCATATTCTTTACGGAACCATCGCAAGGTACTCAAAACCGGATTAGGAGCTGTTTGACCAAGCCCGCAAAGACTCGTATCTTTAATCACATTGGCAAGCCTCTGCAAATTCATAATGCCCTTAAACCTGACAAGTGCATCTTTACCTTTTTCGTTCTTATGGCTTTGAGTTATCCTGTGCAAAATCTCAAGCATTCTCCGGGTACCTTCACGGCACGGAATACATTTTCCGCAACTTTCCCGCTGGATAAAATCCATAAAGAACTTCGCGACATCGACCATGCAGGTTCCTTCATCCATAACTACCATACCGCCCGAACCCATCATCGCGCCAACCGTTTTAAGCGATTCATAATCGATCTGAATATCGATATGCTCAGCAGGAATACATCCGCCCGAGGGTCCGCCCATCTGAACCGCCTTGAACTTCTTATCATTTTCGATACCGCCGCCGATATCATTGACTATTTCCCGAACAGTAGTTCCCATTGCAACTTCGATCAAACCGGTATTCTTGACTTTACCGCTTAACGCAAAAACTTTAGTACCTTTGCTTGTCTCTGTTCCGATTGAATGGAAAAACTCAGGACCCTTGGAAATGATCTCAGGCAGGTTTGCCAGTGTTTCGACATTATTGATGACCGTAGGCTTATTAAATACTCCCTGAACCGCTGGATACGGTGGCCTCGGCCTGGGCATACCGCGTTTACCTTCGATACTGTGAATAAGAGCTGTCTCTTCACCGCAAACAAAAGCACCGGCACCCTTTTTGATTACTATATTCAACTCGAAACCGCTTCTAAGGATATTCTCACCAAGCAAACCAAACTTCTTCGCTTCCTCGATAGCCTTCTCTAACCTCTTAATTGCCAGAGGATATTCTGCACGGATATAAATATAAGCCTTTGTAGCCCCAATCGCGTAAGCAGCTATCGCAATACCTTCCAGCAGCCTGTGCGGATCGCCTTCGATTACCGCCCTGTCCATAAACGCACCCGGATCACCTTCATCAGCATTGCATACCAGGTACTTCTGGTCCGCCGAAGCATTCAAGGCGAACTTCCACTTCCTTCCAGCAGGAAATCCGCCGCCGCCGCGGCCTCTCAATCCGCTTGATTCAACCAGGTCACAAACTTCAACTGGTGTGTGATTCGAAATTATCTTCGCAAATCCCTTGTAACCGCCCTTGGCTGCATATTCCTCGATACTGGTCGGGTCAATCAGTCCGCAGTTCTTAAGCACTAGCCGAGTCTGAGACTTAAAGAACGGATGTTCATTGATAAACACAACACCATCCCAGCCCTGCGTTTCTTCCGATAGCTTCTGCTGATACAAAACGCTTTCACTCAACGGCTGACCGTCCAAAACACTCTTTAGAATCTCTTCTACATTATCATTCTTAACTCGCTTAAACGCCAGCCTGTTCTTGCCCGGTACTTCAACTTCCATGATCGGCTCAACTGTACAATAACCGATACAGCCAACCTCAACCACTTCGGCATTTACTTTTTGAGCATCAATAAATTCATTGATCTTTTGCAATGTTTCACCGGCACCGGCACCAAGCCCGCAGGTTCCGGTTCCAAGATAGATATATGTTTTCGCCTGGTCTTTTTCTTTGACAGGTATATTGATAATAGGTTCATTAACTTTGGTCATTTATGACACCTTCTTTCGATATATTTCCAAAATTCTTTTTACATCATCCGGGTTGACATTCGCATGGAATTGTCCATCGATACAAATAACAGGAGCAAGCCCGCACGCACCTATACAAGCCACAACTTCCAAACTGAAATTACCGTCTTTGGTCGTCTCGCCCGCATCGATGGCCAATTCACTTTTGAGTGCTTCCAGAACCTTCGCCGATCCTTTTACATGGCAAGCCGTTCCCCGACATACCTGTATTTCGAATTTCCCCGGCTTATTGAACCTGAACTGATTATAAAATGTAGCAACTCCGTAAATCTTAGCCGCTGACAGATTTAAATGCTGCCCAATTTCGATAATGGCTTGCTTTGATAAATAACCATCCAATTGCTGAACTTCCTGCAGAATCGGGATCAAACTGTCCCTTTTCGCATCTGTGTACTTTTTCAAAACTTCCTGTGCTTTAGTTGTTACCACTTTTTTCTCCATCAACTTTTTGAGTTTTTCTAGCAAAATGCGCCACTTTCTCCAGCGACATTGTGAAATCAACTTTATCTACATAAACATTTTCCGGAACATTGAGTTTTACCGGTGCAAAATTTACTATTCCATTAACCCCAGCGGAAACCAGCTTTTCAGCCACTTCCTGTGCGTAAGTAACGGGTACTGCTATTATTGCCAGATTGATTTTGTCTTTTTTGATGACATCTTCCATTTCATCAGTGGCATAAACTCTGCATCCATGAATTACTCGACCGATTTTGTCTGGGTCTTTATCAAAACACGCTTTGATTACAACATTTGGCCTACGGCCGTGAAAAAAAGCCAATACCGCCCTGCCTAAATTACCCACACCCACCAATGCCACACCATCGGGCTCATGCGAGACAAGAAACTTATCTATACCTTCTTTTAGATCTTTCAGATCATATCCAGTATTGGCCCGCCCCTGGGTACCAATAAACATAAAATCCCTGCGAACCTGGGAACTGGTAACACCTGATAGTTCTGCAAGTTGATGAGAATAAACAGACTTTTTGCCGCCTTTGAGCATCTCCTCAATAAGCCTTCTGTAAAAGCTCAATCTTTCAACAGTTTTAACTGGGGTAGAATTCACTTAAAATTCCCTCTTCTACAATATTGTTATTAGGTTAACAGCGTTACAATATTCACAATAATATTAACAAATACGCACAAGATCATCAAGAAGTTTTGGGTAATTTTTAAAAATATTGTGAAAAAAAAGACGATTTAATAAATAACATGACAATACAACGTTTGAAATATGCTTTTGTTCTTACAAATTTTCCTTTACATAATTCACCGCGTTTTTAAATATTGTCACTCCGTCTTGCCGTTTTTCACCCCCTAGCCTGGTCCAGTGTGGATGCTGGCTATGCCTGACAAACCTCTCAGGATGAGGCATTAAACCCAATATACGACCTGTTCTATCGGTCAATCCCGCAATATCGCAAGTCGAACCATTAGGATTGACCGGAAAACAACCGCTGTTACCTTCACAATCGACATATCTAAAAGCCACATGACCATCTGATTTTAACTTCTCCAATACCCCATCATCTTTTACCAGAACTTTGCCTTCTCCGTGAGCAACAGGCAGATAAATAATCTCATCGGGATTGATAAAGACGCATTTATTGCCGACAGGCATCAAATGCACCCACCTATCCTCAAATCTGCCAGAATCATTATAAGTGATAGTAACCTGCTGCTGCGCACCGTTTGCATCCATATTTTCATCGATCGCTGGCAAAAGACCACTTTTAACCAGTACCTGAAAACCATTACAAATTCCCAGAATAAGCTTTCCATCAGCCACAAACTTTTTGAACACTTCCGAAAGATGATGAATAACCTGGTTTGCCAGAATCTTCCCTGCCGCAACGTCATCACCAAAACTGAATCCTCCCGGGAAAACCGCTATCTGGTAATCATCCAGCATGCTCTTATTGTCGATTATTTTATTTATATGAACCATATCAGCATCTGCCCCTGCCAATTCAAGAGCATAAGCCGTTTCCTTATCACAGTTTATCCCTGCCGCACGCAAAACTAAAGCTTTTACATTTTCCATTGCTATTTCATTCCAAACTAAATTATCTTACCAGTTAAACCTGCTCTGCCAACTGCCTTTTAACTCATCAATACTTGCCTCGATCAACTTCTTGCTACCATCACTAACTTTCAGGGAATTGCTTTCAACAATCTCACCAATTTGACCAAACGGAACATTAAGCATGATCTTGGCAAACTCATTGTAATTTTCCGGCTTGACTTCAATAACATACCTGCTGTTAGACTCGCTAAAGAGCTTCGCGAAACTCTTAACACAATCACTTGAAACCGGCAGTCCCGCCAGATCAGCTTCAACGCCCAGACCACCCGCAAAAGCCATCTCCGCAAGCGCCACAGCTATTCCGCCCTCACTGCAGTCATGACAGCTTCGAACGATTCCTGCCTGAATAGCCTTATAAACTCTCGCCGCAATTTCCGGTCCAAGCTCCAGATCAACCACCGGAACACCCGCGCCAAGTTCACCATTGATCTTATAATAATGCGATCCGCCAAGCTCATTTTTCGTCAGCCCGACCATAAACAACAGATTCCCTTTTTCTTTCAAATCCATCGTCACACACTTATCCACATCATCAACAATACTCAATGCACTTATAAGCAGCGTCGAAGGTATTGTTATACGGGTACCGTCTTCACGTTGAAATTCGTTGTTCAGCGAATCCTTACCCGAAATAAACGGAGCACCATACGCCATCGCACCATCATGGCAAGCCTGTGCGGCTCGAACAAGCGAACCGAACGTCTGCTCCCTAGTGCAATTACCCCAGCAGAAATTATCCAGCAGAGCTACTCTGTCAGGCCTTCCGCCAACACAAACGATATTCCTCACCGCTTCATCTATTCCCGAAAGAGCCATCTGATATGGATCAATATCGCCGTACATCGGGTTCATCCCGCAGCTAAGCGCAACACCCTTATCCGAATCATACTTGGGCTTGACTACCGCCGCATCCGAAGGCCCGTCATTGGCTACGCCCGTCAAAGGCTTGATCACAGACCCGCCCTGCACTTCGTGGTCATACTGCCTGATGATCCATTCTTTACTCGCAACATTGTAACTGGCAAGAATCTTATGCAAATCATCATTATAACTGCCCTTTTCTTCCAGAACCGGCTCAGATAACTTGACCTTATCAAAACGCGCCTTGCGAGTATATTTTGGTACACCATCATGCAGAAATTCCATATCGATCTGCCCAACTTCAACACCCTCATACCTCAGCGTCAACTTTTTATCATCTGTAAAACGCCCGATCACGGTAGCTTCAACGTTCTCAGCCTTGAAAATCTTCATAATAGCCTCAAGATTCTCCGGCTTAACAGAAATAACCATCCTCTCCTGTGCTTCGCTGATCCATATCTCGGCATAACTCAAACCCGCATACTTCAGCGGAACCTTCTCAAGATCAACTTCCACACCGGTTTCCTCACCCATCTCACCAACCGCACTGCTAAGCCCGCCCGCACCGCAATCGGTTATCGAATCATAAAGCTCCGCATCTCGCGCCTGTATTATCGTATCAAGCACTTTCTTCTCGGTTATCGCGTTACCGATCTGCACCGCGTGAGCAAATTCCGTCTCATGCTCGTGAGTCATCTCTCCGCTGGAAAAAGTCGCTCCGTGAATACCGTCTCGTCCGGTCCTTCCGCCGACCACAACAACCAGATTGCCCGGCTTGGACGTTTTAAAACATTTATCCGCCGGCAAAATACCAAGATTACCGCAAAATACAAGCGGGTTCGCCATATATCTGTCATCGAAATAAACCGCACCGTTTACCGTCGGTATTCCCATCCTGTTTCCGTAATCCCTAACGCCAGAAACCACACCCTTCATTATCCGCCTCGGATGCAGCACACCTTTGGGAATCTCATCAAGCCCTTTATCCGGCTCAGCAAAACAGAATATATCCGTATTGGCAATTGGCTTTGCTCCCATCCCTGTCCCCATCGGGTCACGAATAACACCGCCAATACCTGTCGCCGCACCACCATAAGGATCAAGTGCCGAAGGATGGTTATGAGTCTCAACCTTAAAACAAACCGCATCATCTTCATCAAATTCAACCACCCCGGCATTATCTGCAAATACCGAAATGCACCACGGCTTATTGAGTTGCTTGGTCGCGTTAAAAACCGTATCTTTCAAAAGATTATCAAAATGATACTTCTTGCCTTCATATTCGAACTCAACACTGCTTTTCAATGTCTTATGCACACAATGTTCCGACCATGTCTGGGCCAGCGTCTCCAATTCAACATCGCTAGGTTCCCTGCTGATAGATTTGAAATAATCCTGAATCTGTTTCATCTCTTTAAGATCAAGGAACATGTCCATATCTTTGCTGAGTTTCTCCAGCCCCGCATCATCCAACCCTAAAATAGGAACAGTAATAACATTTAGCTGGTACGGCCTCGTATGCGGACTCGGCGGCTCACCCTGCATTCCCGAAATAACATCCTCGATACAGTCATTTGCCAGAACCCGCCTCTGAATAAGCTCCAACTGCTCATCGGACAATTCACCGACAATTTCATACTTCCGTGCTGTCCTTACCATCTCGACATCGACATCCATATCCGCCAGCGCTATCTCAACCGACCTGGCAACCGGATCTGTTACACCGCTTTTCAAATGCACCTCAAGTATATGCGAATTTTCAACACTCCTGTCCTTTTTGCCGATAAAATATTCCTCGCTGACAGAATCGGTCAAAAGCTCCCGGGCTACCCTCTCAGCCGCCGCATCATCAAAGTTACCATCTATCAAAAAAACCCTGGTAAACTTCACATCTTTAACGGTATCGATTCCCAGTTCAACTATATCGTGATGTGCTGCTTTGCCGCTGACATCAGTAACATTTTCCTTGTTGAATATTTCAAATCTGAAATGTGCCATCAAATACAACCTTTATGTAAGAATTTCACCTTTATTTATTTTGTAATCTATCAGCTTGGCCCGTTTATCACGAGCCTTGTTGAGCAGTTTTTCAATTTTATCCGGGTCACCCGAAACTATCGCCGCTTTCAACTTGTTCAGTTCTTTAATAACATTATCTATATCTTTAACCGTATTTTTGGAATTGGTAACAAAAATATCCGACCATACGTTCGCCGGACCCGAAGCGATCCTCGAAGTATCAAGAAATCCACGCCCTGCCAACTTCAAATCCTCGAACCTGGACGCATTGACCAGTGCCGCCGCCATCAGATGCGGCAAATGGCTGATCGAACCCAGCATCCTGTCATGTTTAACCGGGCTCATCTCATAAATAAACGACCCCAGCTTTTCCCAAAATTCTATGACAGTTTTAACAGCTTCTTTGTTAGCATTCGCATCGGACGTAACTATACAGCTGGCACTGTTAAAAAGATCGTCCCTGGCAAATTCCAGACCACGCTTTTCCGAACCGGCTATCGGATGTGAGCCAACATAGTAAGCCTTTTTCGTCAGCCTCTTTTTTGCCCACTTATGAGCAAGCACCTTGGTAGAACCAACATCGGTAACAATACACCCGTTCTTGATAAACTCAGAAATTAACTTAAAATACTCTTCAAACTTACCGATCGGCGTTGCCAGTATCACAATATCAGCATTTTTAACCGCTGACTCCACATTATCACAAATAATATCGGCTATTTCAAATTCTACCGCCTTCTTCCGGGTGGATTCACGGTGAGAATAACCAACCGTTTTTACTCCAGGCAAAGAACGTTTGATCGCCAGCGTAACCGACCCGCCAAGCAAACCGACACCAATTACTGTTATTTGTTTGATTTTCTGCATTAGAAATCGAAATTTATAAAGAGAATCTGACCGGCAGAGTGCTTATCAAAAAATCTAATCTCTTATTCCAGCTAAACTTACACAGTATCGCTAAAAATTATAAACAGTAAAAGTATACGCGCACACTCGCAATGTCAATTTTTTTCTTTAATTTAACCATGGAAAATGTTATTTTAATCGCACAATTAGGTTTTTGTTAGTTTTAGTTATGGTTTGGAATCTATGGATAAATTAGAAAATATAAATTTGGACTCCGCCCAGTATCTTGAATTTGAAAAAAATGTCGCCCAACTCGACACAAGCATCAAACAGCTCAGGGAACTTGGCAAAAAAGACAACATGGATTACTCCGCCGAAATTCTCAAACTTCAGCGAAGACAGGTCCAGGAGTTAAAAGACATCTACGAAAACCTCAGCCCATGGCAAACCGTCCAGGTCGCCCGGCACCCCCAACGTCCATTGCTGACCGACTATATCAATTTAATGGTTAAAGATTTTCGCGAATTGCACGGCGACCGCTGTTTCGGCGATGGTCGAGCAATCGTCACCGGCTTAGGCCAGATAGGCCATTATAAAGTAATGCTCGTCGGCCAAAACAAAGGACGCGATATAAAAGATAAAATCGCATGCAACTTCGGCTGTCCCAACCCTGAAGAATACCGCAAGGCACTGGCCAAAATGAAACTCGCTGAAAAGTTCGGCCTGCCTATTGTAACATTGATAGACACCCCCGGCGCATATCCCGGAATCGGTGCCGAAGAAAGAGGCCAGGCACAAGCTATCGCTCTAAACCTTATGGAAATGAGCAGGCTTAAAGTACCTATTGTCTGTATCGTAATCGGCGAAGGCGGCAGCGGCGGAGCTCTGGGTATCGGCGTCGGAGATAAAATGGCAATTTTGGAATACGCGTATTATTCGGTTATCTCTCCAGAAGGCTGTGCAGCCATTCTTTGGAGAGACGGAGCACAGGCCCCCAGCGCAGCAGACGCGCTAAAACTTACCAGCAAGGACCTCCACAGACTAGGCCTGATCGATACGGTCATCAAAGAACCTCTAGGCGGCGCTCACAGAAATGTTCACGATACTATTTACAATGTCGAACAATTTATCACAAAAACTCTTCGCAGCCTTAACAGAACAAAGATAGATACACTCATCGATAACAGGTACAAAAAACTAAGAAACCTCGGCTCTGAAACTATCGGAACTTACACTCAAAAAAAAACTCAACCCCAAATTCGGATAGCCGAAAACAAGCCTAAAACAACAAAAAAATCCCATCTAGCAAGTGCAAATATCATAAACCATTAAATTGCTTTATGCCGACAAGGCGGCACATGGCCCCTGATCATACTGTTTCCGGAGGATTCGCCGTTAGATGTAAATACTGACCCTCCAAATTCAGCACCTTTTGGCGAGGATGACAGCCCGCACCGGCGCGGGATGGCCCTCAATGGTCTTGGCCGGGTCGACTGGGTCCAAAAAATCTTCAAGCGACTCAAACGTCATCCACTGAGTCTTTGACTGCTCAGCCGCGGTGGTCCTTGTAACATCAATAACCCTTATATTCCCAAAGCCCGCTCTGCTTATCCAATCGGTGAGGGTCTTAATCGATGGTATTGCAAAAACATTTCGCATCTTGGCGTAACGGCCTTTTGGTTTTAAACAATCGCAATCCTTGCCCTCGATCACCAGCGTCTCGATTACCGCCTGACCGCCGGGTGCCAGCAGATTACGTATATGATTGAGGTGCTCCAGCGGGTCCCTGCGGTGGTAAAGCACGCCCATCGAGAAGATGCTGTCGAAACATCCGTCCTCCTTTGGAATATCCTCGATACCCAGCGGCAGCACTGCGACATTTTCTAAACCAGCGTAACGGTTAACTGCATGAAACTGCATTACATAGAGCAAAAAGGGATCGATGCCGATTACCCCCGAGGGCCGGTCTTGTGCCATACGGAAACAATGATAGCCGTTGCCGCAGCCGATATCCAAAACGAGCTTGCCCTCCAGCGGGTCAATGTGATCCTTTAGCCGGTCCCATTTGAGATCGCTGCGCCACTCGGTATCGATATGGGTGCCAAACAGCTCAAAGGGCCCCTTCCGCCACGGATGAAACTGCTTCAGACATTCTGCAATTCTTGCCCGGGTCTCCTCGCTGCAATCGTCTGCACTGCCGATACAAACCGTCGAACCAAGGTCTATGACCGATGGTTCAATCTCGGGCAGGCCATCCAGCCCAGCTAGCCATTTTTCCAAATCGCCGTGTCTGATGTTTTGAACCGCGGTTATAGTATCCCGGCAGAGCCGCTGGGCAATATCACCGATGCCGGTCTGCTCAAGGCAGTCAAAGAATTTACCGTAATCGATCATCTCTTAAATGCCGCGATGGAAACGAAGTTAAAGCATCTAAACCACAGGTAGCTCTCGCCAAACCCAGCCGCCTTCAGCCTTTGAAAATGGCCATCGATGGTATCGGGCAAAAGCACGTTTTCCAGCGACTTTCGCTTCTGGCTGACCTCCAGATCACTGTAGCCGTTTAGCTTCTTAAAGTGATGGTGCATATCCATCTGGAACTCTTGCTCTTTTTGGTCTTCGAACTTAACCTTCTCCGACAACAGCAGCGCCCCGCCATCCAGCATGGAATCGAATATCCGCCTGACAAGCTCATCGCGCTTCTGCGGCGAGAAAAACTGCAGGGTATAATTTAACACCACGATGGAGGCATTATGAATTTCCAGCTGGTCAATGTCGCCCTCGATCACCTCGACCGGTACCGGTGAGATATCGGCAGCGATAATCTGACGAGCCCGTCCAACCATCGCCGGTGAGTTATCGACCGCTATGATCTTGCAATTTGGCTTGTCGATCCCCCGGCGCATCGCCAGCGTTGATGCACCAAGTGAACAGCCCAGGTCATAGCAATTGGAATCGCTCTGTGCAAAATGCTCTGCAAAAACCTTGCACATCGCCACTGCAGTCGCGTAGCCGGGCACCGAGCGGCGTATCATATCGTCAAAGACAGCAGCGACGCTGTCATCGAAGACGAAATCAGCCACCTTGTCGCGGTAGTGCAAATATATGTTATCAATATTACTGTCCATCAAACTACAGCATTTCGGTAAATTTAATACTTTTTTTTATCTTACTAATAATACATAACAACCATTAATATTCAAATATTTTTACATATTAATCGAACAAAATCTAATACCCATCAGATATTTTACCCTCTATCACATTTATACTTGATTTTCCCAAATTCCAGCGTATCATATACATATAGACGTACTTTGACTTCTTTTGACTTCACAAACCTTTTTTATGAAATTAGGGTTTGGTTAAGATTAAGCCTTTTTTTGTATTTTAATATAAAAATACTAATTGGTCACTTTAATCTTTTTAGGAGGTCATATTATGAAAACTTTTCTAAATTTTATCTTACTTTTCCTGTGCTTTTGTTTTGTATCATCAGCCATAGCTGGCTATCAGGCATCCGGGAAAATCTACACTTCATCAGGAGGCGTTAAATCGCCAGCCAGTGGAGCAACTGGTACTTTAAGCACTAACAACGGATCAAGCACCACTCCTATGACAACCAGTAATCAGAATAGCAACTGGTACGCAGGCTGGTCATCTGGCGATTTGAGCGGCAAACAAATGCGAGGAAGTGCATATTTAGGTTCTTTCATGGGTTCTTATAGCTGGTATGCTTCATCAACGGGCGTAGATAAGGGTAAGGATATTACCCTCTATTCAACCATTGCATACAATCCCGGCCTTGGTATTGACATGGAAACCCTCGCATTTACAGGTCCGGGGCCTCAGGCTCCTGTAGGAGTTGCGGTAATAAATAACACCGGAGTACCAATTGAGATTACCGGATTTAGTGCCAATTTAGCTTTTGATGAAAGTAAAATTATGCTTAACGGCGCTTTACCTCCGCCGGATTCATTCTTTGATGTTTTTTGGGAATTGCCTGAACCTAATAACGCTGGCGTAACAGGAAACAGCACACAAGGTCCTGTGGTAATACAACCAGAACAATCTTTTGTATTATTTAATTGCGAACTTGAGGTTCTTCCCTTTAGCTCAAGAGATATGACAAGTTTCAAATTCAACCTTCATCTTGATATTTCATCACCAATGGGTATTGAGCCAGATGCTGTTCCGCATGAAGCATCAATAATTCTCGGCAGCTTGGAACAAGAAGACCCTTATTTGGCATTGAATACAGAAATCGACTGGGCAGATGTTAATATCTTACCTATGCTTTCAGAAGAATTTGAGGGTTATCTAATGCAGTGGCAAGACCCTGAAAATCTTCAGTATCCATCTTTACCATATCCTGCAGACCCATTCTTACCTCCGGAACTTTATGTTTATGAAGGCGATGGAACCGAAGGAGGCGAACCGAATGAGCCAGGCCTTGTTATGAGGTGGGGTGATGACACTACTACTGATGGCAACTATACATCGGCATGGAAATATTCTTATGACGATGACCCGGATTATACTAATTGTATAATTAGCGTAACGGTTATCGCCCCGCAGTTTAGCCCGACTCCGCCTAATAACCAAATAAACAAGGTATCACTTGGTATGCAAAATATCCCTGCTATTGGCGGAGCGGTTCGTTCGTGGTACTGGAATTGTGGACCTGGTCAGCCAATTCCGTGGAATACTCCTGTAACTATTACTATTGACACCTCAAAAACAGGTGTAACAGCTGCAACAAATCGGGATCATCCCCGGCTCGATGGCCACACCCGGCTTTGTCGTTCGCGGCAAAGGCAACGAGCAATCGCTCAATTCCGCCGCCCATGGCGCGGGCAGGCGGATGAGTCGAAAGGCGGCCAAAAAGGACCTGACCTGGGGCTCACTGACCGAGTTTCTAAAACAAAAAGGTGTAACGCTGCTCTCGGCGGGACTGGACGAATCGCCCATGGCATACAAGGATATCGAAAAGGTAATGGCTGCTCAAAGTGACCTGGTAGAAATCATCGCCCGCTTTGACCCAAAAATAGTAAAAATGGCCACACCCGGCCAGCGCCCCGAAGATTGATCATTTTTAATCGCTGACACCCGCGGGGTGTTTTTTCTTAGCCACTGATTAACTCAGATTAACACAGACACCCACCGTGATTGATTATTGACTTATGACACAGAAATGTCATTCCTGCGGCCTTACTCATGTGCCCGATGGCACCAGGAATCCTGACACCCACAGGGTGATTGATTATTGACTTATAACTATTGACTAATTAACTATTGACTGATGACCATTGATTATTTTTTTGAATCCTGAGATCTGAAATCTGACACCCAAACAATGATACTTAAAATCCACGGGGTGTTTTTTCTTTCTAATCATTATCGGGCGGGTCATATATTCAACGACAAACCCGGAACCCGATTACCTGAGACATGACATAAGGGTAGCTCAAACCAATGGTGGAGATTTTGTAGCCGTAGCCGTACCAGCAGTCTCCTAAATGAGCGAATTTGACGTCAAAGACAGAACTGGTCCATTCTGTAATATTACCGGCCATATCTGCCAAACCATGGCCAAAGGTGCCAAAATACCCAACCTCGCTGGTTCCATGCTCGACCCAGGGATGATACAACAGGTCATTGGGAGCAGTTCCATCATAGCCATTTGCACGGTAATTTGCCAGGAACCTTTCGTTATCATAGAGTGCGTTTCCAGTTGCATAGACCCTGCCATCATTATAGTCGGCCACCGCCTGCCATTCCGGTTGAGTCGGCAAACGCCAGCCATAATAACTGGCAAAAGCCGTCGCCCCGTACCAGCTGACATAAGTAACCGGATGGCTGCCAAAGCCGCTCTCCACGCGAAATCTACCGTCACTGTAATTGATTCGCGATCTGCCGCCATTTACGGCTCCAGCCTCAGTCAAACCCGGTCCATCCAGACGATAATAATTCTGACCCGAATAAAGCCCGCTGTTACCTTTGATATAATTGCCCTCTAAAACAATGTCACCCGATGCCAGAGCGGCATTCAGATATTGCGAAAATTCTGTGTTACTGATCTCATATTTGCTCATCTTACCGTTAAAACCACTATCTGCAATATCAACCCATACCAGTATCGGTTGCGTCAGAGGTTCAGGCACATCAAAGCCTGCCTGCCAGTAGGAGGCAAGAATCGCCATATCCGCCAAAGCGACCATGCCGTCACAGTTTAAATCTGCTCCCGCCAAATCCCCTGAAGATAGCGCCCAATTAGCAGCAATAATACTTAAATCATCAAAACTGACTCGCCCCGATCCGGTTATGTCCGCTGGCAAGAACTCATAGGCTCCCATATCCACAACCGGTGCCGTTCCATTGCCCGAATCCATCTTACACATATCATCGATAAACCGCGGCCACCCGTTCAAATCGGTCGTTGTGCCCGCCGTCACAGAGGAATTATTTCCTGCATCGATGCAAGGCGATCCGAAAGACAGCCATAAATTCCCACCGGCCGCATCGACAAACAGCGGATCGGCATTGATATTGCCCGTGCCTGTATAACCGCCCTGCACATTACTGTAGATAACGTTGGGACTGCTGTTAACGTTGTATATCTGACCGCTGCTGTTGGCCCAGAAAATACTGTTGCTAACGGTCGAATTGCAATTTTCCAGATTGAATATCGCACCCCCATCTGCAGCAGTATTCTGGCTGAACGTGCAGTTGCTAATGGTTGGCTGGCTGTAATAGTAATTATAGATCGCCCCGCCTTTGTCAACGGTCGTATTTCCCTGGAAGATACAGTTGACCATTTTGGCAGGGGTAGCAACCGAGTTTACCATTGCACCGCCCCCGCCGGGTGCAGAATTGCCGGTGAACATGCTGTCGGTTATTACAGGGCTGCTGTAATGACGGCTGTACATCCCGCCGCCGGTAGTGGTTGCTTTATTGCTGTTAAAGCTGCAACGGGACACCTTTGGGCTGCTCTGGTAGTTATACATCCCGCCGCCAGCTGCGCCGGAGCTGTTATTTTTAAAGATACAGCCGTTCACCGCCGGGCTGCTGTTCAAGTTGTACATCCCGCCGCCGTCATAAGCTGTGTTCGCCGCGAAGATGCAATTGCTCACCGTCGGGCTGCTCTGTTTGTTGTACATTCCCCCGCCGATTTTATCGATATCATAACCATCGGAACTGCCCCCCGTAATGGTAAAGCCATCAATAACGGTATCAGCACCTTCTCCGCTGACACACTGGACAGTATAGGCGAGCTTTTTCACCACAATATTATCAAAGTATGTTCCCTCATTACCCCAGCAGAACAATGCCGCCGAGCCGCCGGAAAACGTAGAATCGATGGCTGACAGGATTGGGTAATCGTTGATCAAAGCCTGCAGATACGCTCCCGACACGACGATCTTTATGTTATAGGTCATGTTAATTTCGTAGGCGCCATTGGAATGAGCCAGAACTGTAAACACTCCGTTTTGCATTCTGGAAAGCTGTAGGCGCCCGACTCCCTGATTGTGGTTCTCTCTGAGCCAGCATAAACGATAATAATTATTTTCATCCTGATATCGGAACATCACACCCATCGCGTCGTCATCAGCCGACATCATCGTAAAAGTCAGAGCATAATTATCCCACGACATCGCTTGCGTATCGTCCCACACAGCAAAGGTTCCAAGCATTTTGGGATCCGTCAAAGGGCTGTTGTGAATATTGCTTTCCTGCACAAACCGCCCCGACAGTACCTTCCAATCGCTGGGTCCATTGGCGTTACCCTGATCGACAATCCTCCATCCGTCATAGTTTCCGTCACTGAAGTCATCATTCAACAGAATCACTGGCTCTGAGCCGTCGATAATGGTTACCTGGGGCCCGTGACTGCTGTATAAACGCACTTGCTTGCCGAGTAAGTTGACCTTCTCAAAATAAGTACCAGGGGCAACCTCAATCTCATCACCGCTGTTGGCGATGTCAATGGCCGCTTGAATACTGTTGAAATTATAACCAGCGTGGGGCCCCACTGTGATCTTTGCTCCTTGGCAGGTACCTGATAGGTATGCAGTAAAAACAAAACAAAGAATCAGGACTAACTTTAACCGCTCCATAAACACCTCTCTCTTTCAGATGACCGCTTGAGTCTATTTTCCCTGTCTCCGGCAGGAACAGTAGTATTGTACAATAATAATACTTAAAAGATATATTTATAATTTATTTTTATCAGCCACCCGCGGGCACCCACGGGGTGATTGACTATTAACTATTGACTATTAACTATTGAGTATTGACTATTCCTATTGATTAAGCAACATTTTTTCTGTAAAAATTCTTTTTGTCTGATCTGACGGATTCGTTTTCGTTCTCTGTTTCCGCGTTCATATTCAAATATCTTTTCCCAGCCATTCTTCGCTGATTTCCATCTCAATGGCACTTACCAGTCTCAGCAGTGATGCCTCATTTGGAAACATTCTTGCAACCCTCGTTCTTCGGTTAATTTCCTAGTGAAGCCTTTCCAACGGATTGCTCGTTCTCATCCGCCTTCTGTGCTTCTGAGGAGATTCAAAAACCGTCAATCCTTCTGGCAGATTTTCTTCCATCCATTCGGATAACACAGGTGCAGACTCAGCATATTTCTCAGTATAATATTTCAGCCTTGCCTGGGCCAACTGGCCATTAGGAGCGGCAAAAATGTTTTTCTTTTTACCCATGCGGTTATTTTGTGATTATTCATAAACAAAAAATCAGTGTCATCAGAGAAATCAGCGTCTAATAATCAATAGTCATTAGTGTTAAATAAAGAAGATAAAATCTGTGCACATCTGTGTTCATCAGTGGCTTTAGACTGATCAAAAAATTTCTTAAAAATTTTTGAAAAAAAACTTGCCGCCTGTTTTTGTACCAAAACTGCAAAATGGCTCAAAACTGACCTAAAGTGATACCAAACTGAACAAAACTTGGGGTAAACTCAACTAAACTCGCCAAAAACCGAGCGAAACTGACAATTTCCAAAACGCCTCTTCCCAAGACATAAACCCCTTAGGATTATACACTTACAATCTCCCAGGCAAAAAGTCTTAAAAACTTAGTGTCCTGTTTGGCCTTGCAGATTTGGTACAATTTCGACCATTCACGCAAGTACAAATGAGCCGAACTTGACCGGCCAATGCTTTCAAAAATCGCCCAATCCACAAGTCGAACAGGGCGCTAATTTAAATCTTTTCAATTGACAAGTTTGCAGGTTTGTAGAAAATGTTCCTTTTTATATACTACTTATCTTTTTAAGGATCGATGATATGGGCAAATATACAAAAGCAGTTTTACTGACATTGATTTTAACAGTGATGACGGTCGTTTTTTGCGGATGCAATACGATGGAAGGTCTGGGACAGGATATACAGGCGACTGGCAGAGCCTTGGAAGATGCTGCTGATTAGGCAACTACCATGTTCCACAAAGCCAGTGAAAGCGGGACAGTTATAATTGACAGCCCGTAACAAATAAGGGTTATCGAACTTATCTTTTCTTCTTCGCCGCCGTAATGCTTTACCTGCATCAGGTTGGCAGTGGCTGGTGCGACGGCTGCCTCCAGAACTAAAAAGCTGCAAAGCATGGGATAGTTGTCATTCAAACCGGAAAAGTACAAGACGACTATAGTTACTACCGGAAGGATCACCAGTTTAACCAGGCTTACCTTTAGACCATCATATAAATATTTTCCTATCCGCATACTTACACTGCCAAGCATACCGCCAAGAATAAATATCGCAATTGGAACAGCCGCCCTGCCTAACAGGTTTACACTTTCCAGGGCTATAGGGGGTATGAATCTTCGCAATTCAGTAAATACCAGCAAAATAGCAGTAACGCTTGCAATAAGAGGTGGGGTCTTTAGAACCGAAAATGAAAATCCCTGTCCTTTTGATTCTGTGATGAAATACTTTCCCACCGACCATACTATCGGATTGACTCCGAGGAAAAATAAAAAGCAGTAAAGATTGAATGTTTCCACCCGCTCGGAAAAGAGAACCGCTCCCAGGGGCAGAATGAAATAGCCTGCATTTTGCATACTGGTCAGTGAGAGCATGTTCTTTTTTGCGGGAAGTTCACGAATGAATAGCAGTGCTCCAAACCCTATGCCCACGGCCATCATTAAAATCGCGGATATCGGCAGCAAAGGCCAGATTCTCAGTTCGGAAGCATCGAAATTTTTTACGATGTTAGAGAATATCAAACATGGTAAAAATATCTTGACCACCGATGAAGCCATACCTTTGAGTATATCCTGGCTTATATAATTTTTGCGAACCAGTAAACCGGCAGCAATTATTATGAAAAAAATTTTCAAAACTGCTAAAAATGTTACCCAAAAACTTGTGAAAAAAATCTCTTGCATATAAATACCTTATCTGGGCTCAAAAGCCAAAAGCTTACAACATCTTGTGGCAAAAGAAAATCTTTTTTTATAAAGTTAAACAAAGCTTATTGAATTTGATATATATTTTTTTCGGAAAATAAACTCAATTAAGCAACAAAAAAAGGCAATTTTATCGGACATCGATTTTAAACTCTTGTTAAATATGATTTTACATGCTTGAGAAATCCGTTCAAGAAAATTTTCGGTTTATGCCGATATCGAAATTAATGCAAAAGAGAAGTTAAACTTAAATAAGAGGATTTTGAAATGGTAACAAGCACAATCATCGAAACGAACTCTTCTAACAAAACTATGGAAGCGGCACAGGAGATGGCAAGCGATAATAAGTATTCTGCCATTAAAGAAGTTTCGAAAAAACCCGAAGTTGAAGCATCACTTTCTAAGAAAAGAGGCAGAGATTACAACAGCGGAATGGATTTGCTTGAAATGGATTTCATTCTCAGTGTTGTTGAAGAAACATCTGGCGAAAATGAACATGATGTTAAGATGCGTCAGATGTGTTTTAAGGAAATGCTTCGCAGGGAATCGAGACATGAGATCGCAAGTGCCGCATTGAAAGTATATGCCACAAACGGCAAGACTTATGGAAAAGATATACAGTGTCAAGCCATGCAGGAGCTGACATTTAGAACGAACCAAAACTGCAAATCATAATAGAGCAAGGATGCTCGTTGAACAACAAGGTTTACGCGGTAAAATGTGCTTGGGAGCTGTGAGTAAGGACACTCACAGCTTTCTTTTTTATTTATTTTTACTACTCAACTGTCTAATAACATCATACAAAGCCTGTGTTCCGTCATCTCCCCTGCCCTGGGCTTGCAGAGACATCATTAATTGCTTTACCAATGCGACTCCAGGCAATGGCTGTTTGATCTTGTCTGCGAATTCGAGCACCAGTTTCAGGTCTTTCATTTGCAGATCAACTTTAAAGCCCGGTTTGTAGTCGCCTTTTGCGACCTTGGGGCCGAAAACCTGCAAAGATTTGCTTCCGCCGGCACCTGCGGTTGTTACTTTCAAAGTAGTATCAAGGTCAAGTCCCATTTTATGGGCAAGTGCCAGACCCTCTGCCATAGATAAAGTGGTGTGAATAACCATTACCTGATTGACAAGCTTTGTCATTTGGCCGTAGCCGCTTGGTCCGCAGTAAACTATGTTGCGACCGACGGCATCAAAAACCGGTTTCATTTTTTCGAATGTTTCCTTCGGCCCTCCTACCATTATGGAAAGCTTGGCTTCGATTGCTCCAATTTCACCGCCGCTGATTGGTGCATCCAGCAAAGTTACGCCGTTACTGTCGAGTATTTGAGCCATTTCCTGCGTCCGGGACGGGCTTATGGTACTTGTGTCGATACAGATTAGACCTTCTCTGGCAGTTTTGATTACGCCGTTTTCACCCAAAAGGACTTGTTCAACGTCGGGCGTATCAGAAACGCAGGTTATCACAATATCCTGATCTCGGGCGCATTCGGCTGGGGTATCTGCCCATTTAGCACCAGCTTCAAGTACAGGCTCTGCCTTTACTTTTGTGCGGTTATGGACCGTTACTTCATATCCGGCGTCAAGCAGATTTTCCGCCATCGGCCCTCCCATTATTCCTATGCCAATGAAACCGATCTTCATTTTACTCGATTCCCAACCGTCTCAAAGTTGAATTAGCCCATTTGGCTGTGCGTCTTTGAGTTACAAAGAGCAAAATCAATACCACTAACCACCATAAAACAAATCGCATGTAGTAAAGTATGTTTTCGACAACTGACACGTTTTCTTTATTTAGAACTGCTTGTTTCAGTTCCTCTGGAAGGTAGATTGCTCCAATGGTGACAGGTCCCAAGTACTTTTGCCATGGAAATATAAATACCAACAAGAACAAGGACCCGAAAAATGCCTTTGTTATGTGGCTCATTCCGCCAAGTCTTCCGACAAGCGAAACTTTCAGGCACAACAGCAATGTCAATGCATAAAGTGCAGCTGCGAGGACCAGTACGAAATTACTTATTTGGATTAT
The DNA here is from genome assembly GCA_964542055.1 of uncultured Candidatus Kuenenia sp. Lineage (GTDB taxonomy): Bacteria > Planctomycetota > Phycisphaerae > Sedimentisphaerales > CAMDDF01 > CAZITB01. The sequence goes on from CAZITB010000001.1 coordinate 32,263, forward strand.
TTTAGCGAGATATGCATAATCAATTTTAAAATCAGCGGGTAAACCCATTTCGTTGTCCTGGGTCTCGGCTTGTTCAAGGTCTTCTACAACTATAACATTTGTGTCTTCGGTTACCTTTTCGACGGCTTTGGCTACGGCGGAAGCAACCGAATTGGGCTCGGGCTTGTCTTGCTCGGGCAGGGGAACATCAACAATATTCCGGTTTTCTACCGAATCCGGGGTGTCCTGAAATTTAACGATGCCAAGGTCTGCCAGCCAAAAGCTTAAACCAAGAAGCACAATTGCCAGAAACATAATTATAAAGAGCAGATTCTTCATAGATTTGCAAACACCTATTGTTTCAAGACAATCTGTGACATTTACGAAATCTTCATTTTTCTTTTCTTCAGCCATTTTTATCTCCTGAAAAATTATTTCCAATTGTAGATATAATAAACCAGCAAAGACCTAAGAGCAAATAAAAAAATTAGTGAAATTCCGGCAAGAATTTTTCCCCGTTTTAAGTAATAACAGAAGCGCCATTAAAATGTATGCAGGATTTTTGCAAACGACAACAAAACGGAGGATATTCCATCTCAAAATCAGTCAAGAGATTTTTTTATAACCCCAAATTCCCTTGGATATTCAACCATGGTTTCAGCGGTTTTGGTCAGTTTGATGATTTTGCATTCGCTCAGTTTAGTTAAACCTTCTCCCAGATGGTAGGGAATTTCACCAGGCAAATTCATGCCCAAATTTGGAAGCATATTTTTGGTCAATTCAATTTCATGGGTAACTTTTGGCCCTTTCCACGCCAGAATTATCCCTGTCTCTTTTAAGAAACCTGATGCAAGCTCCGTTATCAAGGCCAGGTGTCCAACCGCCCTTGCGGTTGCGATATCGAATTTACCACGGAACATTTTATCGTGAGCGTATTTTTCAGCGCGGCCATTTAAGACCTTAAAATTCTTTAAACCAAGTTTCTCCGCTGCCATTTCTTGAAAACGGGCCTTTTTGCCTGTTGCCTCTATCGAGGTAAATTTCCAGTTCTCAAAAACAATGGCAAGAGCGAGCGACGGAAAACCAGCGCCTGAACCGATATCCACCAATTCCGGTTGATAGTCAACTGTTTGCTGGTACTCTTTTAAAATGTCAGTTACGATCAACGAATCCTGGAAGTGTCTGACTTGAATTTCCTGAGGATCGGTAATCCTTGTTAAGTTATACTTTTGGTTTTCTTCGATTAGAAGTTTTTGAAGAATTTGAAATTTTTCTCTATGTTGTTCCATTTCATCAAATCATAATCTTCTAAAATCGAAAGTAAAGATTTTTCGCAATCTTTTTACCATCTCCCCAAATTTATAATTTGTTAGGTTTAAAACTTGACAAAGAGAATTTGGAATAATAAAATAGGCAAAACCGTTAATATAGGTAACTAAATAACTGTTGTTTATGAGAAAAGGCGAGGGCAAGGTAAAATGAAGGAACTATTTACCACTGGTGAAGCGGCCGAAATCTGCAATATTAGTCAGCAGACAATAATTCGTTGTTTTGATTCAGGAAGATTGGACGGTTTCAGGATACCGGGTTCACGATTCAGGCGGATTCCGCGTGAAAGTTTGATTCAGTTCATGAAAGAAAACAAAATCCCGCTTGATAATCTGGCAACAGGAAAAAAGAAGATCCTTATTGTTGATGATGATGCTGAAATTGTTGAACTTCTTAATGATGTTCTGATCCGTGACGGCAGATTCGATGTAGAAACCGCATCCAGCGGCTATGACGCAGGTATTCTTACTCAACAGTTCGAACCCGATCTGATTCTTCTTGATTACATGCTGCCGGACGTAAATGGTAATATAGTTTGCCAGACGATAAAGAAAAATCCTAAGTTTGCCAAAACGAAGGTTATTATTGTCAGCGGTGTTATTAACAGAAGCGAAATCGATGATCTTCTAAGTACAGGCGCAGAGGATTTTATTCAGAAACCATTTAATATATCTAACCTAATTGATAAGATTTCACAAACACTCAATGTTTAGTCCAACGAGTGAGGAGTTGATGAACCAAGAAACTAAAAATCAGACAACCAGCAGGAAAATTGAACTGGTAATCAGAAAGATTAATTCTTTATCAACATTGCCCTCGATTTTAGCGGAACTGCTGGGCCTGGTTAAAGAAAATAGAGCCTTACATGATCAAATTGCGAAAATAGTGGAGTCCGATCCGGCACTGACCGCTAATATACTTTGCATCGCAAATGCCGGCAAGTCTAACAAAGCATCTAGCGTTTATAGTGCTGTTGAAAATCTGTCCAACGAAGAATTACGGCAAGCAGTAATGTCAACAAAAGTTCATCGCTGTTTATCTGAACCGTTAACTGATGAAAGAACAAAACGTAAAGAGCTGGTCAAGTTTTCGATAGCGGTGGCTTGTGCTTCAAAAGCAGTTGGATATATCATTCTTGATGATCATCTCAAAGATTTTACTTTCACAGCAGGAATTTTGCACAACCTGGGGAAGTTGGCAATAGAAGAAACGATGCCAAAGAGCTATGATAAGATCAATGAGGAGACTCAACTTCTTGGTGAAAGTGACTTGGTTATCGAACGTAAGTACCTGGGGATCGATAACACGATAATCGGCAAAAGGCTTGCTGATAAATGGAAGTTGCCTGATGAGATTTCCAGTTCTATCTGGCTATGCAGAAGTGATATCGAGGCGATAATCACTGCCGTATCGAGCAATCATCCGGCAGTTGCGGTTGCTCTTGGATACTTGATCGCGAGAGATTCTCAAATTGGAGATTCGGGCAGTTACGAGCCTATTTTGTCGCCGGAATCGTTTGCTTATAATTTGAATATCACCAATGAGCAAATATCTGAAATCAAGAAGAATCTTTCCGAGCAGGTAAATGAGAGAGCTAATTTATTGAGGCTTGAGATTGAACAGCCTGAAAAAATTTATTCACAGGCTGTCTGGGAACTTGCAACTAATCTCGCGAAAGACAATTCCAGTTTATCAGAGCAAAATAATGAACTTACATCTAATTTAGGTATCTGGGATTTCGCGAATAATTTTCTGCCGCAAGTTGGTGCAACTTCAACACCTTTGGAAGTCATCAGCAGCTTTGGGCAACATTGGCAAAGGTACTATCAAACTGGACCGGTATGTATGTATCTTTGCAGAGATCAAAACCAGGACCTTATTGACGCTGTCACTTTTAACCACAATGGCCAGATCAATGTCGAACTTTTGAGTTTACCCGGTCAAGAGCAGCTGATACCAGATGCTATTAAAAACCAGTTTGAAGTTATTGATGCTGATGAGAAACTTTTTAAATGGGTTTACGATCAGATAGAAGTAAAGATTAATTCTCAACGAGCCAAAGCAATACCTGTAATTTCTTCAGGCAAAACAGTTGCCGTTTTAGTATGGGAATACAGGTATTTGCCGCAAAATAATGAAATTTCTAAATTATTAAGCGGACCCGTAAATATCCTGGGGCCGGTGATTGAACTTTCCTATGCTTATGAAAATCAGCAGCGGATTGCTGAAGAGTTTGCTTCTTTGCTGGGAAGATTGGGCAGCATAAAAGAAAAGCTTTCCAAAACAGAGAATCTGGAAGGGCTTGCAGAAATGGCTGCCGGAGCGGCTCACGAGCTGAATAACCCGATCACAATTGCAAGCGGAAGGCTGCAGATGGTGATTAATCAGGAAACAGATGAAAGTAAATCTCAATCGCTTAAACTTGTAAATGAAAAAATCGAGGACATATCAAAAATAGTTTCAGACCTTATGGAATTTGCAGTTCCAAAAGAACCACAACCCCGAATGGTTAGTCCTGCGGTATTGATAGATTCAGCCGTTGACTATGTAAGGCAAAGATTCGGTATAACCGATATCGAAACCAATATAAGTAACCTTGAGCCACTTCGTGACATTTACGTGGATTCTCAGCAGGTAAAAGAAGCGATAGCAAATGTAATTCGAAATGCATATGAATCGTATCATGATACCGGTAAATCGGTCAGTATATCAGGAGCAGAACAAAGCGAAACTTTTGTAAGATTACAGATTTCAGACGAAGGTTGCGGAATGGATAGCCAGACGCTTATCAAAGCTCGTCAACCATTCTTTTCGGGCCAGCCTGCGGGACGTAAACGCGGGATGGGGCTAGCTCATACCCAGAGGCTTTTGGCAGTCAACAACGGATCACTGCACATTGCAAGTCAGCCCGGCAAGGGAACCACAGTAACGATTTTACTGCCTTGCGGTCAGAAATAACTTTTAAATATTCTGATTAGGTAAATTGAGGAATTTCCTTATTTTGAAATTCTTAAATTTGGGCTAAAAATAGGGTATGAAAAATGAAAGATTTTCCAAAGAAGAGATTGAAGAATTCAAACAGCAGTTGTTATCCAAAAGACATGAGCTTTTAGAAGATCGTAGCCAATTGGAAGATGAGGGTTTAAGTAAAACGTCCAAATCAGATAAGACCGGCGATATAACATCTGTTCATACACATATGGCTGATATGAGTGCTGACATGTTTCAGCAGGAAGTAGAACTTGGACGATTGGAACGTGAAGGCCAGGAGATCAGGGAAATAGACGCTGCTATCGAGAAAATTGAGAATGGCGAATTCGGTATTTGCGAGCTTAACGGTGAGGAAATTTCAAAAGAAAGACTCCATGCAATACCGTGGACAAGGTATTGCATAGAGTGTGAATCCAAACGTGAAAAAAGCATCTAACTACTTGCTTCCGTGACCTCCAGCACCAGGTTTAAACACAATTTCTACTGAGGTGGCCTGTAGGCCTTTGTCCCCTTGTTCAGCGGTAAATCGAACACCAGTGCCAACTTCCATCCTTTCATAATCATGATGCAGAACGCTGTTTTTGTGAAAGTAAATATCTTCCTGGCTTTCAACCGTTTTGATAAAACCATAACCATCATCTTTTGAGACACTATGTACGATTCCCATTACCTGCTGATGTGGATGGGTCTTTACCTCGCCATGAAGACGCCGATTAAGTTCTTTAAGCTGTCTTTCGGCGGCATGAAATGTTCTATTTATAACTGTTAAAAGATTATCGTGAATTCCGCCCTGGCTGGCAGATTCTTTAGCTATAATCTCATGTGAGGGTGGAACAGTTATGTATATACGTACCCTGTAAGGGTTGGCAGTATCGGGATACTTTTGAGGACGTTCCACAATGACGCGACAGCTAATCATGTAATTACAAAATTTCTCGAGTTTTGCAATTTTATCCCTGATAATCTGTTCATATTCAGGCGATTTATTAATATCTTTAAAAGTGATTTCTACAGTTCCCTGCATGATAATCTCCTATTTTAATTATAAAATGCTGTACATCAGCTTCGAAGATAAAACTGTCTATATCAATACCAGTTAAAACTATGGAATCAGCTCACGAATCTCCGGGGGCAAATTGTTTTTTACATCCTCTATCTGACCGTGAGACATTCTATTTTCAAGGACATTGAAAACTGACTTAATAGCTTCTTCCGGTGAATATCTTCCCATAAATCTGTCAGAAACTTTGGCAAGGAATTCTTCTCTGCTTCGAATTTTCTCAGGCTTACCTGCAGGTGTCCATTCATGGTAATAAAGCCCTTGCAGAAGCATTGGAAGCTGTGCTGCAAAATCAGCGGCTTCATTTACTGTCAACCTGTCACGAATGGTGTGCAAAACTGCCCTTGTAACTTCTACGGCCTGTTCCTGATCATCAAGTGACATTTCATTTTTTATGTCTTCAAGCCATTCTTTAGTTGTTATGATCGAACTGTCGAATGTTCTAATTCCAATAGTAGTCATAATAGTCTCCTAAATAAAAGAATATATTATTTTTCGAATTCAATTAACGGTTTGATTATATTATCTTCTTTTGTTTCCATCATCTTAAAAGCTTTTTCAATATCATCAAATTTGAAAGTATGAGTTGTCATCAATGTTGGATCCACTCGTTTATATTCTATTAAACGGAGCAATCGCTGCATTCGCTCTCTACCACCCGGACAAAGAGCAGTTTTGATCGTTTTATCACTCATTCCGACACCCCATTCCAGTCGGGGTATATTTACATATTCACCTTTTCCATGATAACCTATATTTGAAATGGTACCTCCCGGTTTTGTGACTTTTATACAACTTTCAAACGTTAGATTTGAACCCAACGATTCTATTGCAGAATCAACTCCTTTGCCGTCTGTTAGTTCCAGAATTGTTTTTACAGCATCTGCTTGTTTAAAATCAACGACAATGTCCGCTCCATAATGTTTTGCTAACTCTTTTCTGTTTGGTACTGATTCGACAGCAATTACAAAACCCGCACCCAGAAGGCGAGAACCGACTGTTGCCATAAGCCCAACAGGGCCCTGTGCGAAAATCGCAACTGTTCCTCCTATCGGAATATCTGCATGTTCAGCGCCTACGAATCCGGTTGACAACATATCGGCAGTATAGACTGCTGCATGATCGTCAATAGTATCGGGTATCGGCGTCAGGTTAGCATCAGCAGCATTGACATGGAAAAATTCCGCGAATACGCCATCTTTTATATTCGCAAATTTCCAACCTCCGAGCATATTATCACATTGAGATGTATATCCACGCAGACAGTTATCACAATGAAAACATGGAGTAATTGCGTTTACTGCAACTCGCTGACCTTCTTCGATATTTTTAACATTTGAGCCCAGTTTGTAAACAGTTCCTACCGCTTCATGACCCAAAGTTAAATTATGTCTTTCGCCAATACCACCGTTAACGGTATGTACATCAGAAGTGCAAATTAGGGCCTTGGTTGTTTTGATAATCGCATCATTTGGCCCTGGATCTTGAGGAAGAGGTTTTTCCATCAATCCAATTTGTCCGATTTCCTTCATTACGAAACATTTCATCATTTTCGTCATTTTTCAATTCCTTTCATTTTTTTAAGTCTGATTTTCACAATCGCTCCAAAAATACATTATATTCCAAATTATAAGATCGGGTGATGAATTTTAATAAGAGATTTACTTAGTAAACGGTAGCGATTTGTTTAGAGGGGACTAAATTAGAGAGAAAAGTACGCCCGTCGGGATTCGAACCCAAAACCTTCGGTTCCGTAGACCGACGCTCTATCCAATTGAGCTACGGGCGCAAGTATATGCAGGCGGGTATTATATTGTTTATAACAGCGACTGTCTATAATTTTTGGGTACAATCAGCAGAAAAATCGTAAAAAATGAGTTTTTTGCCGAAATTGGCTTGCAAAGAAGACCATATTTTACAAAAACTTAAACTTCAACGAACTTTCGGACTAGTACGACAATGGTAAAATTAATGAAATAATTCTGAATGCTGATCACCATTTCCGCTGGACAGCAAGTGCAAGCGACGGAATAAGCCTTCAGTTTGTGCAAGTTGGTCGTAATTACCGTCCTGAAGTATTTTACCGTCCCCTATAACTAAAATCCTGTCGGCTCGTCGGATGGTACTTAGTCTATGAGCAATAATGAACACGGTACGATCTTTGAATAAATTATCAAAGGCTTGCTGAATAGCGTGTTCCGATTCAAGATCTAAAGCAGATGTCGGCTCATCAAGTATCACGAATTTCGTTTCAGTTAAAAGAGCCCTTGCTATGGCAAGTCTTTGTCTCTGGCCGCCTGAAAGTGAGCCTCCGCCTTCGCCGACTACATTATCGATGCCTTCAGGCAGCTGCTTTACAAAATCCCATGCGTTTGCTCGTTTAAGGGCACTGATAATTTCTTGTTCAGTAACCGAAGGATTTGCGTATTTCATATTATCCCGAATGGTTTCGTTGAATAGATAAGGATCCTGCAGGACAACACCATAAAGTGAGCGGTATGGGCGGATAGGTAAATGGCGGATATCATTGCCATCCAAAAGCAATTGGCCCTGATCAGGATCGTAAAATCTCAGCAACAGATTGGTTATTGTTGTTTTGCCCCCACCGCTAGTTCCGACTAAAGCAATATTTTGGCCGGCGGGTATATTAAGGTTAAGATTTTTTAAGATCGGCTTATCCGGCTCGTATCCAAAGGTCACGTTGCGGAATTCAATATTTCCGGTAATTTTTTCCGGCATTTTAGAATTCGCTTTCTCGGGGGTATCACTGGTCATGCCAAGAATGGTAAAAAGCTGGTCTAATCCTGCACGGGTGCCGCTGACACTTCCATATATATTGGCTAGAGTTGAAACTATTGTAGTGAAAGTCGCTTGATAGCCTATAAATGCTACCAGGTCACCTAAACTCAAATCCAGATTGAAAATAGAATAAGAACCAACAATCATTATCGATGAAGTAACAATATAACCACAACCTTCTGTTGTTATGGAAAGCTTAAAAGCCTCTTTTGCGGCCTGAAGAGATTTTAACTGAGTTGACCATAGCCGGTTTTCAAAATCATTCTGGACACGGTCTTCCATTGCAAAAGCCTGAATTGTTTTCGTTCCGCGAAGGCGATCGACTATAAAATCTGTTATTTGATTTTGAGCTTCCTGATTTATCCTTGTTTTTCGGTAGATTCGAGGTGAAGAAAACCGGGCGATGGCTACATAGGCCAAACTGCCCAGCAAAACCACAACTGTCATCAGCGGACTCAGGAAAAAGCAAGAAATCAGACTAATAGTAATTGCTGTTATATAAAGAGAGAGCTGTTTGAATACAGTCTGCATACAACTGCCGACGGTATTTATGGCGGTTCCGAAAATACTCTGATATAGAAAACCAGAAGGGTATTTACTATGGAATTTCAGCGAAAGTCTTTGTAGATGACCGAACCCTTTTGTTCGCAAAGAATATGTTATCTTTTCCTGGGTAAGCAATATCTGTCTCATCGCAAGATACCAGATGGAAATTCTTATGATATGCAGTAAAAGAAAGCCACCAGCGATCATTATCGCTAGTTTCATATTTTCATTAGGTATTGCCTCATCGATCAGAAACTTGCTGAATAGCGGCATAAGCCCGTAAATCCCCCCTGCTATTGCTATGAGAAAGCAACCTATCCCTAAACGCCATTTTAAAGGCTTTATGATCTGCCAAAGTTTTTTGCCAAGCACTTTCAAAGAATGCTGTTTGACATCTAACCTGGGGAAAAAATCGTCGTCGCTTTTCCGTTTTCCGTTTTTCATATCAATTGCCAAATCTATTCATTTTTAGGCATCCATCCTAAGATTTGTTTTACACGGTCGTTAGGAAAATGTCTGCCTTGCATGTCTCCGCTTGCCTGGAAAAGATGGAACCCTGGTTTGTAAAATTTTACTGCCGCTGTAAAAAGGTTTTGTGTATCTTTGGGGCCGGTCGCATAGTAGTTTCGTTGTTTGTTGGGATCATATTTGAAGTTGGGCCAATCCTGGTCATTTTTGGGCTGAATAAGACGGATAGCTGTAACACACGATGTTTGATGATTCTGGGCTGCACAGCTGCAAACAAACTCCCCGGTACGTTTACTTAATCCATAAGGTATCCAGGAATCGGCTTGTACATTTTCATCTATGACAGAATCTCTACATAGTCCACTATAGACACTTAGAGTACTGGCATATATAAATCGGTTTGCCCCGGCAGCCAAAGAGGCATAAAGGAACTTATACAAACCACAGACATTTACATTGAATGCGGCATTTATATCATTCACATCTGGGCAACCCTGGTTAGTAGGTGGATTTTTACCTACTCCCATTGCAAGGTAAACAACCGCGTCAATATTTTCTGCTGCCTGTCGAACCTTGTCATCGTCAGCAACATCTGCTATTATAGTACGATTTTCATAACCTTTTACTGGTTTGATATCGAAATATCTGCATTCAAATTGCTTTTCTAAAACGGGAATAATGATGGAACCCAAGTACCCCGCGCCGCCAACTACCAAAATCTTCATTTTACCGCACTTAAAATAATTTAGTAATTCTCAAATAGCCGCTCAATTTAAAAGTAAAACATGTTATAATATTAACTTGCTTAGAATCAAATACAACTCCAAAATTAAAAGATTTTCTAAAAAAAATCTATTTGAAATTGGCTGCTGAACTAATCAGGTTGCAGAATTTGAGGCACGCTGGAGAGGGAATGGTGATGGAATTTTGACTTTGATCTAATCTGCCGGTTTCTTCGTCTATCCTAAAAATACTAACAGAGTCAGAACGTTCATTAGCAGTAAGCAGCCATTTTCCAGTCGGGTCGATGCCAAAATGACGCGGCCATTTACCTCCGCATGGCTGAATTTCAATCAGTTTCAATATTCCACTGTCCAAATCGAGTCCAAAAACAGCTATGCTGTCATGTCCGCGATTAGCTGCATAAAGAAACTTGCCGGATGGATGTACCTGGATTTCAGATGCATAACTTTGAGAAGTGTAATCCGACGGCAAAGTAGAAACTGTTCCAGTTTCGGTAAGCTGGCCTTCTGCATAGTTAAATGAGGTGATAGTGTTGTTAAGTTCGTTTATCAAATAAGCATACCTTCCGGATGGATCAAATGTAAAGTGCCTTGGACCGGAACCTGGCGATATTGGTACATATGGTATTTTACCCGGATCGACTGTGCCGTTTACAGGATCGAAACTGTACTGAAAAAGTTTATCCTGACCCAGATCAGCAACAATAATATAATTGTTTTGCTGATCGAAATTTGCAGAGTGAATATGCGGACCTCTTTGACGATTGGGATCAATGCCTGACCCTTTATGCTGGATTACCTTTATCGCTTCTGACAAATCACCATCTTTTTCAATAGAGAAAACAGCCATATTGCCCGAGGAATAATTGGAAACAACTGCATATTTGCCGGTGTTGTCTATCGCAATATGGCAGGGAGTTTGGCCGCAGGATGAAACCTTATTGATTAAGGAAAGACTGCACGTTTGTCTGTCTATGGAAAAGACACTTACTAACCCCTCTGGACCGCCGCCGCCTACAGCAAAGAGATACCGGCTATCGGAGTCGATGGCAATAAAATTCGGATTAGGCGATTCGATTGCTAATTGTAATTCACTGAATCGGCCATTTGCAGGATCGAACCTGCAATAATAAATACCTCCATTACTAGTGCCGAAATATAAAGCCGCTTCGCGGCCAATTGCAGGAGCTTTACCGCCAAAAATGGTTTGATAGAAAATAAATACCACAATTGAAACACTTACTATCGTAAAGCCAATTGCTAAATAGCTTTTAGTTTCATCTGTCATTTGAATTCCGTTCCCTTTTTCAAGTTTCCTTGGGGACCGACATAGCGATCAGACCCCAATAAAGTTACAAATGAAGCAAATTGATTTACATAATTATACATCAGCATGTTTTCATAATAAACTATAAATAAAGAAATTACAACTAAATGTTGCATAATCACTCTGAGCCAGATTCAATACTAAATATTACATGAACTGTAATTATTGGAAATCAGCGGAGAATAGATTGACAAAGTTGAAGCGTTGATTACTAATAGACCAGGCATCGGGCACCCCATGAAGCGTCTTTTCTGGATTTTGAAGTAAAATTTTCGGCTTAGATATCGAATTTTTTCTGTGAACGGTTACGAAGATTTTACCTTTAATTTTCTTGCAATACTGGCCGGGATTCAAAATTCCATTAATTTTAGCTTTGCTGCGAAACTTGGGTTAAGACCATTTTTATTGTATAATCACGCGATTAGCAGGGTAACATGATCCGGATGATGAAATTTATTGAATTTTCTTTTGGCGTTCCAACTCATTATAAGCCATTTCTAAACGCCAACTTCTCTCTTGAAGTCTTTTTTCCAGTTCATCGTTGAATATCTGCAATTGACGTTCAAGCTCTTTACGTTCGGATATATCCACATCAATACTAAACAAAACAGGCTCTTCGCCCGGCGTACAAACTGCTGTATGAACTGAATACACTTGAACTTTTTCACTATTCTTATTCACTAGCTCAAGTTCATGAGAAGAAAAAAAACATCCCGATCTATTGGCCTGTTTTCCTGCTTCTAAGCATTCTTTAAATAAAGGTTTCAAACTTTCGGGAACGATCAGATCAGCGATATTTTTACCAAGTACCTCACTTTCATGATACCCATATAAGTTTTCATTTGCCTTATTCCAATATAGAATTTTTCCCTGAGTATCAAATCCCTGAACCGCCGCGGGCAAGCTGTCCAAAATGGTTTTAAACTTTTCCTGACTTTTTTTAAGTTCCCGCTCTATATTCAGTCTGTGTATTGCCTGAGTTAAGCCTGCCGCAGCAGTTTTAAGATAATCGATTTCATCCTCTCGCCAGGGTCTATCTTCGCTGCAATTATCGAATCCTATAAAGCCAAAGAGTTCCTGTTTATAGATCAACGGCAGCACAAGCAAACTTTTAATTCCTTGCGGTTCCAAATATCTCCGTTCTGAATCCGGAAAGCTCAACACTGACCCTTGTATAATTCCACCTTTAAAAAGAATATCACACCATCGAGGTACAGACTCTTCAAAAGGCATATTTTGAAGTTCGGGGTTATCAATTTGAGGGTCGATACCCTCATTACACCATTCACCTGTTTGGCTCAAAAGCAATTTGCCTTTTTTATCTCTACTATTCAGAAAAACATATACCCTGCTCGTACCCGAAGCCTTGCCTAAACAAGCCAGGTATTCATTGTAGGGAATTTCATTTTCTACTCCCAACAGAATGTACGCAGCTTCGCTTAGCCCCTCTAGGTAACGTGTCTTTGTCTCAAATTTAAGACCCTGTAAATTTGCAAAATCCTTTGTTTTTTCCATCCCTTTTCCTCTGAACCAAATATTGATTTCAATTCTTATATCAAAAATAAACTGAAAATCAAGGCTTTCTATAACTTTCGAATCAAAAGATAAATAAAGAAAACTCCACCTGTAAGAGCCGTTATTATTCCTGTAGGCATCTCGCTTGGCGATATAACAATCCGGGCAAAAGTATCACAACTGACCAAAAACCCCCCGCCAATCAAAAACACTCCCGGCAATATGATCCTGTGGTCGTAACCTGATATCCGTCGGATAATGTGGGGAACCAGCAGCCCAACAAAAGCAATCGGCCCTGCAGCTGAAACTATGCTGGCTGTCGCGACCGAACCGGCTGCAAAACAAATCAAGTGAACAGACTTGACATCAACTCCATGTCCTTTGGCCATTTCTTCACCGAATGAAAGGTGATTCAAAACATTTGTCTGCATAAAAAGCAATCCAACACTTGCTATCAAAATCGGAAGTATTACCGCAATTTGCTTATATCCAACCACGTCCAGGGACCCCATCGTCCACCGGTCCATTGAAACAAGCAAATTGGGTTCAGCCAGGTAACGTATTAAAAGCAAAAACGCGCTGCTGAGTATCCCGATTGTAACACCTGCCAAAAGCAGCGACGTCATTGAAACCCCGCCGGGCTTTTTGGCAATGTAATAAATGAAAACCATCGTAATGCCCGCCCCGACAAAAGCAAAAAGCTGAACCGATGAAAAAAAAGCAATGTTGAAAGCAAAAATATCAAAGGCTATACTCAAATAAGCACCTATGGCAGCTCCGCCGGTTATTCCTAATGTATAGGGCGTAGCAAGGGGATTCCGCAAAATTGCCTGAAAAACCGCACCAACCAGGGCGAGTGTTCCGCCAGCTAAAAAACCAAGCAGCACACGCGGCAAACGTAGGTTGAAAAATATTCTTGAATCTATATTTTCCTGGCCCTCTGAAAGGAAGCTCTTTATGTTTCCAATGTTTATTGCTTCACTGCCGATAAACGGTGAAATACAAATAACTGCAAGTGTTATCAAAAAATAGATCGAAAGATGGACCACAAATTTATTCCTGATCTTATTCATTAATGGCACCTCTTTTCAAAGGCAAAACAATCGGCGTTCCACTAACAGGATGATTGCTGACATAAACATTGCCCGGATAAATCTCGTCAAGCGTTTGCTTGTTTATAACTTCCTCAACGCTGCCTGTCTTTGCGATCTTACCATCTTGAACAAGCATCAATCTATCACAAAACATCCCAGCCAGATTCAAATCATGCGTTACCGTTACTATCGACAAACCCTCCCGGCTCAGCTTACCCAGCAGTTCAAAAAATAAAACCTGGTGATGCATATCCAATCCGGTTGTCGGCTCATCAAGAACCAGAATTTCCGGGTTCTGGCACAAAACACTGGCAAGCAAAACTCTTTGCTTCTCACCGCCGCTCAACTGATTCAAGTACCGCCCCGCATACTTTTTTATCTCTGTCAGTTCCATGCTGCGATGGATCTGCTCCAAGTCATTTTCACCCAGAAAACCCATACCCTCAAGATAAGCATACCGGCCCATCGCCACAACTTCTTCAACCTTGTAATTGAACACACTTTCAACACTTTGCGGAAGATAACCCAATACTCTGGCGATATCTCTACGGCTGACAGCACTCATATTTTCATTTTTTAAAACGATCTGCCCTTTGTCTGCCTTCAATATTCCGCCAGCCAGTTTTACAAATGTGCTCTTACCAGAACCGTTAGGCCCTACTATTCCCACAAACTCCCCTTCTTCGATTTCAAAGCTGACCGGTCCCATGCTCCAATCACTGCGCTGATAACTGTATTCAACATTTTTAACTTTTAAAATTTTATTCATCGAATGCCTCTGGATGTATCATCCGCGCTAAAACTTCGGCAGCTTCGCCCAGTCTCGGACCCGGCTTTAAAACCAGATCGGCATCAGGAAAATAAATCCTGCCCTTTACAACCGCAGGGATTTCCTGGAGCTTTTGCCATTGATTAACAAACCGCTGCCTCATTTGTTTATCGAAACCTTCCATGCTCCGAGGCTCGATTATTACTTCCGGTTTTCGGACCAGTAAACTTTCCTTCGATATTTTCGGGTAAGATATTTTTAGATCACCAAAGACATTTTTCCCGCCAGCTATCTCGATCAGATTATTAAGATGAGTCCCCCCCCCGACTGTTGACAAACTCGCCAGTGAATCATCCGAACGGAAAAATGACAGAAAAACTTTCGGCCTCTCAAGCCCTGCAACCTTTGCCTGAACTCGGCCAAGCTGCTTTTTTATATCAGCAGTTAACTTGCCTGCTTTCTCAACAGCCCCCAAACGTTTTCCCAAAACCGCAATATCTTTATAAAGCCCTTCAACATCATACATGTCCAGCCGCAGAACTTCTATCTCATTTCGCCTGCAAAATTCACTAATCTTATCATTGACCCCCATAATTATTACTACATCAGGATTTAAAACAGATATGCGTTCAAAATTAGGGTAAATTGAATCCCCAACCTGCAATTTGTCTTTTACCGCTTCGGGATAATTGCAAAAACCACTGACCCCCACCAGCTTTTCATCCTCTCCCAATGCAAAAATTACCTCTGCCGCCGCAGGCGAAAAAGTAATTACCCTCTCAACCACATCCATTTTCTCAAGTGTCGAACCTGCGTTATCGCCTTCAAGACGCAATAAACCCGCCGATAGAATAACACCGACAAACGCTAAAAGGATAAACAAAAATAGCTGCTTACTGGTTTTCATAACCCGCAATTATACAAACATTTGCAGCCAACTCAACCCAATTTACAGTGCAAAATAATCCGGCAGATTTTCAAAAGTTATTTTCCGCCCTAATTCATCCACATGCTCCAGGCGTACGTCTATACATTCGATATCTTTTAGAACATTTTTGACCTTATCCGCCCACTCTACCACAACTACCGATCCCGGGCTGATCATATCATCGAATCCGAGCTTTTCGAAATCTTCCTCGCTGTCAAGCCGATAAGCATCTATATGGTAAATGTCAAACCTGCCCTCATATTCATTGACCAGCACAAACGTCGGGCTATTGACAACATCGCCCTCAGTCACACCTGCCCCCAACGCAAGCCCTTTAATCAAATGCGTTTTGCCGGTTCCAAGATTACCCCGCAACGCCAGAACCTCACCCCCGCGCAACTGACCACCAATCTTCTTACCAACTTCAACCGTCTCACCCGGCGAATTCGTTATAACTTCAATTACCAAAATTTACTCCATTTTTTTTGCTTTTAGTTCGCTTCTTTATGAAAGTTTTCTTTTCCAGAATGCGACTTGTTTTTTTGTCTGCTTTACTCCGCCCGCACCTTCGGTCTTATACTTTTTGACTATACCAGCCGCGCCGAGATAATCATAAACGTCATCATCGATCTTATCAGAAAACTTTTTGAATTCCTCAATCGTCAAATCCGAGAGCCGTTTGCCTTTCTTTTCACATTTGGCAACCGCTGCACCGACTATCCCATGGCCCTGCCGAAACGGAACACCCTTGCTTACAAGATACTCCGCAAGTGCCGTCGCATCCAGAAAACCTTCATCCATCCCCGCCAGAATCTTTTCAGCCTTAAATTCAGTATGAGCAACTATCCCTGCCGCAATCTCCAGACAAGCTGAAACCGTATCCCCCGCCCTGAAAACGTGCAATTTATCTTCCTGCATATCCCGATTATAAGTCGAAGGCTGCCCCTTAAGCATCGCAAGCATTGCCGCCAAACACCCAAGCACGCCCCCGCTTTTGCCCCGGATCAACTCCAGCATATCCGGGTTTCGCTTCTGCGGCATCATACTCGACGATGTACAATACTTATCACTTATCCGCACAAAATCAAACTCGCTGGTCGAAAAGATAATAAAATCTTCCGCCAGCCGAGACAGATGAACCGCAATCATCGAGCAACAGAAAATAAATTCCGCGCAAAAATCACGGTCACTCATCCCGTCCATACTGTTTCGCATTATATCGCTGAACCCAAGCCGCTTGGCAGTATTTTTCCTGTCCAGCCCAAGCGTAGAACCCGCAACAGCACCGCAACCAAGCGGCGAAACGTTCATCATATCCCTGCAATTGGCCAGCCGGCAATAATCCCTCGCCAGCATCTCAACAAAACTCAGCAGATACCCCCCGACACTCACCGGCTGAGCCCGCTGAAAATGCGTATAAGCAGGCATAACGTTATCAACATTAGCCTGTGCCAATTCAACAAGCGCCCGCTGCAAATTTTCGATCTTACCCTGCAAACTGGCAATCTCATCACGCATCCAAAGCCGCATATCCGTCGCAACCTGGTCATTCCTGCTCCGCCCCGTATGCAGCTTCTTACCAGCATCGCCGATCTTCTTCACCAGCGCCGCCTCGATCGCCATGTGAATATCCTCATACACAATATCGAACTCAAACTGACCAGCCTCGATTTCCTTCCGTATTTCCACCAAGCCTTTCTCAATCGCCCCCGCTTCCTTGGCCGTCAATATCCCAACATCCGCCAGCATCGCCGAATGCGCGATCGACCCTTCAATATCATACTTATACAACCGCTTATCATAAGAAAGCGACTCCACAAACCGCATCGCCATTTCATCGGGCCCGCCGCTTAGCCTGTGCTCCCAGCTTTTATCCTTAGCCATATTATATCCTTATATCAAAAATCAATATCTAATCTTATAAAGCCCAACGATTCCAGCAACAATCATTGAAATAAAAAAAATCCGCCAGAATCCAAAGGGTTCCTTGAAAATCATAATTCCCAGTATCGCCGTTGCAACCGCACCGATTCCCGTCCAGACCGCATAAGCCGTACCAATCGCCAGATGCCTTAGCGAAATCGAAAGCAGATAAATGCTTATTGCCATTGTGATGAGGGTATAAACGCTGGGCCAGAATTTAGTAAATCCACAGCTTAGCTTGAGCCCAATGGCCCATGCCGCCTCAAACAACCCTGCAATCAATAATATAATCCAACTCATAACGCCAAATCCATTACTAAAGCCATGATAATACGAAAAATCCCCCCAAATAACAACTTTTTTCCAGAGTACCCGATACTGAGCTTACATCAATGGTGCGTATTTCAAGGCAAGCAAGCGTGGATTCTTTAAAGTCTTTCGCTGACAGTCTTACGCATCAACTTCTCATCTGCCCCCTGACCTGTGAAGTGTTTGTACTGCCCCAACCCCTGGTAAACAAACATTTCGACACCTGATATTGTTTTCGCTCCAACTGATTTTGCCTGTTTTAAAAGCCTGGTTTCCACCGGATTGTAAACAGTATCAAAAACGATCATTTGGTCATTCAAAACTTTTTCAGGTACCGGCGATTCATCCACATCCGGGTACATGCCGACGCTGGTACAGTTTACAAGTATAGATGCGTCTATGTCCTCGATTTCATCTATGTCCGCGTACTTGCAAACGAACTCTTTAGCAAGTTTTTTCGCACGGGAAACTGTCCGGTTATAAATAGTAACTTTGGCCCCGCAATCAGTCAAAGCCGCGACAACCGCCCGACTGACTCCGCCAGCCCCGACAACTGCCGCCGTCTTATGCTCAAGGTAGCTTTTATTGCCCCCTGCCGCATTTACAATGGCATCAAGGGCTCCTTCATAATCGGTATTATAAGCACAAATTCTATCATTGTAACCAATCGTTAATGTATTTACTGCTGCTATTTTGACCGCCTGGTCATCAACGAAGCCCCCGGTACTGCTTACGTAAACCATCGCATTTTCTTTATGCGGAATAGTTACACTAAAACCCTTGATGTCAAGCCACTGGCGATCTTTCAAAACTTCCATAAACTTATTGAATTCTACACTATCGCCTTTCAATAAAAACGGCACATACACACCGTTATATCCGCTTGCCTCAAAACATCCATTGTGAATTGCCGGGCTCATTGAATGGCTTACGGGATTGCCGATAACACCGAAAACTTCTGTTTGAGGGTTAATTTTATCGAATCTATATATCTTTTTCATCTGATCGATGGTAACCTGGCCCGGGGCAGTCGTGTTATCATGATTTAAAGAGGCAAAACAAACCAGGCAATCATATTTTTTAGCCAGAATTCGCGTCAACTCCCCTTCCTGTCCCATGGCAATAACTATAGCGTCACCCTCTTTGTTATGCAAAATATCCAAACCTTCGAAACAATCGGAAATATGCCTGGGTTTATAGACAAGTTTTGGAACACAATCGGGATAAGCAAGCAGCATCCCGTCATATATTGCTTCGATTTTTTTGAACGGCTTTTCAAAATCATGTGCTGAAAGTATCAAACGAGTTGAACTATGCTCCAGGGCATCCCTTAAAGCTATCTCAAATTTGTCTTTCACAAAGTTTGCATATTCACAGTCAACAAAATCAGATCCCAATTTTATAGCATGCTCTAGAATATTCAATCGAAGTTTTTCCGAATAATCATGTGCCCCCCCCTCTGAAACATCCCTGCAGGTAACTATTATTTGTATATCTAACTTTTCAACCTGATTGTAAAGTTCTTCAAATTTTCCAACGGACAGATTTTCAATGTAATCAGTGCGAAGCTCAACCATCTCGGCTCCGAGTACCACCGCCTTTTTGGCTTGTTCAAATGCCTTTTCAATTGTTTCTGCCGAAATCGGGACTGCCAGATATGTCATGAAAACCTCAAAAATAAATCTCAGATTAATATAGATTTTAACTTTCTCGATGGATATTTCCATTGAAAAATTGACTTTTTCGAAATGTTTTAGATAATCATTTGTATGAAAAACCCCGGAATAACTAATCAGAAATTTGAAAAACTGCTTAAACGCATGGAGTTTCTGGATATCAGGGAACAAGACCTGGAAGAAAAGTTTACCTGTTCAACAGGACCAGGCGGCCAAAATGTCAACAAACTCGCCACTTGCGTACAGCTCAAACACACCCCCAGCGGTATCGAAATAAAAGCTCAACAGGCCAGAACCCAGGCAATGAACCGATATTACGCACGTAAAAAGTTGTGCGAAATCCTTGAAGAAAAAAAGCTAGGAAAAAAAAGCCCTGCCCAGCGAAAAATTGACAAAATCAGAAAGCAAAAGCAAAAAAGAAAATCTCGGGCCAGGCAAAAGACCCAAATCAAACCGCTTCGAGAATCTCAAGATTCAGAGGGTTAAGCCTTTTGAGTCCAACCAACTGATTATGGCCTATTCTTGCTCTAATCTGATACTGCTTTTCTCCATATTGTTCGTCAAGAATTGTACTGTTAGCCCTGAGGTAACTTTGAATTTTACCTTCGCTGTTTTCACCGCATACCTTAACGTCAACTTCCCTGCCTTTGAAATATTTTAAAACTTCATCTCTAAGCTGATCCAGATTAAGACCGGATTTCGCTGAAACACATACCGCATCGGGATACATTGCGCTAAGCAGCTCGAAATTACTGCGGTTTGAGATCAGGTCTGCTTTGTTCAAAACCATAATTACCGGCTTATCTCCACAGCCGATCTGGTCAAGAACTTCTTTTACAGAATTAAGATGTACCTGCACATCCTCATCGCTGGAATCTACCACATGCAAGAGCAGATCAGCATGAACCGCTTCTTCAAGCGTAGCTTTAAATGAAGCAACCAAATGGTGCGGAAGGTGTTTAACGAAACCCACAGTATCACTAAGTAACGCCTCGATTCCGCCTTCAAGGTTCCATTTTTTCGTCCTTGTATCAAGCGTGGCAAAGAGCCTGTCTTCAACAAAAACATCGGCATCTGTCAATGCATTCATCAGTGTGCTTTTGCCGGCATTGGTATAGCCCACAAGGCAAATTTTATAAAGCCCATGGCGACCATCAATCTCACGCAATTTACGTTTGTCGATGTTTACAAGTTCCCTTTTTAATTCCGTTATGCGCTTATTTACAAGCCTTCTATCGATTTCCAGCTGCTTTTCACCAGTACCTCTTGTTCCAATACCACCTACAGAACCAGCTGCCCCAGCACCCCCGGCACCTGTTACCGTATCAAGGTGCGACCACATTCTTGTTAGCCTTGGATATGTATATTCAAGCTGAGCAAGTTCAACCTGAAGTTTGGCTTGTTTGGTCTTGGCACGAGTAGCAAATATATCCAGAATCAACTCACTGCGGTCAAGGACTTTTACTTTGACAAGCTTTTCAAGTTCCCTTATCTGCCCGGGAGTCAGATCATTATCAAAAACTACCACATCGGCTTCATGCTCTTTGACCCGATTAGCCAGCACTTCGACTTTCCCTTTACCGATAAAAGTCGATGGATTGATTTCCCTTATTTTCTGCTGGAATTTATCAACTACAATTGCCCCAGCAGTTTCAGCCAGACTCGCCAATTCGGACAGATCATCGAAAATTTCTTCATTTCCCCTCAAAATCGCTCCACATAAAATGGCGCGCTCTTTAGATACCTTTAACTGCTCTCGTACTTTTTCCACCTAAAACTTAATTCTCCATAAAAGTGGTAATAATTAAATATGCTACAACTATTATATCACATCAAGTATTATATTTCAATAATCCCAAAAAGTTCGACTTGAAAACCCCAAAAAAACCTATTTATCGTCTCCATGCGGCTTTTCGCACCATAAGAGGTGGAAGTTGTGCCGGTTTAGCATCCTGCATATCCATTTTAACGCAGCTTTGTGTACTGGGATACCACAAAACCTTATGAATATCTAAGTTTTGTGGTTTAGATTGTCTTTTCCAGATTCTTTTAACTAAGTTCTTCATATATGACGTATCGACAGCAAAAAAAGGCTCCTTAATCAAATAAATTATTTTTTTTACTTGAAAAGTTTGGCAAGCCTAACTAGAATAATGTTCGTTAAGCCTAACTTTTGGAAATATTATGGATAAAAGCTTACAAAACACAAAATTAAGTGCTTCGCTTGAAGATTATCTGGAGGTCATTTTCAACCTTCTGGAAAAGAGCGAAACTGCCCGAAGTAAAGATATTGCAGATACACTCGGTGTGGCAAAACCATCCGTTACCGGTGCCCTAAAAGCACTTTCCGAACGAGGACTCGTCAATTACAAGCCTTACGGATATGTCACTTTGACTGAATTGGGCAGAAAAAGTGCTTCGAACATTGCAGCTAAACACAATGTTATAGAAAATTTTCTCATCGAGGTCCTGGGCGTTGAAAAAGAGTCAGCCAAAACAGCCGCATGTAAACTCGAACACAATTTAGGACCTAAAATAACCGCTAAACTGCTTAGCTTCACAGAGTTTGCAAATAAAAAGATCTACAACGGCCATAATCTGGCCGAAATGTTTATAAATTATTGCAATAACGATTTGCAGGAAGATAAATAATTATGGAACAATTAGTACCGCTTTCATCAACAACTAAGGGACAAAAAGTTATACTTCAGGAAATAATCGGAGGACATCAGTTACGCCAACGCCTTAGTGCAATGGGCTTAATCCCGGGAACCGATTTTCTTGTTGTAAGCAACGGCCATCCCGGGCCGTTTGTACTTAAAATCAAAGAATCAAAAATTGTCCTGGGCAGAGGAATGGCTAACCAAATCAAAGTTCGAGTAGTAAACAGGTGTAACAATGAGTAAACAAATCAAAATAGCCCTCGCTGGCAATCCCAATAGCGGTAAAACCACTATTTTCAATATGCTAACCGGTTCTCGCCAGAAAGTTGCGAATTATCCCGGCGTAACAGTAGAAACCAAAACTGGCAAATGCCTTTATGATC
Organism: uncultured Candidatus Kuenenia sp.; assembly: GCA_964542055.1. Taxonomy (GTDB): domain Bacteria; phylum Planctomycetota; class Phycisphaerae; order Sedimentisphaerales; family CAMDDF01; genus CAZITB01. The sequence goes on from CAZITB010000001.1 coordinate 54,765, forward strand.
ACAACTGGATTGAGATAGTTGATCTGCCCGGGACATATTCACTTTCTGCTTATTCTCAGGAAGAATTGATCGCCAGGCATTTTATACTAAACGAAAAGCCAGATGTGGTAGTTGATGTTCTGGACGCTTCGAATATCGAACGGCACCTGTATTTAGCGATTCAGCTGATAGAAATGAAAGTTCCGCTGCTGCTGGTTTTCAATATGGCTGATGTAGCCAAAAAAAAGGGATTGGACTTTGACCTGGATCAGCTGCAAAAATTGCTGGGTGTGCCGATAGTTGAAACAGTGGCAAGCAAAGAAACAGGTAAAGAAAAACTTCTTGAAACTATCATAAAAGTTTCAAAAGACAAACCCATCAATAAAACTACTATCAGCTACGGTAAAGAAATAAA
>CAZITB010000002.1:0-53874 GCA_964542055.1 uncultured Candidatus Kuenenia sp.
GCTGCTACCAGCAAACTCGCCACAATCGCCGCGATCCCGGCACTTAGCCCGTCCATATTATCAAGAAAATTGAAAACGTTGACAATCAAAACTATCCACACCGCCGACAGTGCCGACGTAATGAAAACATTATCAATAAACATCTCAACCCGCACATCGCCAAAAAGAGCCGCTATAATCGCCGCCCCAAACTGTGCAGCCAACTTCAAACCCGGCCCCAAATGCTTAACATCATCGATCAAACCCACAACATGCAAAATCGTCATCGCACCTAATATTACCAAAAGCTCTCTAAGCCTGCCTTCGAAACCCGCAAGGTACTGGGCCCCGTTCGCCGGTATTTCGAAATACTGCTGAACCGCCAAAAACTTTATACCCGCTATTGTTCCAATTATCGCAAATGCCATCGTCAAGAATATCGCTATACCGCCGCCCAGTGCAACCGTTCTTGTGCTGTACCTGTCAACCTGCGGATGAGACAAAAAATTGGCCCGCCTGGCCCAGCCGATCACCCCCGCCGTCAATCCCGCCGACACCAAAAACGACCCAGCCAAAACACCAACAAATATCAAAACCAAAATATTCAAATCTTCACCTGATTATTTTTCTTTCAATTGCTCGTAAACCCTTTGTCTTACCTTATTCAAAAAACTATCGTACTTGCCGGACTTATAATCGGGAAACGTAAACTCAAAACTTTTCCACTTGCCCTTAATATACATCAGCGTTACCTCCGCCCACATATTCTGCCCGATATAAACCCTATGCGAAAAATTCTTCGTCGTCGCCAGCACCAGCTTACTCGTCTCAACATATCCCGGGTCAAGGTTAACCGGCCGTTCAAGCTCATATTCCAATTCCCCCGCCAGCTCTTTTTCCATCTCATTTGTAGCATGCTTTATCCCCGCTATCTCACCCGGATCTATCAGCTTTTCAATCGCGACAAACTGCCGCAACGGGCTATCCCCCAACTCATCAACATAATAATCGGTATTATCAAACTGCCACACCTGCGACACCAGGTCGATCTTTCCAAACTTCTCCTTGATAGCCTCAACCGCCCGCTCCCGCGCACGCTCATCCGCCGCCAGTATCCCAACCAGCAGCTTGACAGGCTTTGGCTCATTCAATTCCCACATAAGCTTTACCGATATGTTTTAATCTGCAGCTAAATTCTTTTTCATTTCACCAACCATCCGAACCACCTCGGTTGGCGCAACAATAATGTCAATCATATCCATATCACCACCGCTGCGAAGCTTGACCTCAACCTTACCTTCGGCAAGTGACTTCTTACCAACCGTAATCCTGACCGGCACACCTAATAAATCCGCATCCTTAAACTTCACTCCGCCGCGGGCATCGCGGTCATCCAGCAGAACATCGACACCAGCCGCTTCTAATTTGTCATGCAAATCCTGGGCCGCAGCCATAATCTCATCATCATTGCCCACAGGCGTTATCAAAACCTCAAAAGGAGCAATACTGATCGGCCATATTATCCCGTTCTCATCGTTGCCCGTCTCGATCGCCGACGCCATAACACGGTTAACACCGATACCATAACAGCCCATCAGTACAGGCTGCAATTTCCCGCTCTCATCGAGAAAATTCACACCAAGTTTACCACTGTACTTCGTACCAAGTTTAAACACCTGCCCAACCTCGATACCGCGTTTAAACAGCAGCTTCTTACCTTCATAAGTATCGCCTTCGACTGCGTTTCGAACATCCGCAACCTGCACCTTATCGCCTTCCAGGGCAAAATCCCTGCCCGGCACAACATTTTTCAAATGAGCATCAGTCTTGTTCGCACCGGCTATCCCTGCCTTCATCGCCGCAACCGAATGATCGATTATTATATTACCCTTAAAGCCAACTGGTCCCGCAAAACCCACTTCCGCTCCAGTTAGCTTTTTTACAATTGTTTCTTCTGCCAATTCAAGATGAATACCACCAAGTAGCTGAGTCAGTTTTTCCGGGTTAACTTCATGATCTCCTCTAACAATCACTGCATAGTGATTTATCCAAGTTGCTTCACTACTTCCCCAGCCTTGTTTATGTGGATGTTTAATTGAATCTTCCGATATCTGTTTAAGTGAATCATCTGATGTAGGAGTTCTGTAAATTAGTGTTTTTATAAAATGTTCAGCTCCGCATTTGAAAAACTCGCAAAGCTCCTCGATGGTCTTGACATTCGGCGTGGCAACTTCTTCAACCGCCGGCAAGCTTTCATCAACTTTCGCCCGCTCTGCCGGATCAACTGCCGCTTTCTCGATACTCGCCGCGTATTTGCCATCTTCGGTATAAACGATCACATCCTCGCCCGTCTCACAAGGAACCGTAAACTGATGCGAACTGCTGCCGCCCATCTCGCCTGTCTCTGCTTCGACAATCACATACGGTATGCCTGCCCGCTCAAAAACCCGCTTATAAGCTTCGTACATCTCCATATATGTTTCCTGCAAACTTTCCTCGTCGGCATGGAAACTGTAAGCGTCTTTCATTATAAATTCCCGGCTCCTCAACACACCGAACCTCGGGCGAAACTCATCACGAAACTTGAAACATATCTGGTATATATTCATCGGCAGCTGTTTATACGAGTTTATTTCACCGCCAACTACAGACGTCATTACCTCTTCCGCGGTCGGAGCCAGCACATTCATTCGCCCGTGCCTGTCCTTAAACTTCGCCATTGTCGGCCCGTAGTCAACATCGCGACCGGTCTTTTGCCAAAGTTCCATCGGCTGAACCGCTGGCAGCAAAACTTCCTGCGCACCGGCCTTGTCCATCTCATCACGAATAATCGTCATGATCTTATTCAACACCCGCCAACCCGCAGGCAGATAAGCATAAGTCCCGCTGGCCACTTTCCTTATCAAACCCGCTCTCATCATAAGCTGATGAGATGGAATCTCAGCATCATTTGGAACTTCCTTAACCGTCGGCAATAACATCCTGGAATAACGCAAACCTGTATCTCCTAAACACTTAAATCATTTCAAAATCAATAAAACACGATTATACCCCTATTTGCCAACTTTGCAACACCCAATTGGAACCCCCCTCTTTGACCCCGCGCATAAAAAAGGCGGCCCATAAACCGCCTTGAATTTACAAATAATCGGTCATTGACAGCTTTCTTTTATCTCCAGTAAATCTTTCATCACATTGTACAAACTGCCCGAACATTCTTTTGTCCCAAACGCGTCATGAACCTGTCTATACAACTTATAAAGCCGATTATAAACATCATGGCTCTCCGCATTCGGCTTATAGCTGACATCCTTCACACCGGTCATAGCCTTTTGAGCATCTGCAAAGTTATCATAACCGCCGTTTTGCTTGCCGGCAACAACCGCAGCCGCAATCGCCGAACCCAATGCGCATGTCTGAGCTGATCGTGAAACCTTCATTTCCCGACCGGTCACATCGGCGTAAATCTGCATTAGCATCGCATTTTTTTCCGCAATACCGCCGCAGTTCACAATCTCATTTATTTTTACACCATATTCTTCAAACCTGTTAATGATGGTCAACGCACCAAATGCACTAGCCTCGATCAACGCCCTGTAAATCTCTTCAGGCCTTGTATGCAGCGTCTGTCCAAGCAATAAACCCGACAACCTCTGATCGATTAAAACCGTCCTGTTACCATTGTTCCAGTCCAGCGCCAACAACCCCGACTGCCCCGGCTTTAGTTTCGCCGCCTTCTCCGTCAAAGCCTCATGGCCGCCCTCTTCTCCGCCGCCCGGCTTTATATAATTTACAAACCAATTAAAAATATCACCAACAGCCGATTGTCCTGCCTCGAAACCGAAAAACCCCGGCAATATCGAACCATCAACAATTCCGCAAATCCCCGGAATATCAGGTATATCATCAGTATTAGGAGCTACAACCATATCGCATGAGCTCGTCCCTAAAATTTTCACTACCCTGCCTTTTTCGATTCCTGAACCTACCGCACCAAGATGCGCATCTATAGCGCCCATCGCAACTGGTATCCCCCCGGGCAAACTCAATTTCTGAGCCCATTGCTTTGTTAACTGGCCAGCGGGCGTATCGATCGAGTAAGTCTGATCACTCAATGTCTCCCTGAACTCGCCAAGCCTTTCATCCAACATCGACAAAAACTCTTTATCAGGATACCCGCCCCATTGATCGCTGAACATTGCCTTGTGCCCTGCTGCGCACCGGCACCTTTTTATCGATTTTGGGTCGCTCATTCCAGTCAGCAGCCCTGTCATATAATCAACATGCTCAACCCATGTATATGCCGCATCCCAAACCTCACTGCCAATCCGTAAACAGTGCAGAACCTTACTGAAAAACCACTCAGAAGAATACCCGCCGCCGCATTTATGCAAATATTCCGGACGATGCTTTCTGGCAAGCTCGGTTATCTCCTGGGCTTCGGCGTAACTGCTGTGATCCTTCCAAAGCCAAGCCATAGCATTCAAATCGCCCTTAAATTCATCCTTTAATCCCAGCGCAACCCCCGATTGATCCACCGCCAGTGGAGTCGAACCGGTTGCATCCAAACCTATTCCAATAACATTATCCACCTCGAAATCGCTGTCAGTCTTTGCCGCCTGGGCAATCGCGTTTTTAACTGTTCTCTCAAGTCCGTCAATATAATCCTGCGGGTTCTGCCTTGCGACATTATGGTCGTACTTATCCAGCATTATTCCGTTGACACCTGATGGATATTCGAACACATCGCTTGCTATTTCCCTTCCATTGGAAACATCCACAACAATACTGCGGACCGAATTTGTTCCGTAATCAACCCCTACTGTATATTTCTTCACAATCATTCTCCCACTTTAAAACCGGTTTAAGTGTTATCTAATATACTCATAAACGCTTCCTGAGGTATGGTCACTCTGCCGATATTCTTCATACGTGCCTTACCTTCTTTCTGCTTTTTCAACAGCTTCATTTTCCTGGTTACATCACCTCCGTAAAGTTTCGCGGTAACATCCTTACGATATGCCTTGATCGTCTCCCTGGCCAGAATCTTTCCGCCTACTGCAACCTGTAGCGGTATTTCAAACTGATGTTTGGGTATCGCCTGACGCAATTTTATAAGAAGCCTTCTTCCTCGCTGTTCAGCATTAGACCTGTGCATGATCATACTAAGAGCATCAACCGCTACACCATTGATGAGAAAATCGATCTTTATCAGATTACTCTTTTCGAAACCGATAAACTCATAATCCATAGTCGCATAACCGCTTGAGATACCCTTTAGCTGATCATAAAAATCATAAACAATTTCGGCAAGCGGAGCTTTAAATTCCATCATCACCCTGGTCGTACTCAAATAATCCGTTTTTACCATAGTACATCGCCGCTCTTCGGCAAGTTTCATCACCCCGCCGATGCAATCCTTGGGCATGATAACCTCAAGTTTCACAAACGGCTCTCGCAATTCCTCTATATGGCTTGGATCGGGCAGCTGGCTTGGCGAATCGATCCTCATCACCTCCTCATCTTTAGTTACAACCTCGTAACTAACCGTAGGTGCCGTCTGAATAATATCGATATTGTTCTCACGCTCCAAACGTTCCTGGATGATCTCCATATGCAATAGACCCAGAAATCCGCACCTGAATCCGAACCCTAGTGCGGGGGAACTTTGTGGTATAAAGCTGAAACTCGAATCATTTAACGCAAGCTTATCAAATGCCCCCCGCATCTTATCATACTCAGTATTATTACCCGGATAAAAATCTGAAAATACCATCTGCATCGGCGGCTCATACCCTGGCAGCGGCTTAGGACAAGGATGGTTTTCATCTGTTATAGTATCACCAATGGTCACATCCGCCAAAGCCTTGATATTGGCTATCACATATCCAACCTCACCGGTTCCAAGCTCATCATGTTTTATCATATCAGGCGAAAATTTACCCAGCTCGGAAATAGTATAACTCCTGTTTTTACCCATCATTCGGATTTTTTGGCCTTTTTTCAATGTACCCGAAAAAACCCGCACGTAACAGATTACTCCGCGATATTCATCGAAATGGGAATCGAATATCAGTGCCGCGGTAGGCTCTTTCGACCTATCCTCAGGCGGCGGCAAAAGAGTAACTATCGCATCGAGCAACTCTTCTACTCCCGCGCCAGATTTAGCGCTTACCTTGAAACATTCACCCTTACGGATACCAAGCACATGTTCAATTTCCTCTGCCACAACCTCAGGCTGCGAAGCCGGCAAATCAGTCTTATTCAAAACCGGCAATATCTCAAGGTTCGCATCAACTGCCAGGTAGGCATTGGCCACAGTCTGGGCCTCAACTCCCTGCGTGGAATCAACCAGCAGCAAAGCGCCCTCACATGCCGCCATCGCACGCGAAACTTCATAGCTGAAATCAACATGCCCCGGCGTATCGATCAAATTGAGCATAAAAGTCTGCCCCTCATGCACATAATTCATTGTAACCGCCGATGCCTTGATCGTGATACCCCTTTCACGTTCGATATCCATACTATCGAGCATCTGATCCATCTTCTTACGTTCATCTATCGCACCGCACAGGTCCAAAATTCTGTCCGCAAGGGTACTTTTTCCGTGATCAATATGCGCAACGATCGAAAAATTTCGTATATGTTTAATATCCATAAAGACTTATATTTCCTAAAATTTCAGTAAAGTTATTTATTATAGCTTTTTTTCCGCCCAAAAGCAACCCTCAAACATCCCGAATTTATACTCACTTGCCCCAGCAAAGTTCAAATTTTGCCGCCCCGGCAGCGCAGAGCGCAAGCGACCCAAAAAAAACCTCAATCCTCCCTTTAACTGCTTAAAATATTTGATTTACTATTGTTTTTCCCCTAAAATGAAAACCAAAAAAGGACCAATACTATGAAATCACTGACAAAAGAAATCTGGATGGATGTACCCAAACGCAGACAAATCATCTCTATCCACAACCAAATTGAAGACCTAGTCACCGAATCCGGCGTAAAAGAAGGCATTGTACTGGTAAACGCGATGCACATTACCGCAAGCGTATTCATCAACGACAACGAATCAGGCCTTCACCACGATTACGAAATATGGCTTGAAAAACTTGCACCTGAAAAACCCCACTCGCAGTACCGTCACAACGGTTTCGAAGACAACGCCGACGCTCACATGAAACGTCAGGTCATGGGCCGAGAAGTAGTCGTCGCAATTACCGACGGCAAACTGCACCTTGGTCCATGGGAACATATCTTCTACTACGAATTTGACGGCATGCGAAAAAAACGCCTGCTTGTAAAAATCATCGGTGAATAAGATATATAAACTCTATTTCTTATGGTTACAGATTTTTCTGCAATATATCCCTTAATCCACCCTCGATCTGCTGTCTCAGTGTATCCTGCAAAATCTTTTCAACACTCAGCTTTGGACTCATTACCGTACCTTCGAAAAAAAGTCTGACCGGCTTACCCTGGAAATTCACCGGTATCTGAACATACATATCAATCGGCCCCCCCAAATACATATCACCGCCGAAACTGACCTGTGTCTTGCCTATCTCCATCGTCATCTGATCATAATGAAGCACACCATCAGCCAACGTAAATTGCGTAGGATAAATCTTCATCTGAGCCGTTGACGATGTTTTCGCAACCCTCGCGATAACATTCAGTATCCCGCTGCCCGATAACGTCAGATTGTTCATGTCCACTACTCCCGCCGCCACCACATCATCCTTTGACCCGCCCGTAATCGGTAATACTAAACTGTTAGCATTAAAACTCAATACCCCTGAAACATCCGCGAGATTGGCAAATATCGGGTTAAAGTACATCAGCATCTCATCTGTCATTTCCTTGGTTATCTCAACATTATCAAGCAGCATCAAAGGCTCAGGAATGCTTAGCAAAACAGGGCTCTGCTTGAAATCTGCATTTGCCGCAAATTTCAGTTGACCATTGTTGACAATGGCCGTAAACGGTTTTATGTTCATCAATCCATTCTGCATTTCAATATCGATTTCAGTCGGGCCGAAATTCATTCCCATATATTTAGCACGTTCAAATCCAATTCTTGTACGGGCATCAAGATTCGCAACTATCGCTTCAGGACTGCCTTCGGGATACTCACTGGAAAACTTCAGCGTATCCGATAGCCTGCCGTAAATCTCAAAGCCCGTTGGCAAAAAAGGGTCAAGTACATCCCCTACAACTGCCAGATTAACATCGTAAACAAATTCACCATCGATCTTTTCTGTACCGCCTTTCTGACTAGTCTGCAAACTTCCCTTTTTAATACTCATCTGCGGGCTAACAAGACGCATACTGTCAATTGCAATCGTTTTCTCTTTCATATTGAATCGGCCGTCAAACGCGAATTCAATATAAGGCTCTTCCAGGAAAACCTTACCTTGATACTTAAACATAGGATTTTCCACACGGGTATCGGTAACCTGCGCACTTACGACATCACCTTTCTTTGTCATCCTCGCCGACCCTTCAAACCTTCCCTGCATATCGTATTCAGGCGGCACAATTTTAGCCATTATCGCAAACGGTACCAGCTGTCCCAACTCAACATTAGCAGACGCATTTACAACAGTTTCTCCCTCACCTTCACCCATGAAAATATCACTATCGCTAACCTGCAGCTGACCGGCACCTCCCTGGTAAGCTAACTCTGCGACATTCAAAACATTCGCTTTTTTATTCAATGTCATATCATAAGTGATCTGGGCACCTTTTTCCTGTGCTTTGTTACCGTCTTTACTAATAACAAGATCATCGAACTCTGCCCGCCCTGCAAAAGACATCTCTTCCTCTTTAAAACTAGCTACTCCTTTTTCACTTACCTGTCCGCCAAAAATATACCCGCCCAAGCTGAATATCTTGCCAATTTGATTCTGCAAAGCCGAAAGATTTGCAGAAGCTGTATAATTCAACTGATCCATCGTTCCCTGTACATTGATATTAGCAAAATCACTGGACAATTTACCCTGTGCCACTCTCCAGCTCTTAGCTTCATAGTCATGTATCACATTAAATTCAAAAGTAACCGGCTGACCAAGCGACACCTGGTTCCCGTCAACCAATGCCTGCAAACCTTCCAAACTGCCGTTTGCCACGTATTCATGCTGATTATTTTCTGTTAATATAAATAAGTTGCCGTTAAGAGTCCCCCCTGTTATCTCAACGCCTTTCTGTATCGCAAAAGTCTGGGGCATTGCCTTGGCCGCACTTGCAATATCCAGATTATACCTTGCCTCAAAACCTCCTTTTCCTTCGCCATTTTTACCGATTCGACCGCTGCCGTTTATAACAAGCCAGTCACTGACAACATCAAACATTTCAAAGTTATACGCATCTTCGGTTCCGATTATTTTTACATCCGCTCGCAACTCATTGGTAACGAGTCTGTCGCCCTCCCTGCCCGGCAAAGCTATCGCAATATTCTCACCATCGATCCTGCCCTCGATCGATCCAACACCACCCTCATCCATATTCACTGTCATATTCACATCCAGAACACCTTTTGCATCCATATTCGGATCAATCAGCTTAAACAGCGGCGTTAACTTGCCCAGATTCACCGAATTGATATCAACCACAAAATCCCCGCTCGTATCTTCCAGACTCCACTGCTGGTTCTTAACTCCCGGTTTAACCTGTCCCTTGGCATTGATCTGTCCCTGACCCTGGCCATCGGCATCCTCAACAGATGTTGAAATTGCAAATTTGTTCTGTTTATTAATACCATTCAAGTCCGCCTTCGCCCCAATCTGCATAAAGCGAACCATCTCACCTTGCTCAGTTTCTAACGTTACCTCACCGTCATTAACCGAAAGATCCATTTTCACCAATGCAAAAGCACCTAATGCTTGCGCGTCGTCATCATCATCTTCATCTTCTTCTTCCGGCAGCTCTATTTGACCATCACGAAGTTTCAAATATACCTTCGGGCTGTCAATAATGGTATCGCCTAATCTCGGCACCTCCCCTAAAAACGACCAGAAAGACGGGTTAGTACTTATTCTATCAGCCGTTATACGAGTCAGCTGCTGGTCATCAGAATAGTCAAAACCTGATATATCAATCCCCTTGAACCATCCCACCGACAAATTACCAAGGATCACTTTCCCGCCAATACTGTCATTTATTTTCCCAACTACCATTTCCGTCCCGCTGCCGCTGGACAAATACATCGGAACCGCGATCAGCCCGATAACTACCAGCATCACCAGAATCACCAAAAACCATACAAAAAAATGGCTCTTTTTCTTACTTTTATCTTTTGTTTGGCTATTCATTTTTCAGCCCCTTTCTATAATCTAAATATCAATAAAAAACAATCTACCTCTATTATTCTATACCTCATCTTTCCACAACGCCAAACATTTTTTGTATTTTTCGACTAACATCTCGCACCGACATTTACTTATTTGACCTTCTGAGTTAAACTTATCAAAATAAACGAAGATTATGAAAAACTGCAAATACAATATATTCGAAACCCGATGGGGCCATTTTACCATCGCTGCCGAGGATAAACATCTCATTACCGCCATTTTACCCCTATCCTCCCAAAAAAATGCTTTAAACCAGCTAAAAAACCTAGTTCCACCATCTTACAAATTCGAACAGGATAACTCACTTTTTCCTGACCTGCCCCAAGCCATTATCGCCTACTTCCAGGGCCAAAAGATCGATTTCACCCCTTTTCAAAGCCTCTTACCTCTTGATACTTACACCCCTTTCAAATCCCGAGTCCTATTCAAATGCATCACAATTCCATATAGCCAAACTTTGACATATAAACAACTCGCCAAACTTGCAAAAAGTCCCAGCGCCTGCCGAGCCGTCGGCAACATAATGGCATCGAACCCGTTTCCCCTGATTATCCCCTGCCATCGAGTAATAAAATCAGACGGCACAACAGGCGGCTTTTCCGCCTACCCCGACCCTTCAATAAAATCAAAACTCCTTAACCTCGAAAATCAAAGCTAATCACGCCAGCGCAGAGAGCAAGCGACCCGAAAAAACACAAATAACCCCACTACCCAATTCCCTGAGAAGCCGGCCCCAACCTAAAAAAGCTCTATCACGGCAGCGATGAGACAAGAAAGATAAAACAACAGTCTCTTTGCACTAATGATCACAAAGATTTGTTCCGGTCTTAAGCGTTTCATTTAAATATTTCCCTACCAGATTTTCCGGCGTATCGGCTGGGGCACCAACAATTACTTCTATCTGGTTTTGAGCGAAAAGCTGTTGAGCACGCTGGCCCATGCCCCCTGCTATAATCACGTTTACTCCCATTCCCGATAGCCACTTTGGAAGTACACCTGGTTCATGCGGCGGAGGTGTAACATCTTCACGTTTTATTATATTGTTTGACTGATCTATTTCAAGGATGGCGAATTTGTCACAATGGCCGAAATGCTGACAAAGCTTTTCTTCAAAAACTGGTAGTGCGATTCTCATATTTCTTGCTCCTTTTTATTAAGTTGATTTATTATATTTCTCCATAAATTTTCAATCTGTTTCGAACTTTGGCTTTTATCATATTCGATTATAGAAAGTTTATTGACCTGCGCCTTTGTGAACTGTTCACTATATTCAACCTGTCCCGCGAAATTCAATCCCATTTGCTCGGCCTGATCTTTTATTTCATTTGCAATTTCCGGGTTTATATCTGACTTGTTGATGCAGACCATTGCCGGGACCTTGAGATTAGAAGCCAACTTAGCCACCCGCTCAAGGTCATGTTTGCCCGAAAGCGTCGGCTCGGTAACTATCAGCACCAAATCCGCCCCCGTGATCGAAGCTATAACCGGACAGCCTATCCCGGGCGAACCGTCGATAAGAAGCATATCGTGATTGTTTTGCTCAGCGATTTCCTTGGCTCGATTTCTTATCAACGTTACCAGCTTGCCGCTGTTTTCCTGTGCTATTCCGAGCTTGGCATGAACCATCGGGCCAAAACGGGTTTCGGAAACAAACCACTGACCGTTGATGGAATCTTCGAATCTGATAGCATCGACAGGACAAAATTCCACACACACTTTACAGCCTTCACATGATATCGGATCGACGGTATAAGTTTTTGCTACAATATCATTTGCAGGCCCGTCTAAATTTATCGCGTCAAACTTACAAATTTTCTTGCATTTACCACAGCTGACACATTTTGCCGTTTCGATATGAGCCTGTTTGCCGCCTACGAAATCCGTTATCTGCTTGAATCGAGGTTCCATTATTATATGCAGATCGGCAGCATCGACATCACAGTCTGCTAAAACAGCATTTTGAGCCAATGCGGCAAAACCTGCAGTAATGCTCGTTTTACCGGTTCCGCCTTTTCCGCTTATGACAACTACTTCTTTCATAATACCTCAAGTGCTTTCGCCAACTTCAAAAAAGGATCGTTATATTGGGGCAGTTCCTGCAAAATCATTTTGCCCGAAGAATACGTCTGTGCAATTTGCCGATCATCAGGTATCTGCAATGAGATTTTTATTTTTTCGCGGCGACAGTAATCGTAAACTGTCTGATCGCCTATATTATCTCTGTTTACAACTACCGAAAATGGTTTCTTGAGTTTGCGTACCATTTCGACTGCGAGTATCAAATCGTTCAAACCAAACGGCGTCGGTTCAGTTACAAGCAGAACGTAATCAGCATCTTTGACCGTTTCGATGACCGGACATGACGTTCCGGGCGGCGCATCAATAATCGCCGCTTTATTGTCATCAATCTTGCTCTTAACCTGCTTTATAAGAGACGGTGTCCGAACATCTCCGATTTCCATAACAGCATCCACAAAATCGATACCATTGGAAATGCCCTGGTTTAGCTGACCGATAATCTGTTTTTTTTCGGTTATAGCTCCAGCCGGGCACACCAGCATACAGCCGCCGCAACAATGGCAAAGCTGCTCAAAGGTGAGCACGGTTTTCTTCATTGATATAATCGCACTATACTGGCAAAGCTGGCTGCATTTGCCGCAACCGATGCACTTTGCCAAATCCACCTCAGGAACAGATACAGTTATTTGCTGTGTACTATTTATTTCGGGCTTGAGGAAAATATGGCCGTTTGGCTCTTCAACATCGCAATCGAGATACTGGACCTGCTTACCGCCTTGAGATATGGCCAGAGCCAGATTCGTCGCGATAGTAGTTTTTCCTGTCCCGCCCTTTCCGCTGGCAATTGCTATTTTCATAATGATCAAAATAAAATTTGAGCAAGGCGCCAAGCAGCACCTTGCCCGTAAAGTAGGTTACTTTTCTTCTTTTTCCAACTGGCTAATCCGCTGGCTTATCTCGTTCAAGCCCTCGCTTAAATACTGAGCTTGAGACTTAAGGTCATCCAACTCGTTCCCAGCTGCCCGAGCCTGTGAGAAAAAGTTGGAAAAACCCTGTCCAGGTCTTGCCAATCCTCGTCCTCGAAAACCTCTACGTCTGAAAAATCCTCTCGGACGTGGTTGACTCGCAAAACCCGGGGTCGAATATCCGGCACAATAACCTGCTGCTCTTCCTGTCATTGGGCCAATTCCTTCGGGGCCTGTTCTATCTCCGCCTGGCATAGTTATCACCTCCTTTCAAGGTTAAACATTTTATACCCAATGTCCTTCGACATTTGATTCGCTTATCTGCTCCAGATCGCCGGATTTAAAATCTTGCAAAGCCTGTTTTGCACTCTGACTTTGGTCAGCAAGATATACCAGAACACTGGCGGCATTTAGAGTTTTGACCGCATTTGGGCCGATATTAGAAGTAATTACCGCTTCGACATCATGGTTTGCGATGTTCTGAGCAGTCTGAATACCTGCTCCCGAAGAAGCGTTTAAATTTACGGTATTGTCGTATGCCTGGAACTGGTTTGTCTCGGTGTCAACAACCAGCAGAGACTTTGCTCTGCCGAATCTTGGATCCAGCTGGCTGTCCAGGTCTTTTCCCTGTGTCGTTATTGCAATTTTCATTCTATCTGCTCCTTATTAAAATTCATTACTTCCTATGCCGCCCCGCCATCTTCGCCCCCCTCCCAGGCCTGGCCCATTGTGTACATTCTGTATCGGTCCGCCCTCTATGGAAATCGCTTTGCCCTCAGTAAAGGCGGTTGCGATTTTTTTCCGGGCACAAGCATATATCCTCGTTACCGTGGGCCTTGAAACCGACATAAGCTCGGCCGCTTTTTCCTGGCCATGGCCCTGATAATCGAGCAGCCGGATCGTTTCGAATTCATCCAGCGACAAAATTACCCATTCTAACGTTCTCGCGGGAATTCCCGCGGGCTTATAAACGCATGAGCCAGGTAAGCCGGCGATATTTCTATTTTTAAATGGTCTAGGCATAATTTATAAACTTATTATGAACATATGCTCATAATAAGTCAAGGGAAATTTTAAAAAAAATCAATTGCGCATAAAAAAGTGGGTCTTGCCACGTCAACAAGACCCACCAAAAGACTGACTCGGGCTAGGAGAAGTCAGCCTTAAGTCGGGATAAAAAAAAGGAATTGAGGTCTAATTTCGATATTTACAAAAGTACATAAAATTCCGTTCAAAATATGGAGGACACAAGTTTTACCGAGCCTGTGCCCCCCTTTAGCCTATGAATTTATCAGCCGATGGCCTGGTTACCTTTTTCTCCTGTGCGAATCCTTATACATTCACCAAGTTCAAGTATAAAAATCTTTCCATCGCCGATCTCACCGGTACGTGCGCCAGCGATAATGGCGTTTACAGTTTTATCGAGGTAGTCATCGTTGACCGCGATTTCAAGTCTGATCTTCTTTAAAAGGTTCACATCGAACTGAACACCGCGATAACTTTCATGATATCCCTGTTGAGCTCCGCAGCCGAGACTGTTTGTAACTGACATCTTCGCAACGTCCGACTTTACAAGTTCGGCTTTTACAGCATCGAGCCTGTGGGGTTGAATATATGCAATTATAAGTTTCATTTTAAATCTCCATTAGTGGTTTTAATTTGATTTCCGGCAATTAAGTTGTGCTGAATATCTGGAAACCGTTGTATGCTTCCATACCGTGTTCGCCGACATCGAGACCCTTAAGTTCTTCTTCTTTGCTGCAGCGAAGACCGACAGTAACCTTAATCAGACCGAACAGAATTAAACCAAGACCAAATGCCCATGCGAAAGCAGCTCCGACACCTGCCAGCTGCACCCAAAGCTGAGAAAATCCGCCGCCGTAGAACAGACCGCTATTTGCATCACCGATTCCAAGCACGGCTTCGGCATTGAATAATCCACAGGCAAGGGTTCCAAACGCTCCGCAGACTCCGTGAACACTTACGGCACCGACCGGATCGTCAATTTTTAATACGCTGTCGATGAATATAACTGAAAGCACGACTATAACACCGGCGACTATACCGATAAAAACTGCGCCGATAGGGGTAACAGTATAACATGGAGCTGTGATAGCGACCAAGCCAGCCAAAGCACCATTCAAAGACATAGAAGCGTCAGGCTTTTTGCTGATGATCCACGAAGTTATCATCGCGACGATTGCACCGGCAGCAGCAGCCAGGTTAGTCGTTACCGCTACGCGGCCGATTTCGCCGTTACCTACAGTTGTGCTTCCGGGGTTAAAACCGAACCATCCGAACCACAGAATGAAAACGCCAATGGCAGCAAGCGGAATGTTGTGGCCGAGTATAGCTTTGGGTTTGCCGTCAGGGCCGTATTTGCCCAGGCGTGGACCAAGGATAATAGCACCTGAAAGTGCAAGCCAGCCGCCGATAGAGTGTACAACTGTTGAACCGGCAAAATCCACAAAGCCGAGATTTTCCAACCATCCGCCACCGTTCAAAAGTCCGCCCCATGCCCATGAACCGAAGATCGGGTAAATGAACGCACAGATAAACACGCTGTAAATCAGGTAAGACTTAAATTGTGTTCTGCCGGCCATTGCACCGGAGACGATCGTTGCAGCAGTTCCAGCAAATACGGTCTGAAAAATAAGAAAAGTCCAGTTCCAGTCTTCGGGGCTACCGATCGAACCGCTGATACAAAAATCTGAAGTTCCGCAAAACCCTTTACTTTCGCCGAACATCAATCCGAATCCAATGAAGAAAAAAGCTATAGTGCCGATCGAAAAGTCCATCAAATTTTTCATTATGATGTTCACCGCATTTTTTGCCCTTGTGAAACCGGCTTCGACTGCTGCGAATCCGGCCTGCATAAAGAACACAAGAAAAGCCGCAACACAGGTCCAGACGATATTTATATTATTTTGCATTTCCTCTTTAAGTGAATCAATTGCTGACACTTCGGCTGTTTCCTCGGCGAGACATACCACCGGCATAGCCAGTAAAAACAATATTATTAGAAGGTATTTTTTCATTTTGAAGCCCTTTCACAAGCCTTTCAAATTGAGGTTACTAAAATTCTTTCGATAAACTCAAACCCGTGATAACATAGTCATTGTCATAACCGCTGGCTTGCCTGATATCATCATTAACAAGGGTTATATAGCTTACGCTTGCCGAGAAAGCCCAACCGTCTTGCATTGAAACCGGGAACGAAAGGGTTACAGCAAGGTCATTCAGCTCAGAATCATCTACACCGAAATAGAAGTCATTATACGAAGAATCACCATAACCAAGGCTGGCACCGAGATCCATGCCGATTTCCCAATCCGGACCAATTTCGCCGATCTTACCAAAAGAGTGCCCAACAGCAAGAGAAGCATAATATCCGTCAGCTTCATCGATATCATGATAGACAGTTAAAGAAGGATTTAGCGGAACATCGAATGACAGTCCCCAGTAAAGCTCTGTTGTTGAAGCAAAATCGGTGTTTGGGAAATCATAATAAATTACACCAAGTGAAAAACCGATCCCTTCTGTAAGCTGACCGGAATAATCCAGGTAGTAATCAACTTCTGTGAACTCATGTTCACTGTCATTTACATTTTCCAGGTCCATACTTCCCCAGATTCCCGCAGTGAAGTTATCAAAAGAAACACTAAAGCTGGGTTGGAAAACGTAACCATCAGTTAGCTGCTGACCGCGCCAGATATACTGACTGTAAAAATCCGTTGTCAGAGCAAAGCCGACGCTGTCTGCTTCTTGTTCCTGGGCAAAACCTGTTGCACAAAGCATGCCCATCGCCAAAACCGCTGTTAAAAGTGTGATTTTTCTGTCCATTTTTTCTCCATTCTTCATTGTTAATAAATCCGGGTAATACTCGAACGCCCGAGTCCAACCCTGAACCTTCGTTTTACTTATTGCAATTAGAGTGCCAGAAAAGCATAAATAAATAATTTATCTACAAACCCCTGCTTTAAAAGCACTTACAGATAAGGTCTAAAAGTGAACTATTTATGTTTTATACAATTTTGTATTTTAAAAATAAAGCTTATACAATTTTGTATCAAACGCCCTTCTCCCAACGTTTTTGTAACGACTGAATATTAAACAATTCAAAATGTACAAAAAACAAACAAAACGCTTGGCCAGTCCCCATTAAAACAGCACTGGTAAGTGTTTCCATACAGGCACAAAATTTGCTCTAAATATGTTTGAAAAAAGAAATTATAAGAATTCTGGATTAATTTTATGTTGAGTCGAAATATTTTGTTAGCTGTTCTGTTTCTAGGGATTTTTTCCTGTGCATTGATCGCCCAGGAAGCCAATGAGCCAAATTATATGGATTGGAGCAAATCCGATAACCAGTTCAGAACGATGGAAGATGACAGTTCTCTGCTGGGCAAGCTCTTTGGTTCCATTATCGTCATACTCATTCTTGGCTGGGCGGCTTACTACCTTACCAAAAAGCTCGGTTTAAAAACCAGCCCCGTTGCGGGAAAATATATCGAAGTACTGGAAACGGTCAACATCGGCAGCCAGAAACAGCTCCACATGATCAGATCAGGCGACAAGCAGATTCTCATCAGTTCCACTGCTCAAAACATAACCAAGATCAGCGAAATGGACGTAAAGACGGATAACCAAAATGAGCAGTAGAATAATAATTTACATTTTTGCAGCAATTGCATTTGTCGCTCCTCTAAACGCACAGCCTACTGAAAATGCCATGCCTCAGATCGGCGACGTTGTAGAGATAGTAAACAAAGCCACTGCACCGGAAAACCTGGAAGAAAGCCGTGAGTGGTCAGGCCCCATCAAGCTGGTAATCGTTTTCGCTTTACTGGCTATACTGCCCAGTTTAATGGCTATGATGACTTCATTTACCAGGATTGTCATTGTCCTTGGCTTTATACGCAGGGCGCTTTCGACTCAGAACATCCCCCCTACCATAGTAATGATGGGCCTTGCACTTTTTTTGACGCTTTACACGATGTCGCCTACACTGATGAAGATAAACAAAACTGCGATAGAACCATACCTGGCTGACGAGATACTATTCGAACAAGCCGGCGAAAGAACTGCACAAGCGATAAAGGAATTTATGCTAAGACAAACACGCCAGAGCGATTTGATGCTTTTCGTGAGAATGGCAAATATCACACCTCCCCAACAGCCAATCGATATTCCGCTGCATGTTGTCGTCCCCTCATTTATCATCAGTGAATTCCGGACAGCGTTTGAAATCGGCTGCTTGCTGTTTATTCCATTTCTACTTATAGATTTGGTAATTGCCTCGATTTTATTAAGTGCGGGAATGATGATGCTGCCGCCGGTTATGATATCGCTGCCGTTTAAGCTGATACTATTTATATTAGTTGACGGATGGGGATTATTGGCAAAAAGTTTAAGTTTGAGTTTTAATTAAAGGATAAAATATGGACGCAGGATGGGTTTTACATTTAGGAAAGCATACACTTGAAACAGCACTGATGGTTTCTGCCCCGATACTGCTTGTATGTATGACTGTGGGAATTATAGTATCTCTTTTCCAAGCCGTAACTTCATTACGTGATATGACACTCACAATGGTCCCAAAACTTATCGGAGTGGGCCTAACAGCGATGGTTTTTGGTAACTGGATGCTGCAAATCTTAATGAAATTTACGATAGAAATTTTCGGACAAATTGAAAACATAACACACTGATGGATATAATTATAGAATATCTTCTGCCTTTTTTTATGATCTTTACCAGAATAGCAGCCTTTATGTTCTCGGCCCCGGTATTCAGCTGGAAAACCATACCTGTCAACATCAAGGTGGCACTGGCGGTTATGATCAGTTTATTTTTCGCTTTTATGATTGACCCTGACCCACGTCTATACCATGTGCATTTTTTACAGTCTTTAATACTGCTCTCCCAAGAAGCGATTTACGGCCTTGCCCTGGGGCTCATCAGTACGGCATTGTTTTTTGTAGTCCGTGTCGCTGGCAGTATTGTCGAAACACAAATGGGCCTGACAATGGCGAACATTTTGGACCCCCTCACAGGCGAAAATTCGCAGCCGCTAGGCATGCTGCTGGAGATAATATTCATACTTTTGTTTTTGAGTGTAAACGGACATCATATTTTTCTCATGATGCTATCCAAAAGCTTTGAAGTTTTTTCGCTTGGAATGACACCTTCAATAGAGGCTTTGTTTACAGGAGTTCTAAAAGCCGGAACTTTCATGCTCCTGCTCTCGCTTCGTTTGGCGGCACCTATGCTTGCAGCGTTTATGATCTTGATGGTAGTACTTGCGATTTTGGCAAGAGTAGCACCAGATATGAACATTTTGTTTATTTCGCTGCCAGTCAGGGTAGGCTTGGGATTATTGATGGCGGCGTTATTCGTCCCTTATCTCCATAGCTACATTACAGAATTTGAAGATTTCTTATCAAGGCTCATTCCGGTTTGAGGTAATAAATGCAGGATAAAGGGCAAAAAACAGAAAAACCCACGCAAAAGCGGCTTGAAAAAGCTCGCAAGCAAGGACAGGTCCCCCAAAGTCAGGAGCTTGGCGGTGCATTAAGTCTTATCGTATTGGTTATGGTCACCACACTTATGGCATCAAAGATGAAGCAGTGGTTTATGGAACAGATAAGAGAAGGAGTCAGCTGCGATACTCAGATTTTCAATAGTTCTTCCAGCCTGATAGAATTTTTCAATGGCAAAATAATCGCCTTTGCGATAGTATCTTCGCCGTTTTTGCTGGCTCTTATGGTTGCAGGTATTGCAGCATCGGTAATTTGCGGCGGCATGACGTTTACGGCACATCCGCTTAAGCCAAAAGGCTCTGCTATAAGCCCAGTAAAAGGTTTCAAGAAGTTATTCGGTCTCGACAGTTTGGTAAGGCTTCTTATGTCAATACTCAAATTGATTTTTGTAGCGGCGATCGTATATTTCTATCTGAAAACCAAAATCGAAACAGTCGCTTCTATTCGATGGGCGTGGAATGATGAAATACTTACTTTAATTTGCCAGTTGATATTCGGCCTTTGCCTGCGTGTGTGTATCGGCTTGTTTATTATCGCTTT
Source organism: uncultured Candidatus Kuenenia sp. (assembly GCA_964542055.1). Taxonomy (GTDB): domain Bacteria; phylum Planctomycetota; class Phycisphaerae; order Sedimentisphaerales; family CAMDDF01; genus CAZITB01. The sequence continues at coordinate 20,395 of CAZITB010000002.1, forward strand.
GGCTGATTTCACTTATCAGAAATGGAAGTATATTAAAGACTTGAAAATGACCAAGCAGGAAATAAAGGAAGAGCATAAAAACTATGAAGGATCCCCAGAGGTCAAAAGAAGAATCAAACAGCTGCAATTCAATGCAGCGATGAAGAGAATGATGCAGCAAGTTCCAACAGCGGATGTGGTACTTGTAAATCCGACCCATTTCGCGGTTGCGGTCAAATACGATTCAAAAAAGATGGCAGCACCAATTGTTGTAGCCAAAGGTGCTGATAATATGTGCGAAAAGATAAAAGAAGTAGCCAGGGCTCATGGAGTCCCGGTAGTGAGCAAACCGCAGCTTGCCAGAACGATATATCACAGCGTGGACCTTGATCATCCTATACCTGAAAACCTGTTTTTGGCGGTTGCAGAGGTGCTCGCGATGATTTACCGCTTGCGGCATAGACGGGCATAAAAAAATAGACATTTGCTCTTAGATAATTATACTGATAAATTATGGCAGAAGTTATAAACGAAAAAATTGACTACGATTTTTCTAACCAGGTTGAAACCGCCGCAGAAAAGGTTTTGATTTCCCGGAATCGATTCCTCGTTGGAATAGCTGCCGCAGCAATTGGCTTGGGGATTATTATCCCCGCTGCTTCTTCCATTATCGACATTTTTACAGGTATAAGCATTTCTATCACTACCGTGATCCTGGTTGTGTGCTTTTTCGGAAAGAAAATCAAAGATGTCGAAAGCTTGCCTTTGCTCTTGACCGGAGCCATTTTTCTCCGCCTTGCAATATTTATAAACTCTGCCAAGTACATCCTGGCCGAAAACCAGCCAAGCTTTTTCCAGGAAATCGGGGCCGCTGTTTTTATCTCGGAATCTTCATATATTATCATGATTTTACCGGCAGCTGCATTTCTATGTTTATGGGTTATCGTGATCGCCGCAAATAAAATCGAAAACATAAGCCAATCATTTACACTGGAAATATTGCCTTTAAAAAAATCTGTAATTGACAGCAAAAAAAATATAGGAATTCTCACTAGTCATAAAACTGATGAACTTAACGAACAAACCAAACGTGAAGGCAGATTTTACGTTTCAATGATCAGCGTTGCCAAAATTTTCAAATGCGAAGTCATAGCTGCTGCGGTTATTGTTTTGATTATTGCCGCTTGGGTTGCGGTTCTCTCTGTTCTTGAGCAGCAATTCAGCTCCATTTATCTTACAAAGTCAGCGGGCGCCACTTCTGTTTATTTACTTCAAATTTTAGCGACTGGCTCAGCCTCAATGATGCTGGCAAATCGTATTTATATGCAATCAAGCGATTTCAATTTTGAAAATGACTCTAAAGAAGAATCCAAAAAAGAGGACCTCAAACTATTCAACTCAGATTTCAATAAAAATAAAACTACAGTTAAAAATCAAAATGAAACCATCCAAGAAAATATCAAAGAAGCTGAGTTTGAATCTGAAAAAGAAACCTTTGAAAATCTCCGAAAATGGTCCGACAAACACTATTCCAAAATTACAAACACTTTGGCAAATCTTCCTGATAAAACTACAAAAGTGGTCTTGCTGGGAAGCGACAGTTATCTAAACCTGCCTGTAAATATTCCAGTAAATGTAGCAATAAAATTAGCCGGCTCAAAACAGAAGTGCCTTTTGGTTGATCTGGATAAATCAAGAAATGCGATAGAAAAAGTTTTTGCTGATGACAACCCTGAAAAAGGCCGATCTTTAGAAACTTACCGCGCTACCTGCATAAGCAATGTTTCAATCTTCAACGGACTTTTCGAAAATATTCGAGAACATAAAAAAGATTTTTCATATATTTTAGTTTATGCACCGAATTTAAATTCTGTTTTAAACCATCACAACAGCTTAGAGATTATCAATACAGCAGTCCTTTTCACAGGTGATGATGACGTTTTGGACCATGCACGACAGGAGTTCAAAAAATCCGGAGCCACGATAATAAACATCAAAAATTAATTCATTCTTGTAATAACTTTTATTTTTGTTAGAATCATTTATTATGATTAAAAACACATATGGACAAACAGGCATCGAAGTATCGGCGATCGGCTTTGGAGGAATGCGATTTCCAAGCCCGTATGATATCGATGAAAATGCGGCACTGGTTAAAAGAGCGTATGATCTGGGTGTAAATTACTTTGACACTGCCCCGGGTTACTGTGATGACAAAAGCGAAAGCATTTTCGGTGCTGCTATCAAGGAAATAAACAAAACCCGCAACGAAAAACCTTTCTATGTTTCCAGCAAGTCAATGGAATCTGAGCCCGAAAGGATCAGGGCCAATCTTGAAAAATCACTCCAGCGACTGAATGTGGACAGCATAGATTTCTATCACGTCTGGTGTATTATAAGCAGAGATGTCCTTAAAGACAGAAAAGCCAAAGGCGCTCTCAAAGAATTTGAAAAGATCAAAGATCAGGGCCTTGCCAAAAACATTTGTATCTCAACACACATGAACGGCGAAGATACCGCTAAGATGCTCCAGGATTACGAACAAATGTTTGCCGGCGTGCTTTTAGGATATTCGGCCATGAATTTCGCTTACAGAGATAAAGGTATCCAAGCCGCCAGCGAACTCAACAAAGGTGTTGTAGTAATGAATCCTTTGGGCGGAGGTTTGATCCCCAAAAATCCGGACAAGTTCGCTTTTTTGAAATCAAGCCAGGACGAAACAGTCGTTCAAGCCGCTTTGAAATTCTTACTTAGCGATAAACGAATAACAACATCCATCGTAGGATTCGAAAATGAAAAGCAGATCCAGGAAGCTGTCTCGGCTGCCGAAAATTTCAAATCTATATCAACCGAAAAAATAAAGCAGATTCGCCAGTCATTGGAAGAATCTTTCAACGAACTTTGCACTGCGTGCCAATATTGCGACCATTGTCCACAAGGTATCCCCATTCCTAAATTAATGGACAGCTACAACTCATTTATGCTCTCTGACGGCAATAAAATCGACATGCTCAACAAAATGAAATATCATTGGGGCATGAAGCTGGAAGATGATTACCTCAGGGCCTGTAATGAATGCGGGAAATGCGAAGAACTTTGCACACAGCAGCTTCCGATCCGTCAAAGGCTAAAAGAAATCCGCCAGGCCGTGGATGAGTACCTGGCAAACGAAAAAGCAAAATCTTAAGGGTGGTTCTAGTAATTGCTTTTGTGCGGCAAGTAAAAGATTTTTGGCTTCTGGCAAGAAACAAAAAGATTAGCTTGTTCGCCAAAATGAATTATTAGAGGTGCCCTTAAATACCGCTAAACTGCTGCTGGATCATTGTCAGATATTTCTCCATACGGGCAAATCTGGCATTCAATCTTTCACGTTCCCGATCGAGCCTTTTCTGTTCGCGTTCGATGGCTGTGTCGAGATTTTCAATTTTTCGATTCATTCCATCTTGGCTAAGTTTTATTCTGCCATCCGAAGAATCCAGAAAATCCCCCAAAATATTCTCGATATCCTTTGCAAGGCCCTGCTTTACTCTAACAACTCCCGTATAAGTTGTATCCTGCGAAAGATCAACAGTAAACTGCAAGCCATATTCGGGATAAAGAGGCTCACCTGAAAATTGCGCCGCATAGTTTGCATACTCAGGGTCATCCTCCGTATAAAGCGGAGGATCGGGCATAGTATCTCTTTCAAGACTGCCGGTAACAACCCCATATTCAGACCAGGTCGCATCTCGCCACTCAGTCTCATCGTCCTTTTTAATCTTTGCAGAAGTAATTACTCCCCCGCTAACTGTTACCTGCACATCATAATTACCTGCCTCGGTTTCATTAGTAGAAGAATAAAATTTCAAAGCTGCATTATTTGTTGAACCCGTTTTTTGAGCACCAAACAATCCCAAAACATCATCATAATTTTCAACAATTGCCTCATCGAACTTAGCTTTATCGAATTCCAGCATTCCATCAGACTGCAAAGAAAGCCCAACTTCGCTGGCATATTTAAAAGTATCATACTCATCTACAAATCCATTAGCTGCCAAAGTAAGCGGCTGACGAAGAACATTTTTCACACTTCGAGTCATGTAATCGCCAATAAGTTTACCCGCTTCGCCTGTCTGCTCGTTATAGTCGGTTTGCGTTTTTATAAACGTCATAAGTGTATTATATTTGTTTACCATCTCATCGATATCTGATTTGAGAGTGTCGGTATTCCTGGTAAGACCAAGCTCAACAGTTCCCCCCGCAGTAGTGTTGTGCAGATTCAAGGTTACGCCTGAAATCACATTATCAATAGTGTTCCCGCTGTTAGTGATCCACTGGTCAACTCCGGAAGGATAACCATCAACTTTTATCTGTGAATCCGCGGCTTGCTGAACATGTGCATAATTGTCAACTGCACTGGGATCAAGCGATGCGATCATTTCAGTCGAGTACTGTCCGCCGGCAACTTCAGCACTGAAAGTGGGCATTGTGAGTGCGGCTGTACCCCCTGCATCTGCAGAAAACTCTAATGAAAGATTCGTTGTACTGGCTCCGCTTGCATCATCGATAAGCTGAATTTTGCCATTTACCAGTTTTGCCGTTGCCGTTCCTTCAAATGCTTTGTTAATTTCATTTACAACTACTTCAAGAGTAGTATTATTGGTTACTGAAAAACTAGCCAGAGTGTTCCCGCCCGGCCCGTCTTTTATTACAATCGAATCAGTCGTACCCAACTCGCCTGAAAATTGATCGAGGCTGATAACTTTGGTAGAAAGGCTTGCTTCACCGGATGAACTCGTAAAAGCAGTGTCAGCAACCAGTTTTTGCGTAGTGCTGGTGTTCAATTTTATCGCATAATCGCTGCCGCTGTCTTGTCCGCTGAGCACCATGTGCCATTTATTGTCGTACTTGATCATAGACGCGGTCACACCCGGATTTTCAGGATCATTGTTGATAAGACCAACCAAATCTTCAAGGGTTGTTTCTTCAGTGGTTTGAATTACAGTTTCTTCATGGTTATAAGAAAAAATGAATTTGCCCTGCCCTACATAACTTGTTTTATAATCAAATCCGCTGTGAATATACTTGTCGGATGTGGCGAGCCGACCAACTTCAATCGAGGCAGTGCCCTCAAAAGCGTTACTCGAAGCAGAAGCAGTTACGGCATCTTCGTTACTGGAAGTTACCACAAAACTTTTCATCTTGGTTTGACTTGAAAGCTTTTTGATGGCAGCCTCAAAATCCTGAAGCTTCATTTTCAGATCATTATAAGATGTTCTTTTGCCATCAGCTTCTTCTCGCCGCTTCTGATAAAGGTTAAGCCTTCGGCTATTGGCCATTATAAGCTGATCGATCATCGCTTTTGTATCGATTCCCGTATTTAAACCTGGCAATTGAATACTCATATCAGTTCCTACAGTTAAATGTCATATCTATTTATCGGCAAAAAACCGAATTAGATAAATTTAAAATGATTCCTTTAAAATTTCGCGTTATTTCAGTTTATTATCGGCTCTTTAGCCGTTTTCGGCTGGTTTATAATATTTTCTATCTTTTGGGCAACCGCTTGCGGGGAATACTTACTAAGTACATTTTGCTTGGCATTGTCACTAAATTGCTGCCATATCTGCCGATTGTCGTAAAGCTCGATGCATCTTTGGGCAAAAATCTCCGGATCATCAGCAATAAAGCAGTCTCTTCCGTCAACCAAATCAAAACCTTCTCTTCCTATACCAGTGCTTACGACAGGCGTACCCGCAACCGCGGCAGAACCAATCTTGCCTTTCATTCCAGCACCATAAGTCAAAGGACATACAAACTCCCGATAGTTAGCCATAGCAATTTCTGCATTCTCAACAAAACCGATTACTCGAATACATGGATTTTTTTCGAGCATTTCCTGGAAAGGCTCATTGCCGTAACCCAAAATATCGAATCTGATATCTCCACGCTGCTTGAGGATCAACGGAAGAACTTTGGAAATAAACCATATAACCGCATCTTTGTTATGAGTTATTTTCATACTACCAATAAAACAGATATTTTTTCGCTGATTGTAATCAGGATTGTAACTGATTGCCTCATGAATATTTGGTATGATATCTACATTGCAATCGATCATCTTATTGATATCTTGCTTTTCTTGTTGGGTTACAACAGTTACAGTATCAACTTGAGGGTAGATTATATTTTCGTATTCAAGTAAACCATTGGCTAATGTCTGATCGGCCAAATCACCTGTAATCTGATATTTTCGTAAATATTTTTTGTAGTGGAAATCCATTGTGTCAGCTATAATTTTTGTAGATGGATTAACGGATATAAAATGATCAACTAATGTTTTAGCAACTTTCAGATCATTCTTATGCCACAAATTCGTCATCCACAAACAATCCGTATTCATCGTATCGGCCCTGCTGAAATGATTTAGCATATTGTTTTCAAACATCGGCACAAAACTGAATCTTACTTTTCCATCATATTCCTCAATATACTTGCAGTCACAGTCAGTAACATTATAATAAACAAAATCGATCAGATAACCCTTTTCGATAAGTATTTTCACAATTTGATGAACTCTTACATTTGAGCTTCCAACATCATAAAAAGGTATTGTCGAACTGACAAAAGTTATATGTTTCTTCGGCGAATTATTGACATCCAATTTCTCTACTGAAAAATCTTTGACATGCTCTGAAACAGATTTATTTACACTGTCATTCAATGATAATTTACCTGACTTGATATCCCCTGCCTGTTCTAAATAACCTTGCAGCCAGAAACCAAAAAAACATTCTTTATATAATGTATATAATGCCTGTTTCAAAGTTGGAGTTAAAAATTTCTCCGGATCATTAGAATTTTGCAATTGATTTTCAAAATCAATTATCTTATTGGACCACTGGGAAAGATAACCTCTATAATTTTCATTATAAATCTGTTCAGCATTTTCAAGTCCATATCTTTTATTAATAATCTCCGGATGTTTTTGTGCTACGATATATAAAGCTCTGCCCTGCTTTATTCTTCTTTCACAAAACTCTTTGAAATTGATTGGCCGCAAAATATAGCTTTTGGCATTGGCATTATATAAAATTCTGATATTTCGGTTGAGCATTCTACATGCCAACTCTGTATCTTCATAGCCAAAACGCAAACGTGTATCAAAAGGACCTTCCAGAGAATTCAGCAGAGACTTTTTAGCGGATATCAATCCCCCCCACCATTTCCAGACATCATAAAATTGCCCATGCTGCATCCTTGAATAGCCAAAATACTCTCCTCCAACTCCGGTCACATAATCCATCATCGGAGTAATTTTAATATTCTCCTGCCAATCCAGATGACCTAAAACCGCAACCGCTTCATCAGGATTTTGCTGATGAGCCACTATATGCTCAGAAATCAATTGAGGTGAAGGAATATCATCATCATCACTGAAAAGTATTATTTCACCATTGGCACAGCTTATTCCGTTATTTCGAGCAGCCGCAAGACCAGAATTATTTTGATAAAGATATACGATGTTCATAGATTTGCGGAATCGATCCACAATAGATTCCGACTTCGGCGAAGAACCATCATCCACGACAACAACTTCAAAATCATTTTTAGAACAATCCTGGTTAGAAAAACCCTCAAGAACTTTTTCAAGCAAATCATGCCTATTATATGTTGTCAGCACAACCGATAGAATTGGCTTGTTTTCTTTTATAGTTTGATTCAATTTACTTTTATGTTCTTTGAAATGACTTTTCTGTAAATTCAAAATATCATCTTTAGTTACGCAATCAAACTTATCACGATTTTTGTCTAAAACAACACGTGTACCATAAAATTGATGATAAACAATACCACCATATTCTGAACCAATTATAGATTTGACTGGTTTGTTCGAAAGTTTGAAATAATGCAGCTTTTTACCTGCCTTAAGCAGCTGCATTGAAACATATTCGCCTGCATCCCAATGTGTTTTGCCAAGTTTATTTATATCATCATCATTGGGCCAGTTGGGCTTGAACGTCATCTGATAATTAAAAAAGTCTTCTAACTTCATCGCCATACAGGCAGGATGAACATAATTTCTATGATGATATATCCCGCTTGCTGCTGTTTCATTGTTAATCGGTTCTATCATCCTGCTCATCCAATTAGGATCTATAGGATGAGCATCAGAATCCATTACTATCACATATTTAGTACGCACATATTTCATTGCCAGATCAAGTGCCGGACCATGCCCTATGTTCTTATCCAACTCAATAAGCCTTACGCCTTTTTGGCTCTTTAAAAATTCACGCGATCCATCCGTCGAACCATTATCTACGACTATAATCTCAAATGGAAGGTCGCCGCACTCGATTACTTTCTCCACACAAAGCTTGATAAAATCAATCGTATTATAATTAACCGAGACAACTGTAACCATTGGATATTTTCTTCTTCGACAAGCTGCTTCTAATGCCTTCTTTGCAAGCCTATCCTGTTCTTGCGATTTGCTCGCAGATATCGACCCCCCCCAGGAACGCAGCTTATACAATGGTTCCGGGATGTTTCTCAAACCACCAACTTCGCTAAGCCTCAACCACAGATCATAATCGAGCGAATACTTATAACTTTCATCATAACCCATAATTTGCTTTAAAGCTGCCATTCTGATCATAGATGACCCATGAGCAACAGCATTGCTGATCATAAGACGGTTATGGATTTGCTCAGGTTCCGTTACAGGCTTCCATGTATTAAGCTCTTCACCCTTTTCATCTATCCATTGAACCCAACTGCCAACCGCAACCAATTCCGGCTGCTGCTGTAATACTTTAAGCTGTTTTTCAAATCTATCCGACACAGAAATATCATCCGCATCACTGCGAACAATATATTCTCCCCGACATAAGCCCAGCCCAATATTAGCTGATTTACAGGGACCAAGATTTTCAGAATTACGATAAATAAATGTACGTGCATCTTTCATTTCTCTGAGTATCTCAGGAGTACTGTCGCTGCTGCAATCATCAACTATAATAACTTCAAAATCCTGAAATCTTTGATTATAAATACTTTCCAAAGTTTCACGAATAAATCTTTCACCATTATAAACACATATAAGAACACTTATAAGCGGTTTATCGGTAGAATCCAAATTTTCTAAATTCCCCGGAAGCATTGCCTTTTGTCCAAATGGCCCACCGCCATAAAATCTTTTTGCCATTTTATTATGGCCCTGCAAATAAACCAACCCTCTATCATCAATTAATTCATATCTTCTTTCTTTAAGAACCTGACGGTAAAGTTCACTATCTGGCATTCCAACAAAGATATTGGGCCAAACTATCGTGGGTTTGATTTCATTCAGTAAATCCTGTGTAATCTTAATGTCATCTTCAGTTTCACCCGGGATTCCAACAATCATACTAGCAGCAGTTTTGACATTGTACTTATTGCAAAGTTCAAAAGCTTTCTTGATTTGCTCGACAGTTATGTCTTTGTTGATTAAATCCAGAATACGCTGAGAACCGCTTTCCACGCCAAAATAAAAACCTTTAACACCTGCCTTGACCATCATTTCAATGGATTCTTCATCAATGGTCGAAACCCTGCTCTCACACGCCCATGGAATATTCAATTTTCTTTCAACCATCAGTTCGCAAAACGTCCTAAGCCTTTTACGATGAAGCGTAAAATTATCCTCGCGAAAATATATACCCTTCGCCCCATAATTTTCAATCAAATCTTGAATATCATCAACAACTCGTTCTGCACTGAAGTACGTATACTTTTTACCCCAGATTGAACGAACCGAACAAAATGAACAGTTAAATGGACAGCTTCTGCTTGTATTCATATTGTAAACAGGCGTCTGATCGAACCATTCCATGTCCCATTTATAATCCATCTTTGCAAAGACATCCCATGCCGGCGATGGAAGTTCATCCAGATTTTCTATCTGCGGATAGCGTACTATTCTTTGGCTAACTCGACCTTCAACTATGTCAATAATTGCCTTTTCACCTTCACCCTGAACAACAAAATCAACATAATTCGGTATCGTATCGGTAGCGACCGTAGTATGAGGTCCGCCAAGAATGATCTTACCATCCCACTTTTTTTGCTGCCTTAGGGATTCCATCACTTTAAGCATTCTTAAAGTATCCCTGAAACATATCGTATTGGCGTATATGCCTACAAAATCGATTTTATTATCGATAAGATAACCAGTTTCCAAAAAATCGCTGGGCTTTAAATAATTATCTATAAAATAAACTTCATGGCCCGCATTTCTCAATACAGATATGAGAAAACCGATTCCGATCGGCATTCTTTTTTCAGCTGTTGAAAATGGTGACTGTTCCGGAGCAGCTGATGTTGTAAGAAGAATTCTTTTTTTTTCCATTTTTTTAATCTTTAACTATTTATTATTTGCGTAAGCTCCCAAAGCCTGCCTCGATTTCTTTATCTGCTGAAGTTTCTCTGCTATTTCCGCCCTTGCGGTAGTAATCGTCATATCAAGCTGTTTATATAATGACTGAATACTTTTCTTCTGCCGCTTAAATTCCGGCTTCTCCAGCAGCTTATTAGCCTTTACGTACTCAGCGATCCCGCTGGTCTGCTGTGCAATCTCCATAGCCTTATCAATATCATAAGCCCGGTTCAAATCGATTTGCATCTGCAGATTACTTTCAAGCATATCAACGGCTTGTTTTTCATTACCCATAAATTCACCTTTCAAACTCACATACCTTAATTTAAATTTTTCAATCTGTGTTCCACTTCCTCAAGCACATTGGCAGCATCTTTGTTTTCAGGGTCATAAGCCAGAACCTTCTTTAACATATTCTGAGCCTTTTCAAGCTGACAATCTTTGGCATAGATCGAACCCAATGAAAACATCACCGCGATATCATCACTATGACACTGCAGGTAAGTTTCAAGGTAATATATCACTTTCGAAAACGAACCCATCTGGCAAGAAGCCTGAAACAAACCAAGCAACGCCGTCAAATTATCACTGTCAAGTTCAAGCGATTTTAGATAATTATCAAAAGATTCCACAAAGCTGCCCATCTGCTGATAAATCATCCCCAAACCGCAATATGTTTTAGCATTCTTTGGATTCAACCGCCTGGCGACTTTAAACGCAATTTCAGCATCACTGAGATTCTGGGTCTGCATCGCGACAACACCCAACCCAAGATAAGGATCAGCTGCATCTCCATCGATACTGGCGGCATGCTCGAAACATTCCTTTGCCCGGTCATAATTTCCGATACTCACATGACACTGCCCAAGCTCGGTCAAAATTTCATAGTGTTGCCGTATCCCTTCTTCGGGAATCGTCTGTTCTAATGTGTCCATACTGCTGTTTTCCCTTCAATCAAATATTTAGCCGCCTCAAGCTGCTCAATGGCCTCTATCAAATTGTTTTGCTTATGATAAATTTTTCCCTGCAATAATAAAGTAGAAACCGTCGCCCTTTGTTCATTTACGCTTCGTAATATTTCGATGGCTTTATCAAGATAACCAGCCATGAAAAGTGCGTTCGCACACATTGTATTCATCCACAAATCATTTCCATAATTTTGCCGGATGTAATCATAAAACTGCGCTGCCTTGACCCAGTCATTCTCAGCCTGTGCATCTTTAGCCGCACATAGATGACTGTCAAACCCAAAACAATATTCCTCTATTTCAGCTTTCCTGATATCAAATCCACACGCAAGCAACGATTCCCTGATACCAAGCCCGGAATTTTTCTGCCTTGCGTATTTCAAAACCTCAATCGGCATAACCGCCGCAAAATTCGCCTCTTCTGATTCTTCCAGCTCAATAACTTCAAATTTCCCGCTGTTAATCAAAGGATTCAAACCGCGTTCGATCCAGGCTTCTTTTATCGGATAGGTAGTATTTACCACCGCCACCAACTCACCTTCACACCTGCCAAGCACCGCATCAACTTTTTGTGCGTCTGTAAGACCATTTCCCACACCATGCTTAACTAGTACAGGCATCTCAGTATTCATTTTTGATAACTGCTCGTGCTCCATAGGCAGATGAAGCTTATAGGGATAAAAGTTCTTCATCCACATATCCCGTATAGTCTTCCCAAGATTTTCATCAACCTCATCAGCCAACAAAATAATGGAAAGATCCTTAATCTTCGACCACGGTTTCGGCGGCCTGGTTGTCTTGATCTCCAAAACGTTGCGTAAGTATTCGGCAGTATTTTTCCTTTGCTGAACACTTATCCGGTCACACTCTCCAACCGGGCCATAAAATTGCCCTGTGATTGTATGAACATGTTTAAAGTCTGCAAAAAATGCTGCTCGCCGGGTAAAATCCCAATCAATCAAAATCTTCAGATTCTCATTATATGGCCCCACCTTTTCAAGCAAATCCCTGCGGTGCATCAAACTCACATGCAGCGCGATATTGAAATGCAGCATAAACATACGGTCAAAATCCCGTGTTATCTCAACATTTTTAGCAAGTATCGTCCTCGAACCATCCGCCTCAACCCGACAATGCGCCTTATATAAATCACTGTAAGCAACCTGGTATCTTTCACCATCTTCCAATACATCCACAAGTGTCCTGACATGATTGGGATAAAATTCGTCATCATCATCCAGGTAACAAATATATTTCCCACTCGCCGCCGAAAGACCTTCATTAAGAGAATGAGCCTTGCCCTTGTTTACCCCCCTGTCGATAAATACTATCCTCGGATCATCGATACCTTTGACAATATCATCAATCCTGTCCCCGCCATCCCTGATAAGCACGATCTCAAAGTTATCGTAATCCTGAGCCAACGCACTTTTCAACGCCTCTGGCAAATACCGCCTTCGATTAAAGGTCGGCATCATAATGCTCACAGGCGGACTGGTTTTAGAGAAATTACAATTCATTTTTAGTAACTGCTAACGAGATTGTTCTGCTGCAAACTTTGATTTTTAACTTTAGAACCCAAACTTGATGAAAGGTTTTCAACGGACTCTAATGAAAAACTTCGATCACTCGATTCGATTTGCTTTTCCAGATCAACTATTATCTTATGGAAAATTGATAACTGTTTAGACAGCGAATATTTATCTTCTACAAATCTCCTATACTCGATCGGATTATAATCTTCACTCAAAACTGTTTTGCAGAAATCTTCAGAGATATTAAACAAAAATTTACTTTTGAATTTTTTACTTGCCAGCGGACCGTTATGTATCACAGGTTTCAATCCGCAAGCCATTGCCTGCAAAATGCGCTCGTTGAATTTCTGACTGACACTGCCAGAAACTACATAATGTTTATTTTCAAGATAAGCTGCCAGATCGTGACTGCAGTTATCAAAAAAGACGCAACTGTCAAGCCCAAGTCTTCTTACCATAAAACGCATGTAATTTTCCAATTGATGATTTTGAATATCACCCGCAAAGAAAAGTTTATAATCTCTATCAATATAATTGAGCTTTTGCATGCACTGAATCAGACCCATTGGATTATTTTCTGCACAGATATCATCAAGGCAAACAAGACTTTTGCCCGGACCAAGATTCTGCAGCTCAAATTCTTTCAAATCAACAACATCAGCATAAGTAGTTACGGTCGTTTGAATCTGCAGCAGAGGCAATCTATCGAACAGCTGTTTTTTAATATAGTTTACTTCAGGAACAAAAACTCTTTCAACATTGCCCCAATTGATTCGATCCAAAATTTCTGAATCAACATCAGACTCGTTTAATTTGATCAAAATCTTGCAGTTCGCTTTTTGACTTACATCAACAAGACACCGAGAAACCGACTCAAACCAGACAATATCACAATTTTGAAAATTTTTCCGCGTTAGAAACATAGCTCAAGTCAAACCGTTTTGCAAAATAATCCACAAGCCCCTTCAACGATTTACCGTTACCGCCTGTGCAATTAACAAATGACAAATTAACCCTTTTGCTTTTCAGGACTTCGACCATGGGATACAGCAAATCCTGATTAGGCGATTTTTCGAGCGACTTAAGAAGCATTTCTATCGCATTTGCTTTATCATTTTTGTCAACAAACAATTTCGCTGTCCTGTTATACAAGTCAAAATTATCCAGGCCAAGCCGCTCAATATCACCAAAAAGTCTTGCCGCCCATGACGGCATGTTAGCAGATAGATAAGCTTCCGCCAGATTCCAGTACATTTCACCGCTATCAGGCGACAATCTCACTGCTTGTTCCAGAAATTCTATAGCCTGTGAGGTCTTTCCCATACAATAACAAACCGCACCGGTATCATTAAGAGCCTCACTATCACAGGGATTTCGCCGTAAATGCTCAAGTAAACACTCCAACGCCTGCTCATTTTTTCCCTCTTTTACAAGTTCCAGTGCCTTCTGATAATACTGTCCCTTTAAATCATCTGTCATATTTTGCTCCTAATAGTCTAAAATCGTATGCTTTTACCTATGCAAATGGCGTGCCGAAACCAAAAATGCCCTTTTTATTGCGTTTTTTTACTTTTGAACTTCTTTTGTATAAATATCAAACAAAACGAGTTGTTCAGGCTTTGAACTTAATGAATTTGCAGAGGTGCCCTTTAGCTTTCTATTACCGCTTAACCGCGGTAATTAGAAAAACCGTAAACTCCCTGTTACCTTTTTCAGGCGATGGCTCAAACGTAAACGCGGTTTTATCTTCCAGAGGTTCATAGCCTGCCTCCTTCAAGGCTTCAACAAATTCTTCCCTGTGAAACCCGTTATGCCAAACTTTCGTATCCTTGTGAAATTCACCGCCTTCATAATCAAGGTCTGCCACCGCCAGATAACCGCCGCTTCTGGTCAATTTATGAAGTTTGCCCAGCACAACCTTATAATCTTCTATATGGTGCATAACCATGCTGCTGTAAATCAGGTCGAACCGGCCCTGTATTTCATCACCGCAAATGTCAGCAGCTTTAGCTTCAACATTTTTCAACTGCCCGTTTTCAATTTTCTTATTGAGCTGTTCGATCATCCCCTCAGAACTGTCAACCGCCAATATACTCCCAACTTTCTCACATAAAAACATACTGACAAGACCGGTCCCGCAGCCAAACTCCAACGCTTGCATACTCCCATCCAAATCTACGGATTCCAAAATGCATTTCGCAACCGCAGTTGCCAACTTCACCCTGCGAGGCTCAATATCCCAGTCCTTTGCCTTTTCATCAAAATTCGTCATATCACTGCATGTAATTCAAAATTGACAATCGAAACAGCTTAGATGCCACTATCAACGACATTTCATATAGCGTCTCACGCCTTGCAAGGTCCGTGGAAATCTGAGCTATATCCGCTTGTTCCAGGTTAATTATCCCCTCCTCAAGATTGAAAGAAGCATCTTCCATACTCTCTTTAATATTATCAAGAGAATTCATCTTCGTACCAAGCAAAGTAAATCCCTTAGTGATATTTACATGAAGTGTCATAAAGTCATTTATCGCTGTTTCAGCAAGTAATTTGCGATCCTCCTCAGGGAGGTTCCTCTTATTCACAAAAAGGTCCCGAATCTCGATCAGCTGATTAAACAAATTGTAAGTCCCTCTTACTTTAACCGCTTCACTGCCTTCTTGCGTAATATTGCGGGTATCGACAAACAATACCTTGCCAGTATCGGCATTTGTAACTACCGTATTTTCCTCACCAGGTGGAACCGCAACCGAAACCCAGCTTTTACCACCATCAATACTTAATTTATATCCACCCGCCTCAGCCTCAATATCAAGCCACGCATTACCTTTGATCGAAGGTGTACCCGTCCCTGCCGCTGCTCCGGTATTCCCGTGAAAATCTACCTGACCCGGAGAATCAAGGCTGAATATATCCTCACCAACCATATTAAGACCTATTTCCATCCCCTCACCAATTTCAACCATTCTTTCTTCATCGCTCCCTCTATACTCCACGCCAACGATCTGTCCATCTTCACGAGTAACTCTATATGGCTGATTACTGCTGTCCGAACCGCCGAATATATACTGACCTTTGTAAAGCGTATTAGCAAGCATAACCATATCTTCCAGCAAAAAATCTACACCTTCTGCAAAATTCTTTCGTGTTTCCAGATCCGCTTCATGAACCGCTGACAACGCGCTGGTTAACTGCTCTCTCTGTTTTGTCATCTTATCAGAAATATGACCAAGAGTCATCGAAGCTGTATTAACAAAATCATAAACATTGTGGACAGCACTTGCATAACCTTGTTTCTGTCTGAACTCTGTTTTCAATCCTATTATCCTGTGAGATTCAGCGGGACTGTCCGAAACTCGATTAATACGCTTACCTGTAGAAGCCTGCTCCTGCAAATTCGCCAAAGCCTTCGAATGCTCAGATATCGCCCACGTTACAGAATTATATACTCCGCCTAATGTTCCGCTCATTTTGTCCTCGTTTTCATCTTAATATGGATGCAACTTCATCCATAGTTTGCTTACATATTTGTAAATATTTGCTCATCGCCTGAAACATCTGTTCAAACATCATCATTCTAGTAGCTTCGGTATTGATATCAACTCCGCTGATCTCTTCCTGCTTCTCATTGAGATTTTTCAACGTCGCAGCTAAACCATCATGTTTTATTTTATTAGATTTGATGGTTTGTCCTAAATCGCTTATTATTCCCTGGTAGTACCCTCGCAGAGACCTGTTTCCCAAAGAACTGAATTTCCGGTTTGTTAATGACAAAAACCTTTTTACATTTTCATTATCATCCATTGCAGGACCTATTGTTGCCGCAACTTTTCTGCTGCCGTCTATAAAATCCTGGTGAACCTTCATCGAAGTAGCTGTATTGCCTTCAAAAAAAGAGTTAATCCCTGCTGCTGACAAAAAACCTGTTTCATCACTGCTGGACAATGCCTCGACACTAAATGTCTCACCATCAACTACATTGCCAATCCCCAATGATACTTTCAAACCTTTATCAAATTCAAGCATAGAACCAGGTTCATAACCGTGTCCAATATCAAAATTACCAACTTGCTCCCCCGCTCCGTTCGTAATCACTAGTTTAATATTAGGATCCACTCCTATTTGGCCGGTGCCCAAAACAGTTGCGGTGTAAGTTTGAGTCTCCCCACCATAGATTCCTGAAACTCTAACCTCCGATGTACCCGTCGCCATACTGGTGGTCGGCTCTGCCATTGCTCCGCCAAGGAAATCAAATTTATAACCGGCATCCGTTTGCATCTGCAAAACTGAATTAGACACAGATGCATTAAAATTCGGAACTGCTGCCGTCAACTTTGCCGCGATACTGCTCGCGGTATCTGTTTCGTCAACATCTATCGAATGACGAGAAATTGCATCAGTTGCCGTTTCTGTCAGCCTAACATAAATCTTACCCGGAACTGTTATCCCATCTCCCCATACACTTAACGGATCATCGCTGACTGACCACCCTGTCAGATTCCCAAACGAGCCGTCAGAACCCACACCCTGAAGATGAATTTTATTAAACTCATTAATAATTGTCGAAGAAACTTTATCAAGGCTTGTTTTTATATCTTTTAAATAATTGTTATTGAGATTGAAAAGCCCCCCTAATTTTCCTCCCGCTATCTCTGTTGATGTTTGATTTGTATCGTTGGCTTTCAAGCCGATCATTCCATCTCCCAGGTTCACAACTTCAAAATTGTATGCGTGCGACGAACTGACAAGAACCTCTCCGCTTGAACGTATAGCCAGATCAACCGAACCATCTGCTCGCTCTTTTACTTGTACATCTATCAATTCAGAAATCTTATTCAACAGCTGATCACGCTCGTTTCTTATATCATTGGCGCTTATTCCGCTGCTTTCTATTGCCACAATTCTGGAATTGAAATAAGCAAAACTCTCAGCATAATGTCTCAGCTCTTTTGAAAGTGTTTGAGCTTCATAAACCACATTTTCCCTCATCTGCACAGTAACCTGACCCATATGATTCATCTGGTTGCTCATCGCCAGCGCTGAACTTATTACACCGTTTTCATAAGCATCGCTTTCATGTTCAATGGAAAATTCTCTGATTGACTGGAAAAAGTTATCCATCGCTTCACTGAAAGCATTAGAATTTAATTCTGAAAAACTCGACTCGATTGTCTGAAGCCCGACCAGCTCTCTCTCATATTGACTGTATTGGGAATATTGCCTGGTAATCTCATTCGACAGCAATTTATCAACCACCCTGTAAACATCCGCCGTTTCTACACCCTGCCCAAATACAAAACCACCTTTCGAAACCGAAAAAGAAGGCTTGAAAACTATTTCCTGACGCTTATACCCTTCGGTCGCGGCATTGGCAATATTATTACCAATTATCTCGATACCGCGCTGGGCAGCATTTATCCCTGAAACTCCTATATCTAAATTGGACATATCATTCCTTTAAAATCTGCCGCTTATCATTCCACGCTCAATCTCGTGCCTGCTCTTGCCTTTTTCATTATAAACAACTCCGCTGCCCGCAGAGCCGAAAATACCATTAAGCATCATCTTGTTTATCCTTGAAAATTCCTGAATAAACATTACTGTCGCTGAATATTCCGCACGAATTTTCTCAACCATCTTTTCAAGCGTTTGCTGTTTATGCAAAAGAACTTCTCTATTACTTCCAGCAATTCTCTTTAACAAAAATGTCACATTAACATTCTTCGCCTCTATATCAAAATATTCTGCAATTTGATGTATAACTTTTTCCCTTCTGCAATTTACCTTCTCATGATCTTCGTTCTGGATCCTGATAGTTTCAACCAGGTTTTGCAAACTGCCATCTTCCCGCTTGATAACCGCAGACCGCAATTCATCAAGCCTTATCAAGCTAAGTTCCATATTCAAAATATCATCATCCAGCAACTGCAGAAAATCTTCTAAAACTCTTTCCAATGTCAAATCTTCAGTTTTCATATTTTTTCATCCAGCAAATCACTCATTTCGTTTTCGCCATCCATCATTTTATAAATATCCTGCCACATACCCATCCCCCCCTTTTTAGAAATATCCTCGCCAAGAAAAGAATAAAACAAATCATTTATCTGTTTCCCAACCGGATCTTCAAAAATACCACCCGCATCCACCGTATCCTTCATCGAATCAAGCAGCTTATTCACAAAAAGCGATTCAAAATCCTTGGCAGCCTGCTTCTTTTGACGAATCTCAATCGACTCCGCCCTGCTCCTTGCAATTTCAACAGAGCTCTTACTCAACATCAAATCATTTACATTTGCGTTAATTGCTTCCATTACATTATTCTCAATTCTGCCTGCAGTGCACCCATCTCTTTCAGGCCGTTAAATATAGCTATCAAATCCCTCGGAGTCGCGCCGATCCTGTTAAGCGCCTTAGCCAGCTCCGAAACTGTAACAACCCTCGGCACAGGTATCAGGTAACCCTCTTCCTCGGTAATATCAAGCCCCGTATCCTGCGTCACAACCGTATCTCCCACTTCACTAAAAGCGTTTGGCTGCGAAACATTCTGTATCTCTTTAACACTTATCACAAGCGATCCCTGCGAAATACCAACCGGGCTGATCGCCACTTTTTCACCAACAATAATTGTCCCCGTACGCTCATTGATAACAACAACCGCCGGACTATCTACATCTACTTCCAGCCGGGTTATCTTATCAACAAACGAGATCATATCAGTTGCGGCTATTTCATTAGGCACCTTCACCCTAACCGTACCGGCATCATCCACATAAACAGAAGAAGGATATTTACCTTCAATAACCTGTCTTATATTTTCTGCCGTCGTAAAATCGCTGTTGCGAAGATTCAACGTAACAAACCGCATTCCGTTTATCACCTGGTAAAAATCTGCTATCTCTTCCCGCTCCACATGTGCACCGTTTGGAATCCTCGCTACCGTAGGATGATTCTTTATTGCCGATGCCGCCGCACCACCAGCATTCCATGAAGACGTACTCAATGCACCTTTCGCCACCGCATACACCTGACCATCCAAACCGTAAAGCTCAGTCTCCAAAAGAATCCCGCCCGTAAGACTTGCAGCATCACTTATCGTCGAAACATCAACATCGATCCGTGAACCCAACCGGTCCCAAGGCCCCAGCTTGGAAGTTACCGCTACAATAGCAATACTCCCCTCGCCAAGGTCCTGCGGATCGAACGTTATCTTTTCACGTCGCAAAAGACTTGTCATCATCTGGCTCGAAGGCAAAGTGCTGTCACCGGTATTATTCAACCCAACAACCAGCCCATACCCGGTCAACGGGTTATCACGAACACCCTGAATCTCCACAATATCCTTGATCCGTTCTGCCTTAACAAAACTGCTTAAAATCAACAAAATTGCAAGTATTAAAAATCTACACTTCACTTTAGCTCCTACTTATAAAGGCCATATTACATCAAAAATTCTACCAAGCCAGCCCTGTTCATTATATTGTTCAGACACACCATCATTTACGGTCAGCAATGTGAAATTGGCGATCTTCCCACTGCTGACTGTGTTGTCAAAAGAAATATCACTTGGCCGAACAATACCGCTTACACTGATTATCTGTTTGTCTCCAGCGATATCCCGCTGGCGAGTACCAATTAAAACAAGGTTCCCATTTTCTAAAATATCCTCAACCACAACAGTAATCCTGTCCTCGATACTCCTCTCATCAGAATAGTCACTCTGACCTTCCAGCTCCCTCTCAGCCGTTGCATCCATCCTGAAACCCAGAAGCTGTAATTCGGAATCTTCCGTAAAACCGATATTGCCATCAAAATCTGACCTTCGGGAAGTCTCATTCTGCAACTCTCTTGAAACCGAATTATCTGTCTTATGATCTTCTTCTATTAAAATCGTCAACAAATCACCCACCGACCGAGCCGTATCATCAGCATAAAGAGATTTCGTCTGATTCGCCCTTTTAGCGTATATACTGGCTCCAAGAGCACCCGAACTTATTATCATTACACTTAGAATTATAAATATATTCCTGATCATATTTTCACCTCACATTACAGGTTCAACATCCCCGTTTTCTAAAACCTTTGTTATAATTATTTTTTCCTGCTCAGTAACTTTAACTTTAACCTTTACCAAATCACCCACATAACCGTCTTGCATAACCTCTCCCTGCACCGTCAAAAGCAGACCCAGAGTCTCAAGCCTGACAATAACAGACTGATTACGTTTGACGAGCTTTTCCGGCCGCGGTGAACCAAAACTCCCGTTTCGAATCACCTGTCCCGGATAAATATCTCTTTTAGCTGCCAAACCGTATGGCGGCTTTTTCAAAACCTCTGCCGGATTATTCGTCAATATCTCCCTGCATTCAATATTTTCTTCGGTTATCAAGGCCCCTTGGGCGATAAATTCTTTGGCAACAATCTGGCTTGACTTATAATTCAACAAAAACTGCAGCTTCTGTTCAGCTATAACCTTGCCACCCCTGAAAACCTTCACGACTACAATCCTGCTTCTAGTAGTATTTCCGTATTCATCCAAGCCAACCTTAATATCGATACCTTCAACATTGCCTTCCAAAATCACATCTTCAGCTCTGTTGGCAAGTTCCCAGCCAATATCCTGCCTGTTTCGCAAACTTTGCCCCAGAAACTTTTCCGCCTTATTCACTATAAACTCTTTATCAATTTTCGCGGCTTTCAATTTCACTTCAACGTACTCAGCACCTGAAAAATATACCGAGTCTTTATCAATATCATAGCTTGCCAAACGGCTAAGAATTGTATTACGATCGATCTTCACTTTCTGACCCGGAATTGTAAGCTCTCCCATCAAAATACCTTCTATATTCGATTCGATCCGATCATCTGCATCCAAAATCGAAATCGTCCCCAGCGACATCCTGCCCTCTTCAATCGCTATCTCACGAGGCAGATAAATACTGATATCCTGTTCCGCAAAAGAACAAACCGCAATACTGAAAATAAGCATTAGCTTTAAAATAGTTTTCATTTCATTACCTTATTAGTTGATTTGTTTGCTGGAGCATATCATCACCTGCTTTAATAGCCCTGCTGTTTATTTCGTATGCTCGCTGGGCAGTTATCAGATTCACAAGCTCGGTTACCATCTGCACATTTGATTTTTCCAGGTAACCATTCATAACCTCTCCAAAACCTTCATCGCCCGGCGTACCGACAATTTCAGAACCGCTTGCATCCGTCTCTGCAAAAAGATTGCCGCCCACCGCTTCAAGCCCGCCAGGATTAGGAAAGCTCGCCAACTGTATCTGCCCCGCATTAGTAGTAGTTTCACCTATCCTGGTCGTCACTGTACCATCCGGGCCGATACTAACCTCCGCACCCTGCTGAATATTGATACCATCAGCAAGATAGTAACCTGATGCATTCACCAAATCACCATTGGCATTCCGATGAAACCCTCCATCCCTCGTATAAAAAGTATTACCGTCTCTAATCACGCGAAAAAAACCATTACCGGAAATAGCAACATCAAGCGCCCCATCAGTCGATTCAAGCTCTCCATTCCTGAAAGACCTCGTCGTAGATATCGGCCGTACTCCCCCGCCAATCTCAAGACCGCTCGGAGCCTTGGTTCCGTTACCCATCTCCCTGCCCGCATGCTGCATCTTCAAATACAACAGGTCCTGAAAATTTATCTGCATACGTTTATAACCGGTTGTATTTACATTCGCCAGATTATGCGCTATTGTATCAACCATCTTCTGTTGAGCTGACATTCCTGTTGCCGCTGTCGAAAAAGCTCTTAACATGTATTTTCTCCTAAATCAGGTCATGACTTTCGTTTTAAGCTGTTGCAACCTGTAAAATCGCCTCATTATTTTTACTTTGATTTGACAACAGTTTCATATTCGCTTCATAAGTTCTCATAACGCGCATCAGATCAACAAGCTCTTCAGTAATATTCACATTGGAAGTTTCCAGGTAACCCTGTTGAACCGCGGCATCCTGAGCCAGTTGCGGTTTTATATTTTCAGGTATTCTATAACGGCAACCGCCCTTTGGAATTAAAAGATCTTCATCTTCTCCAAATTCAACTATTTTCAATTTACCAAAAATCTGATCATGATACTTAACACTACCATCCGAACCAACATTTATCTCATTAACAGGTATGTTGGGCGGAATAATAACAGGCCCATCGATACCTGCTACCAGGTTACCATCAGAATCAACCATTTGACCGTTTTCATTCGTAAAAAAAACTCCGTTTCTTGTATACAAAGGACCATTTTCAGTCTCAACAGTAAACCAGCCTTTCCCTGAAATACTCAAATCCAGATTTCTGTCTGTTTTAACCAAAATTCCCTGTTTAAGATCATATACGCTTTTAGCTTTAACATTTGCGGTCAGTTCACGCGGACTCTCTGTTGAACCTGCAGCTTTTTGAAGATCACTTAATTCCTGAGAAAACATATTAACCGTTCTCTTAAAACCCGTCGTACTGGAATTTGCGATATTATTAGTAATCGCACGGAATTCTTTCATTAAGGATGTCAAACTTGATGACACCTGTCCTACTGGTTCCATTTATCGATCTCCTTTAAACACTTTTTGCTGACATTTCCATCAGTTCACGATACTGCAGCTGAGATTCTGTCGCCAGCCTGTTTGTCTCTCTAACCAATTCATCAGTCGTTCGCTCATCAACTGTTACCAGCTCCAAAGCCGTTACATAACCTTCCTCGATCTTATGAACATGCCTCACTTCCGCTACATCCTGTATCAACCTTCCCGGCTTTATCTCGAACATAACAAGAACTCTGTCATTGAACTTATAATTTTCATGGCTTATCGTCTTGAGCCCAGGCCCGCTGATTTCTACAACTCTCGCAGGATTAAATTCCGGAAGCTGCTTTTCCGGCATACCTACAAAATCTTTGCTGTAATCAAATCTCGCCATCCATATATGCCTTCTGATCGCAACTCTTTTAAAACGTCTGCGGTTTATAAACTTAACATGACTGCTATGACCGAAAACCAGTTTATTGTCCTCAACACCTATCAAATAACAATTGAATTCCCACACAGAAGCACCCAAATGATAAAACATTCGCCATTTCTGACCAGCCTCAACTTTCAATGATGCATCCGGTTTCAACCAAAGCTCATATTCATTATTATCTAAGATCTCCGCATCTATCCGCAAACTGTCATTCTCACAATCAACCATTGTAACTGTCTTACCAACCGACATATGCCTGCTGGTTATCTTGCGGCTGATATTACTATGAAAAGACACTTTCGGGATACTTTTACTAAAGCCTAATATCTCACCGAGAGAATGAATTTTTTTATTTTCCTTTTTTCTCTCATCCAATGACAGACCACGCTTCAAGCAATCATTCAAAAGCCGTGAACTGCCGATATTGAATATCTCGCTCGACAAATACAATTGTTCCTTGTTCACTATCCCTGCATATTCGGCAATCTTCCACGCCAAATCCCTTTGATGATTATCAAGTCCTAACCTGTTTGCATTAGAATCAAATAATGACCTCGAAACCTTCTGCTGCGATATCCTTGCATTTCGCCTTATAAAATACAAAGCGATCAGCAGGAAAAGAACCGCTGTCAAGCCAAGCAGCAAAAACCATCGGTCACGCATCCAGTCCAGACCTACCGGCAGATTACGGAAAACCGAAACTCTTTCCGGCACCGTCAAAAGCTTTTCAGCTGCCAATAATATTTGATTCAATCCCGGCATAAAATTATCTGATTAAATTCGTTAGTTCCTGTAAAACTTCATTTGCAATTTTTATTGTCCTTGCATTCGCCTGAAAACCATTCTGAGCCTGCATCAGCGACACAAACTCATTAGCCGAATTAACGTTCGATTTTTCCAGCTTTTGGCCCTGGATACTGCCCGCTCCGCCATTCAAAGCCATTGTCTGAACTGCTTCACCGGAGTTTTCAGTAGAAATATAGTAACCGTCTCCTACCGCTTCCAAACCTTCAGGATTTCCAAAAATTGCTAACTGAATCGCCGCTACATCTTTCTTCTCACCATTACTGAATGTACCAACCAGTTTACCTTCGTTATTAACGCTCAGCCCGCTCAATGTTCCAAGACCATATCCATCCTGGTCTTTAGCTCCCGCTGTTGAATTTTCACCAGTATCCGATTGAGTCAAACCGTTTAACTCATTATCTGTTCCGATTTCAAAATTGATCTGTTGAGCCGTTGCAGGAAAAGATTGGAATCTAAGGTCGATACTCTTGGTTTCAGATGAATCCTGCAATCCCGCAAGCGATCCATCCTCGTTAAACTGAACACCTTCGATTCTTCTGTCATAAGAAGCATAATCTTCTATTTCACCCGATACAGACATAATCACAATATCCCAGGTATTTGGCGTATCTGTCTTTGCAAATGTACCTCTCATTACATGCTGACCGCCAAGCTGATCAAAAACATTGATTGAAAAATTCTGACTGTCTTCACCCCCTGCCGTTACAAGATTGAAATACGACGGAAAACTCAAACTCTCACCACCCGAACTTGCTGTTTCATACGTTACAGAACTCACTGCCGTCCGGCTGTAACCCGCTTCGCTATCCTTGATTTGAATCTTTCCCTGATCCATCGTCGCAGTTACACTACCGCCAAAAGCTGCCTCGATGCCGTTTAAAATATCACTGATCCTACTGGACCCATCAATTGTAAATGTGTGATCCACCGCCGTAGTACCATCGGCCATCGTACCTTGAACCCGGATCGTTCCGCTCTCACCAACTCCGAATCCACCAGGATCACCGCCTGTTCCAGCCGTAAATTGAGCAAGATTAGTTACAAGATCGGTAACAGACGCAAACCCGGTCCCCGTAGAAGTAGTAAAAGCGCTGGAGCTTAAAATTGTATTACTAACCGGCGTTCCGGATGTAGCCTTCAAATTACCGACAAGCTTAACTGTAGATGTAGGATTCGCAGGCAGCGCAACATCATAAGGAATATGAATCGAATTATCACCTGCACTCTGAAAACCCGCCGACTCACCAACTGTTCCATACCTTTGAACCCTGTTACCATTGGAATCGACCAGAACATTCCCTTCATCAACGGTAAACGACCCAATACGCGTATAAAGGTTTTGGCTGCCGTCACTGGTAACAAAATAACCTTCACCGCTGATTGCCAGATCCAGCTCTTTACCGGTGGACTCAAAAGAACCCTGGCTCAGATTACGGGATATATTTGCAACACCTACACCGCCGCCAAGCTGCTGGGGATTAACACCACCTATTGACCCTGTCGGACCCGATGCCCTTTGAATGGTCTCACCTAAAAGCTCCGAAAAAGTTATTCTGCCTGCCTTATAGCCTGCCGTATTGATATTAGAAAGGTTATTACCGGCAACATCGAGCATCATCTGATGGGCTTTCAATCCTGTTACCGCAGCACTAAGTGCATCTGCCATGATATATCTCCTATACTATTAGTTATTCAACTGTTTTATTGATCGCCTGTCGAATTCTCCTGATTATCCGACAAATTTCCACTCGATCCTTCGGGAAATATTGCATTCTGTTCAGAAACCGCTGCCACTTCATCCAAATCAATTATATAATCACCTGCAACCAGCTTAATTCCATCCGAACCTTCGTTCACAACTTTGCTTACATTAGCTTCTACATACGTCTCGCGTTTGTAGTCATAAAATGAAACATTTTTACCAAGTAGCGATTGAGCATAAGAATTCTGGCTGTTTTGCAAAACCATTCCAAAATTCGAATTCATACTCTCAAGCTGATCCAACTGCGACAAAGATGTAAGCTGAGCTGTCATTTGGCTGTTATCCATCGGCTCAAGCGGATTCTGGTTCTTAAGCTGAGCCATCAGCAGCTGCATATAATCCATTTTCAAACTAGTAGCATTAGTTACACCGTCTATTGCCATAAATTTTCACCTGCAATCAAACATCATTTCAAATTACATATTTATCCGCAATTATATAAGCAATTTTTATGCCAACATAACCACCTGCCAAACACAAAACACATAAACCCATATTTCACAATCATTTGTATCAAACCGAAAAAACTAAACCAACTTAACAACTACCGCGATTTTGTATGATTTTTTTACTCTCAACCAATAAAAAACAAACCGGAAAAAAACTTTTTAAGAGAAAAAGTTAATTTAAAGATAGAATTCCTAAAGACACGTCCTATAATAGCCGATTAATAATGTACACAAGGATGTGTGATTATCGGAACTTGAAAAATGATTCATCAAGGAAGATTATGACTTTAGAAAAGATCGTTATCATCGGCACCAGGAATGATCTACACAAAAACATTCAGCCATTAACAAAACAACTTTTTTCTGCTGACGATTTCCAGGAGGCCGATTCGGTAATAGACAGAGCACAACCAAATCTGATCATATTAGACAACTCTATCCAAAGATCACACATTCAAACTTTTTTAAAATCATCTAAACAAGACATCCCTAAAATTATACTATCAACCCAACCTGAAAATTTCTCAGAATTTGAAAAAGCCGGCCAGTGCAATTGCCTCTGCCCTGATACTCAAATCGACCAGCTGAAAAATATTATCAGCGATTTATTTAACCAGCCGGCAAAAACAAATAATCAAGATCATTTATCAGAATTCTTCCTGGAAAATTTACCACCAGAAATCGAAATGGCAGGAAAAAGCCCCGCCGCAAGACGCACAATCAAATTGATCGAAATTATCGCCCACAGCCAGTGCAATCCCGTTCTGATCGTCGGCGAAACCGGAACCGGCAAAGAACTCGCAGCAAAAGCGATCCATACAATCAGACACGGATCAAGCAAAAATTTCGTTGCAATCAACTGCGCCGCCCTAACTGCCAACCTGCTCGAATCAGAACTCTTCGGCCATGAAAAAGGCTCATTCACCGGGGCAGAAAAAGAAAAAACAGGCTTGATCGAAATAGCAGAAAACGGCACCATTTTCCTCGATGAAATTAGCGAAATGCCCCTCGAACTCCAGGCGAAACTGCTAAGGGTTATACAGGAAAAAACCTTCCGTAAAGTAGGCGGAATAAAAGACTTAAAAACAAACGCGACAATAATAGCTTCCAGCAATTTAAATCTGGCAGAAGAAGCGAAAAATAAAAAATTCAGAATCGACCTATACTACAGACTTTCCGTTTGTCCGGTCACTCTATCACCATTGAAATCGCCCCAGCGACAGGAGGACATACTCACACTGGCACAATATTTTTTAAACATCTCAGACATCTGCCCCGAAAAGACTGGCAAAATCAAAGGTTTTACAAAGCTGGCCGAAAAAGCACTGACCCAGCACGACTGGCCTGGCAATGTCAGAGAACTTAAAAACGTTATAGACCGTGCTATCCTACTCGAAACTACCGACAAAATCGGACTTTCAAACCTGATGCTCTACCCGGAAAACATTTTCGAAGGCGATGAACAATCTGCCGTATCCTCATTAACCGATTTCAGCCTCGAAAAAGCAGAAAAAGAACTCATCTCAAGAGCATTAAAGGAAACAAACTGGCAAAAAACGCAGGCCGCAAGCCTCCTGGGAATTACCAGGGCCACTCTATACGCCAAAGTCAAGCAATACAACATCTCACAAGCTGCCAACCCACAAACTGCTGCATCTGTGTAGTTACCTTGGACTTTGCTCAAAACTTTCGAAATCCCTTGACTTTTTTCCGATTTTAGCTTTTAATTTCGGTGCTTAAATGTTTTTCAAAAGGTCTAATATGTCTAAAAAAATAAAAATCGGTCTGGTCGGATTCGGTGTAGTAGGCACCGGAGTCGCCAGAATTCTCCTCGAGCAAAATAAACAGATAAAACACAAAACAGGGCTGGAACTCGAGCTAACGTGCATAGTTGATAAGGATACAACATCAAAAAGACCCCTTGACCTGCCCCAGGGTCTCCTCACGGACGATTTGGACAGACTTCTAAACGACGATACCATCGATATTGCCGTAGAACTCATCGGCGGCACTACCTTCGCCCTCGATCTCCATAAAAAACTGCTCAATTCCGGCAAACACGTAGTAACCGCAAACAAAGCCCTGCTAGCAGAATACGGTAACGAGCTATACCGAACCGCCAAACAAAACAAAAAATGCATCGCTTTCGAAGCAAGCTGCGCAGGCGGTATACCGATCATTTCCGCTATACGCTGCGGACTTTCAGCCAATAATATAAACGCAATTTACGGAATCGTAAACGGCACATGCAACTTCATACTCTCAAACATGACCGACAACGGCCTGGACTTCAATACAGCACTAAAGCAAGCCCAGCAAAAAGGATTCGCAGAAGCAGACCCAACACTCGACATAAACGGCCACGACAGCGCACACAAGCTGGTAATAATGTCTTCCTTCGCTTTCGGCTATGAATTCAAAATGTCCGACCTCTATATAGAAGGCATTGAAAACATCTCCATCGAAGACATTCGTTATGCTCAGGAATTAGGCTACACCCTCAAACTACTCGCGATCGGAAGAAAAGAAGCCCAAGAAAAAATCTCACTCAGAGTCCATCCATCTCTGCTCCACAGCGATGACGCCCTCGCAAGAGTTGAAGGATCATTCAATGCCGTAAGCATATTCGGCGATTCAGTCGGCCAGACAATGTTCTACGGAAGAGGAGCAGGAATGATGCCAACTGCAAGCGCCGTAGTTTCCGACATAATCGAAGTGGCACTTGGAAACTCTCTGACCATCTTCAACAGCCTCAAACTCGCCTCCCGCGATAAAGTTGAATCGATGATCAAAAACCTAAGCGATATCAAAAAAAGATTCTATATCAGACTCATGGCAAAGGACGAACCGGGCGTTTTCGCAAAATACAGTAAAATTTTGGCAAACCATGACATAAGCATTTCAGGCGCACTTCAGCACGAAGGAACCGGCCCGGAAAACAGCGTACCCGTTGTAATAACAACTCACAAGACAAAGCAGAAAAACGTTGACAAAGCCCTTACAAAACTCGAAGAGGCTGATTTCATAACTTCAAAACCGGTATGCATTAGAATTGTTGATATTCCAAAGGATAACCTAGATTGAAACCTAAATATGTAATAATAATACCAGACGGCGCTGCCGACGAACCCCAGGAAATTTACGGCGGCAAAACTGTAATTGAAGCTGCCCATACACCCAACATAGACTGGATATCAAAAAACGGCAAGCAAGGCATGGCCAAAACAGTACCAAAAAACTTCACACCCGGAAGCGACGTCGCCATGATGTCCCTGCTCGGCTACGACCCCAACCAATACTATTCAGGCCGCGCTCCCATAGAAGCCGCCGCCATGGGCATACCCATGAAACAAGATGACTGGATATTCCGCTGCAATCTGGTAACATTTTCAGACAAAAACATGGCCGACCACTCAGCCGGACATATCCCAACAAAAGAAGCAAACATTCTAATTAACGATTTCGCCCAAGCCATTGAAAACCCTGACATCAAATTCTACACCGGCGTAAGTTACCGCCATTTATGTTTGATGCATAACCAGAACTTTAAGGTAAAAACTCAACCGCCTCACGACATCATCGGCCAGCCGGTAGATAAAAACCTGCCAAAAGGCAAAGGCTCCGAGTTACTCGTCGATCTGATGGCACGTTCTCAGCAATTCTTCGCTCAGCACGAAATTAACAAGGTAAGAAAAGACCTCGGCGAAAACCCCGTCAGCTCAATTTGGCTATGGGGCCAGGGCCAGCAGGCATTCCTCGACAAATTCTCCAGAAAGTTCGGCTTAAAAGGTGCCGCGATTACCGCCGTTGACCTTGTAAGGGGCCTTGCAAAGCTCATCGGCTTCGACCTCATAGATGTCCCCGGCGCCACAGGATACGTTGATACAAATTACACCGGAAAAGCTTCAGCAGCAATAAAAGCTCTCCAAGACAACGACATCATCCTCGTCCATGTCGAAGCACCCGACGAAGCTGGCCACGCCGGCAGTGCGGACATAAAAAAGCTCGCGGTAGAAAACATAGATAAATTTATTGTAGGTCCCGTTCTTGAACACTTGAAAACATATCCCTCATGGCGTATACTAGTCATGCCTGACCACCCTACACCCGTCCGAACACAGGCACATTCGGGCGATCCGGTACCATTCGCGATGGCCGGCACAAAGGTAGATGGCGTACTTAAAGAGTCTTTTTCTGAACCAAATGCTCAAAAAACTGCATTATACATTGAAAACGGCTCTGAACTTATGGAATATTTTCTAAAAATCTGAACTAAACAAGAAAGCGACTTATGGCTATTGTAGTACAAAAATTCGGCGGAACTTCAGTTGCTGATGCTCAAAAGATAAAACGAGCCGCAAAAAGAGCTATCGCGGAAGTTGAAAAAGGAAATCAGGTAGTAATGGTTGCCTCCGCAAGAGGCAAACAAACCGATCAGCTAATCGCTGATGCTAAAGAATTAAACCCAAACCCTCCAAAAAGAGAAATGGACCAGCTTCTAAGCACAGGCGAACAGCAAACCGTTTCATTAATTGCAATCGCTCTGGCTTCGATGGGAAACAAAGCTATCAGCATGACAGGATCCCAGATCGGGATGCTCACAGATTCCGTCCACAGCAAAGCAAGAATTCAAAGCATCAACGCCCAGGCCGTACACAAACATCTCGACGACGGACACATCGTTATAGCTGCCGGTTTTCAGGGGGTTGACCAGCACGGAAATATTACAACTCTCGGAAGAGGCGGATCAGATACTTCCGCCGTCGCACTGGCCGCCGCACTTGGAGCCGACGTTTGTGAAATTTACACCGACGTGGACGGCATATATTCAACCGACCCCCGCATTTATACAAAAGCGGTTAAAATGAAAACCATCAGCTACGATGAAATGCTCGAACTCGCATCACTCGGTGCTGGCGTTATGCACTCAAGAGCAATCGAATTCGGCAAAAAGTATGATGTAACTATACACG
Source organism: uncultured Candidatus Kuenenia sp. (assembly GCA_964542055.1). Classification (GTDB taxonomy): domain Bacteria; phylum Planctomycetota; class Phycisphaerae; order Sedimentisphaerales; family CAMDDF01; genus CAZITB01. The sequence goes on from CAZITB010000002.1 coordinate 52,248, forward strand.
TAAGAAGTAGTAGTGAAGATATCGAAGGAACCATAATTACACACGAGGTGCCGCAAATGGAAGGTATATTAGTTTCAGGTGCAACATCACAAACAAATCTGGCAAAGATCACAATGATCGGAGTTGAAAACACCCCCGGCAACGCTGCAAAAATTTTCGCTCATCTGGCAAGTTCAAAAGTCAGCGTAAATGACATCATCCAGACAGAAACAAGCCAGTCAAAAGCAAATCTTTCGTTCACCGTCAACAGTTCTGACCTTGAAGATGCCCAACAGGCCATCGAGGAACTCAAAAAAGATGTAACTTTCGATGAAACCTTCGTCCGCCAGGACATCGCAGAAGTTTCTGTCGTTGGCGTCGGAATGAGAAGCCATTACGGCGTCGCCGACAAAATGTTCCAGGCTCTCGCAAAAGCAAAAATCAACATCGACTCTATCACAACCAGCGAAATCAGAATCAGCTGCATCGTAGATGAAGACCAGGCCCAAACCGCTCTTATCGCCGTATGCGATGCGTTCGAACTCGATAAACCCGCCCAACTGCGAAGCTAAAGGTAAAATCAAAGGCCCCTTCCCAAAGGGGTCTTTTTTTATTTTATGGCCAACAATAAAAACATCTTCACACTTTCCAGGCAAAAAAGAAATTTCATCATTTCAGCTGTAATCATTTTCATCCTCTCCCTTTCATTGATCGACCGCCTCTACTTCACCCCTGCCGTCATACCTGTCACAAAACAAACTTCCCCCTCCGCCGATTACGCAGCATTCCACAACAAAACCTTCACAGTAATATACATTGCCGACGGCGACACTTTCGACATTGACCAACCCGACCCCGCCCGCAAAAACACACGCATCCGCCTGCTCGGCGTAGATACCCCCGAAACAAAAAAACCCGGCTCACCCATCATGCACTACGGCCCACAAGCCGCCCAATTCACAAAACAGAAACTGCTAAACAAAAAAGTCAAAATCCTCCTCGACCCCATCAGCCCCACCCGCGACAAATACGGCCGCCTCCTCTGCTATACCCAACTTCCTGATGGAACAAACTTCAACCAGCTCTTAATCGAAACCGGCCACGCCTACGCCGACCTGCGATTCCAGCACACCCACTTCATCAAATTTAGAACCCTAATGCAAAAAGCCAAAAAAAACAACATCGGCCTCTGGAAAAATGTAAAATTCCAACAACTACCAGATTGGCTTCAGCGATTCCACCCCAACTGGAAAACCAACCTTAACCCAACCAGCCAAGTTCAACAAAACCACCCGCAGTAGGGGTCGTTAGCAACCAGAAAAAAGCTCTATCGCGGAAGCGATGAGATAGGAATTGCACGAAACACTATTCACCCAAGCAACCGATCAAACTTGGAAACCAAATCCCACCAGCGCGGAGCGCAAGCGACCCGAAAAAAACTCAAACCTCACGCCCCAAAGGGGCAAAATAACTTAGCCCAGGGCAACGCCCTGGGTAAATAGCGCCCCCCGTTCCCACGCTCTGAAAGAGCAATATAATTTCTATCATCCATGCAACCCAAGCCCCCGAATCATAAAAACTCTATCGCCCAAGCGATGAGATTGGAAACTCAAGAGAGCCGTGCGGCGGGAGCCGCCGAATCAAATCA
>CAZITB010000003.1:0-25567 GCA_964542055.1 uncultured Candidatus Kuenenia sp.
CGCGAATATATTAGACAGTAAGACTCTCGTTATTCATCCGGCAAGTACGACGCATCAGCAACTGAGCAGCGATGAATTGATCGCTGCTGGAGTATCGGATGATTATATACGTGTTTCGGTTGGAACAGAAAATATTGATGATATAATTGATGATTTCGAATATGCTCTATCTAAGGTTTAGAGATTGTGTTAATTTAAGGAAAATACATTATGTGGGAATATACTGATAAGGTATTTGAACACTTTACAAATCCAAGGAATGTTGGAGAAATTGAAAATCCTGACGGGACGGGCGAAGTTGGTTCGCTTGCGTGCGGCGATGCCTTGAAGCTGACTTTTAAGCTTGGTGATGATGGCAAAATTGCGGATGTGAAATTCAAAACATTTGGATGTGCAAGTGCAATTGCTTCTTCATCTGCATTGACTGAGATTATAAAGGGTATGACACTTGATCAAGCAGAAAAGGTAACGAATAAAGACATTGCGGATTTTTTAGGCGGGTTGCCTGAACAGAAAATGCACTGTTCTGTAATGGGTAAAGAGGCGCTCGAGGCTGCGATAGAAAATCACAGAACGCACGGTAAAGTTGTTAAGAAGCTTGAAGGTAATGTAGTGTGCACTTGTTTTGGAGTTACGGATAAAGAGATTGAACGGGTTGTTCTGGAAAATAGTCTCAACACCGTCGAAGAAGTGACCAATTATTGCAAGGCAGGGGGAGGCTGCGGCGCATGCAAGGGTGAAATTGAAAAGATTATAAGTAAGCTTCGGCCTGAAGTTAAAAAAGCTGAGAAAAAGGAAATAGCCAAGCCGAAAAAGCTGACCAATATTCAGAAAATCCAGTTGATACAGCAGACCATCAATGAGCAGGTCAGGCCCAGTTTGCGAGGTCATGGCGGCGATATCGAACTTGTTGATGTTTTAGGAAATAAAGTAATTGTTGCGTTTCGCGGAATGTGCGCTCAATGCAAGATGGCTGAATTTACGATGCGTGACGTTGTGCAGGCGAAGCTGCGGGAATTTGTGACAGACTCAATAATAGTGGAAGAGGACAAGGATTCAGTTAGTCCCGATCATAAACATCAGGATTTTTAAAAATAAGGGGACCAAAATGGAAACAAGTAACATAATATATATGGATAATAATGCTACCACTAAAACCGATGAAGCAGTTTTAGATGAGATGATGCCATATTTTAGTGAGCTTTACGGTAATCCGTCCAGTATGCATTCTTTCGGCGGGCAGGTTGGCCAGAAAATTAATCAGGCCAGAGAAAGGGTTGCTAAACTTTTAAACTGTAATTCATCCGAAGTGATATTTACCAGTGGTGGAACCGAAAGTGATAACAGTGCTATAATTGGTACGCTTGGAGCGTATCCGAATAGGCAAAAGATCATTACGTCACGTGTTGAACATCCGGCGGTATTGACAACTTGCAGAGATTTGGAAAATCGTGGTTACAGCGTTGTTGAAATTGGTGTTGATCGTGATGGTAATTTCGATATGGACCAGTTCGAAGGTGAGCTTGACGAAGATACCGCGATAGTTTCGATAATGTGGGCGAATAATGAAACCGGCGTTATTTTTCCTGTGGAAAAAATTGCACAACTGTGCAAGACTAAAGGGGTTATTTTTCATACCGATGCTGTTCAAGCTGTTGGTAAGATACCGCTTGATTTGAAAGATTCCGCTGTAGATATGTTGAGTTTGAGCGGTCATAAACTTCATGGGCCAAAAGGTATAGGGGTTTTGTATGTGCGAAAAGGCACAAGGCTTTCACCTTTTATAATGGGCGGCCACCAGGAACACGGCAGGCGAGCGGGAACCGAAAATACTGCAGGTATAATAGGTTTGGGCAGGGCATGTGAGATTGCGGGACAATATTTAGAAGAAGAAAATACCCGTGTCAGACAAATGCGAGACAGGCTTGAAAAGGGGCTTCTTGGCAGCTGCAGTGAATGCATGGTAAATGGTGTTGGTGAAAGGCTGCCCAATACAACCAACATTAGTTTTGAATTCATTGAAGGTGAAGCTATATTGCTGATGATGAACAGATTTGGTATATGTGCGAGTTCAGGGTCTGCATGTACGTCGGGTTCGCTTGAGCCATCTCATGTTTTGCGTGCGATGGGAATTCCTTTTACAGCAGCTCACGGTTCAATCCGTTTTAGCTTAAGCAGGTTCAATACAGATCAAGAAGTTGATTTTGTAATTGAAAAGATGCCCGCAATTATAAACCGACTCAGGGAGTTATCTCCATTTGTTAAGACTTGATCGGTGCGGCTTATCGGACTAATTTAAAATTTTTCAGATTTTAAATTTTTGTACATGATAAATAAAGTAGAAGTTGGCAAAGCATTTTTTCAAATGCCGGTCGGATTTGCTTTTTTTATCGGCCCTTGACCGTCAGTCCAGTTTTTTTTGATGTTTGACGTAAGTTTCCATCCATAATTGCCGATTATATTCGTGTTAGCTAGTTTAGCAGTTTTAGCGATCATGAAATTTAAGGGAATAGGATCATTAAGCTAAACATGAAGAAAATTGGAGCATTGATGAGTTTGAAAATGAGTTCTGGAAAGATATACCCAGGAAAGAACATTGTACGTAAGATTCTTATTCCCATAATCGGGTTGATATTAATTATTTTTACCACAACGGTGATTACTGTTTTCCGGTTTGCTTCATCACAAATGGATGATTACACACGCCAGGAAATTAATGAAATAACATTGTTTCTCCAGTATGCATTCGAACGCGATGAGGCAGTTATAAAAAATACGATGGATAAACTGTTCTCGGGTGATAAATTTTACTCGGCTATGCGTGAAAAAAATACGGCTGAATTATCGAAAAGATTTGACAGCCTGCAGTTCAGGAATGTGTCAGAAAATGATGCTTTGCATTTTAAACTTTATGATTCGACCGGAAATAATCTTTATTGCAGTAAAGTTAAGGATTGTGGTTTTAACTGCAAAATAACAGCTCAGCCAATTGACTTTAAAAGCAGAGATTATAGAAATCAAATTTATCCTATCACAGATGATAGCTATGAATTAAAAACAACAAAGATGATCAAACAAGATGGTGAGTGTATAGGTTTTTGTGAAATCAGCAAGATTTTCAGCGGGCATATCAGTTTTGCTTCGAATATTTACAAAGACAGCGAGATTCTTATATTACCCACCACTGATACCAGTAGGGTTCTGGAACAGAGTAGGCTTTTGAAAAAATCCAAAGAAATAGTTCTAGAACAGCTTAAAAATATAGTCAGCCGTGAACGCGATAGAGAGAATAAGATACATGTTTATAAATTAGAAAACAATCTGTACGGTGGTTTCTTTTCTTTATTTGATGATGAAGAAAATCTTGTAGATATGATCATTTTGACTGATGTTTCCAATATCAGTAAAAAGGCATACGCTAACACGATTATGCTGAGCTTTGCAGTACTGCTTGTGGGTACGGTAACCTTGGTTCTTTTGTATTCGATACTTAAACGCATCAAGAGAACGCTTAAGGCTCAGTCGCTTGAAATTTTGAATTCAGAAAAGTTTTTGAAGAAATCGATCGATTCATTGACACATCCGTTTTGCGTGATCGATGCCAATGATTTTACTGTTAAACTTTCAAATGCTGCAGCGGATAAATGGAACGATATCCATGAAGATAATGGTACTATCAAGTGTCATAAGTTAATCAAAGGGCTGGATCAAAATTGTGAAGATAAGTGTGATTGTCCAGTTAATGAAGTCAAGAAAACCAAAAAACCTGTAAGATTTGAGACGATTGCTCGTGATAATCTCGGTATAAACAAGGATATAGAAGTTTACGCTTACCCCGTTTTGAATGAGAAAAATGAGGTTACAGAAGTTATAGAATACATGATCGATGTAACCGAACGCAAAGAAGCCGAGCGGGCACTTCATGAGGGCAGGGAAAGAATGAAGGTGCTTTTGAATTCATTGCCAGTGGGAGTAGTTCTAATTGATAAAGAGACACATAAGATAGTCGATACCAATTCAAAAGCATTGAATTTGCTCAAGTATGAAAAGGGAGATCTTATTGGAAGAAAATGCAAGAAAATCCTTTGCGGTACTGATATTGAACAAGGCAATGCATGTGATGGAGGGGAAAAATTAGAACAGTCTGAAAGGATTTTGCTTAGATCGGATATGGCCGAGCTTCCGATTTTGAAGACTCATGTTACTGTTAAACTCAACGGCAGAGAGCATTTTCTTGAAACTTTTGTAGATATAACTGAACAGAAAGATGCTCAAGAACAACTCAGTAAAGCCAATTCAGCTTTGGAAATTCGAAGCAAAGCTCTTGAGCAGTCTCAAAAGGCAGCAGTTAAACTGATGAAAGAAGCAGAGGAAGCCAAGAAGCAGGCAGAAGAGATCAATGTAAGATTGAAAGAATCTATAGACAGCGCGCAAATAATTGCGGAAGAAGCTATTCATGCAAATAAGGCTAAAAGCCAGTTCCTTGCAAATATGAGCCATGAAATTCGTACACCGATGAATTCCATAATTGGTTTTAGTGATATCCTTGCTCAGGATAAATTGACAGAAGAACAACTTAAGTTTGTAAATACTATTCGTGCTTCGGCATCTCACTTGCTGCAGCTGATTAATGATATTCTCGATTTTTCTAAGATCGAAGCGGGTAAGCTGGAGACCGAAGTGATAGAATTTCCGATAGGTGAGCTTATTTGTGAAATCGATTCGATGATGAGGCCAATGGCTAATCAAAAAAATCTGAAATTTGAAATCCTGCAATGCAGCAGTCTGCCATTGGTTATAAAAACAGACCCGGCAAGATTGAAACAATGTCTTATAAATCTTGTAAACAATGCACTTAAATTTACTAGTCAAGGCCATGTTTACTTAAACATAAGTACAAAGAGAATCGATGGCAAAGATTATATCAGGTTTGATGTTGAAGATAGCGGCATAGGTATTTCCCAGAGTAAACTTTCAGAGATATTTGATGCGTTTTCTCAGGCAGATGGAAGTACTACCAGGAAATACGGTGGTACCGGACTGGGATTGTCGATCACAAAACAGTTAACAGAGATACTTGGCGGTAAAGTTAGTGTTAAAAGCATAGAAGGTAAGGGCTCCGTATTTAGTATTCAATTGCCGGCTGGAGTTGATATAAACAATCTTCCGAAGATGGATAAGTATGAATATGTAAATCAAAGTACTCAGCCTGAAAAAGAAGGTAAAACTAATTTTACCGGTAAAGTGCTTGTTGCTGAGGATAACCCATCTAACCAGATGTTGATAAATTTACTGCTCAGTAAGGTTGGGTTGGATGTTACAATAGCAGGTGACGGAAAGATAGCAGTTGAAAAGGTAGAAAATGAGCAATTTGATTTGATCTTCATGGATATGCAGATGCCGAACATGAACGGTTATGAGGCCACAGCGGTTATAAGAAGTAAACAAATAAAAACGCCTATCGTGGCTTTGACAGCTAACGCTATGAGCGAGGATATGAATAAATGCAAACAGTCTGGTTGTGATGAGTATTTATCGAAGCCTGTAAAACAGGAGAAACTCTTTGCTATGGTAGAGAAGTTTTTGGGTAGTAATAATGAGCAGGGTAAAAGTGAAAGTCCAAAAGAAAACAAATTGCAAGAACTTAAAGGCAGTGATGATGATCTGATCGTATCAGAATTGATAAAAGATGAAGATTTACTTCCAGTTGTGGATATCTTTACTCAACGACTGCCGCAAACAGTTAAAAAGATATCCGAAGCGTTGGCTGCCAATAATATAGATTTGCTTAGGGAACTTGCTCACGATTTAAAAGGTTCCAGTTCCAGTGCAGGTTTTCCAGAGTTGGCGGATATGGCCAAAGATGTGGAAGGTTGCGTAAGGGCCAATCAGTTGGATAAAATTTGTGATCAAGTTGACCAAATAACGCGAATTTGTAACAAAATCTATGAAAACCGAGATATTTACAAAGAGTAAATGGTTTTTCTGAAAAATATTGATCGTGGTAAAAATTTTTAAATATATGTAAATAAATGACTTAGAATTCCCGGACCCTCTTTTTATTTGGAAAATGGTCTTTTTTATGTTATAATCAGCTCATCGAAAGAGATGTTGATGATAACAGGAAAAGTTGACATTTTTTGAAGGGACCGGTGATGATTAGTAAATTTTATTACAATAAGTGGATGCCGTTTTTTATGCCGAAAAGGCGTATTCTGTTACTTGCAATTGCCAGCTATATAGCTATGTGCTAAGCGAGGTACAGGATACGCTTATTAGAGCCAGGCTTTTTAAGTCTGGCTTTTTTTGTGCGCTGATTTTGGTTGACGGATGAGTATTTTATGCTTAATTTAATGTAAAAATGCAAGTTGGAGATTAAGATGATAGTAGTTACAGGCGGTAGTGGTTTTATTGGTTCGGCAATAGTTGCAGCTTTAAATGCAAGGGGGGAAAATGATATTTTGATCGTTGATCATCTTGGCAAAAGTGAAAAGTGGAAAAATCTCGTAGGACTCGATTATGTTGATTATGTCGAAAAGGAAGATTTCCTTCAGCTTGCCATGGAAGATCAGATTGATTTTGCAGTTGATGCCATATTTCATTTAGGTGCCTGCTCGAGTACTACCGAGACAGATTGCAGTTATCTTCTGCGTAATAATTATGAGTGCAGTAAGATTCTTGCCGGCTGGGCGGTGGAAAATGATGCAAGATTTATTTATGCATCGAGTGCAGCGACGTATGGAGATATTGAATCGGGTTTCAAAGATGATCAAAGCCGTATTCAGGATTTAAAGCCCTTGAATATGTATGGTTATTCGAAACAGATGTTTGATCTATGGGCCAGGCGGATGGGTATGCTGGATAAGATTGCTGGACTGAAGTATTTTAATGTTTACGGCCCAAACGAATATCATAAGGGTGAAATGCGATCGTTTGTTCATAAGGCTTATTATCAGATTTTGAATGATGGTAAAGTTAAGCTTTTCAAGTCTGACAGGGATGAGTATGAGCATGGCGGGCAGGCCAGGGATTTTGTTTATATCAAAGATGCGGTTGATATGACTTTGTTTTTTTATGATAATCCTGATGTGAGCGGATTATTCAATGTCGGGACAGGCCGGGCGAGGTGCTGGAATGATCTGGCGGGGGCGGTATTTGACGCGATTGGGGTTGAGAGAAAGATCGAGTATATTGAAATGCCTGACCATCTCAAGGGCAAGTACCAATATTTTACTCAAGCGGATATAAGTAAAATTCGCCAGGCGGGGTTTGATAAAGAATTGACCGCTATGGAAGATGCGGTTGCGGACTATGTGAAAGAATATTTGAACAAGGGAGAATATTTGAAAGGGTAGAAGTGCCGTTTACACCTTACCATTTTGGGCCAGCGGGTTTGATAGGGCTGCCATTTTACAAGCGGTTCGATTTGCCTTTATTTATTTTGGCTAATGTAGCTGTTGATGTTGAAGTTCTTGTTGATATGATATTTTTTCCGGGTTTGCCGGTTCATAAATTTTTTCATACATTGATAGGTGCAAGCTTGGCGGGGGTTATTCTTGCGTTTGCGGCTTTTCCGTTTCGCAGATTTTTCAAGTGGTTTATGGGAATCTTTAAGTTAAACTATCAGCCGACGTTAGGCAAGATGATAGCGGGGGGTGTACTTGGTGCTATTTTTCACGTTGTGCTAGATGCGTTTTGCTGGTATGATGTTGGTATATTCTGGCCGTGGCAAAGGTATAACAGCACATACAGGATATTGGGACCGGATGCAGATGAAAAAGTGAAATTTATAAGCTTGATATGCTTTGGATTGGCGGCTGTTTTGTATGGGATTATAGTGTGGAAAAATAAAGAAAAACATATTGTTAAAAGGAGAAAAAAATGAGGATTAAAAGTTTGATTTTATGTTTGATTTTGGGAATAACAGTTGATTGTTTTGCACAGGATAGTTGGTGGGATGCGTTTACTTATGAAGTTAAAGGAAGTTTGGGTGCGGGAGCAATAATTTCGGAAAAGCCTTACGAAGGGGTTGATACGGAAGTTTATGTGATACCATTTGCGAGGTTGTATTATCGAAATTTTTTCTTTGAGGGGACTCGCCTGGGTTATGAATTATATAAAACTGAAGATATAAAGTTTTCGCCTATTTTGCAGTGGAGATTTGATGGCTACGAGGAAGATGACAGCGATACTCTTGCGGGAATGGATGACAGGGATATGACGCTGGACGGCGGAGCGGAGGTTGAATTTAAAACAGAATTTGGGATGCTGCGTTTGAGCTGGGTTGCTGATTTATTGTCTGAGCATCAGGGTCACGAATTTGAGGTCGGTTTTTCCAGGCGGATATCAAACGCGTTTGCTGTTGAAGGATTGTCGGTTATACCCAATGTTAGTGCCAGTTATCTGAGTAGTGATCTTGCGGATTACTATTATGGTGTTCGAAGCGGAGAGTCGATAGCGGGACGGCCGGCTTACAATACAGGCAGTGGGATAAATTATTCGGCTGGGGTAAATATTATTTACGTTCTGGCCGAAAAATGGGATTTGATAGCAGGTTTTGAGTACACGTGGCTGGATGACGATATCCAGGACAGCCCCATTGTCAGCGAAGACGGTATTTTTAGTTTTTTGGCAGGGGTAGCGTATAAATTTTAACTCAAGAGGTTTCTATGGATGGTAAAAGGAAGGTGTCGAAAGATTTTCGTAAGTATCTGCAGACGGAATTGAGGTTCTGGAAGAGTGAAGAGATTATTTCGGCTGAGCAGGGAAATACTATAGCGAGGATGTACAATCTTGATGATCTAAAGGGCGAGATGCTCAGTACGTTGTTTTCTGTTATTTACCTGATTGCCGCTTCTTTGATAGGGATCGGGATAATTAGTTTTGTTGCGGCACATTGGGAAGCAATTCCGAAAATGGCAAAGCTGGGAATATTATTTGCCGCGATGCTTGGATTTCATTTTACCGGTTTTTACCTGTGGCAGATAAAAGCCAATGCCCCGAAGCTGGGCCATTCGCTTGTTGTTTTAGGGACGCTTGTTTTTGGTGCAAATATTGGTTTGATTGCCCAGATTTATCATATCGATGGACATTTTAGTAATGCAGCGATGGTTTGGGCGTTAGGTGCTGCGGTTATGGCTTATTTGACAGGAAGTTCGCCTAACATGTTCATTGCGATTGTGGTAAGTTTTGCCGGTTTTATTGCGGGTATGGAAAGGTTTTATTGGGATGAAAATTTAAATCCTTTTTCTATTTATCCTTTAGTTGGGGCCGTTGTATTTTGGATTTACTGTTTCTGGAAACATTCAGTGTTTTTGTTTTCTCTAAGCTTGATTGCGGTTGCTGTTGGGATAATATTTACGGCTGGAGTTGGAATAGAGTACCTGGGAATAATCGTAGCTGCTTGTTCAATTTCTATTTTATACCTTGCTTTGGGGTTGGTTTCGGGCAAAAAATATAAATCATTTTCCAATTCATTAATGGTATGGGCATTTTTGTTTCTATACTTTTTCATATATCTAACCAGTTTCGTTGACATGGCTGGCGAAATCAAGTTACCATTGGTTATTCAAAATTTAGCCGAAAAATGGATGACTCTGGCACCTCTTGCAGTTTCTATTTTGGGTGGCTTGGGGCTGTTCGCGTATGCTTATATCAAAGCTGATAAAAATGAATTTGAAAGCAAATTTTCGATAGTAGTTGCTCTGCTGGCAATTATTTTTGGTTCGGCGGCAATTTACTCGAACTGCTTGTTATCGCCATATCCGGCAGTTTTTGCTGCGAATTTGATATGGCTGATAACAGCTGTTTACAGTTTGTCGGAAGGAATTAAAAATGCAAACAGGACAATGTTCTGGATTGGTGTTGTTATGCTGGGATTATTAATTATATCGCGTGCGTTGGAATATGAAACGGAGTTGATGATCAAAGCCGCGGTGTTTGTCGGTTGTGGAATTTTATTGTTGGTTGGCGGAGTAATATTTGAAAAATATGCAAAGGCAAGGAGGGGTTATAATGGCTAAGAAAACTGTTTTATTTGTTCTTGCTGTTGCTGTACAAAGTTTGATACTTGCGGCTATCCCGATCGGGAAAATTTATACGCTCCAAACCGGCAAGGAGATCAGGGTTGAAACTGTTCCCGTAGATCCTTATGATATTTTGTCAGGCTATTATGTTGTACTTAGCTATGATTTTTCTCAGGTTCGGCGAGAGTTTGAACCGGGTCAAGATGTTTATGTGATCTTAGAGAAAGATCAAAATGAAATTTATAAGGCAAAGTCTTATTATGCAGAATGGCCCAAAAAGGTTGGGGGTGATCAAGTTGTAATTAAAGGCAGGGCGTCTGGTCGGGATTTGAAGTTCGGGATAGAAAAATTTTATATGCCTGAAGAGATGAGACGCGAAATAAATGATCAGATTCGCAAATGGCAAGGCGAGGGACAGGTTCTGGTTGATATAAAAGTGGATAAAAAGGGCAGTCCGGCGATAATGAGGCTGATAATCAATGATAAAATTTATGAGTATTAAAAGTATTCAGGGATGACCGGATTTATAAGTCCCGTTCTTCGTAATGGATGGTTACATTTTTGCGGTAGGCTTGTTCGTTTGATTTTGGAGTTTTAAAACGTGATGCGTAGAACCATGCTTTTACAGCTGTTACACAGCAGCCTATACCTGCGATGATGAATATTCCTGCCGCTATAAATGCGAATACTTCCCTCAGGACCCACACGAGCATCGCAAAGCCGATCAGTAGCAGGCCGAGCAAAAACATGCCTTTTGCAAACCCTTTGTTTACCTGGTGGAAAAAAGTATTGTATTTTCTGAAAATCATAAAACGTCCCTTTCAGGGGTGAAGCCCCCCGAGAATTCGGAGGGCTCGACCAACTGAAATTTTAATACATATCCTCGCCCGGCATTGCAGGTGAAGATTTTTTATCTTTTGGAATTTCGCTGACGATCGCGTCTGTAGTTAGAAGCAGTGAAGCGATCGATGCGCCGTTTTGCAGAGCGGTACGCTCAACTTTTGTCGGAACTAAAACGCCGAAACTCAACATATCGCCGTACTTTTTATTAAGTGCGTCATAGCCATAGTTAAATTCTGCGTTTTCCATCACTTTCTGAGCGACAATCGAACCGTCAAGACCTGCGTTTAAAGCGATCTGTTTTAGAGGTGCAACAACAGCACGCTTGACAATATTAACGCCGATCGACTCGTCGCCAATACATTTTACCTTATCGAGAACTGAAAGAACTTTCAAGGATGAAATACCCCCGCCAGGAAGAATGCCTTCTTCTACCGCAGCACGGCAGGCGTGGAGCGCATCTTCAACACGTGCTTTTTTCTCTTTCATTTCAGCTTCGGTTGCAGCGCCTACATTGATCTGAGCAACACCGCCGGAAAGTTTTGCAAGTCTTTCCTGGAGTTTTTCGATGTCATAATCGCTGGTTGAACGTTCGATTTCCAGTTTAACCTGTTCGATACGTCCTTTGATAGCCTCTGTTGTTCCGGCACCTTCAACAATGGTGGTATTTTCCTTATCGATGGTGATTCTTTTAGCCTGACCGAGTTGGGTAAGTTCAATATTTTCGAGCTGAATGCCCAAATCTTCGAAAATGGCCTGGCCGCCAGTGAGTACTGCGATGTCTTCGAGCATCGCTTTTCTTCTGTCGCCAAAGCCGGGAGCCTTGACAGCAGCGATATTCAATACACCGCGAAGTTTATTGACAACCAGTGTAGCGAGTGCTTCGCCTTCGATATCTTCAGCGATGATCAAAAGAGGTCTGCCTTGTTTCGCTACTTTTTCAAGGATAGGTACGATTGTTTTAACATTGCTGATTTTTTTCTCATGAATCAGAATGTAAGGTTTGTCGAATTCAACAGTCATATTATCGAGGTTTGTGACGAAATGCGGGCTGATGTAGCCTTTGTCAAACTGCATACCTTCGACAAGTTCGACGATGGTTTCAAGGCTCTGGCCTTCTTCAACGGTGATTACACCATCTTTGCCGACCTTATCCATTGCCTTTGCCATGACTTTGCCGATTTCTTTGTCTTGATTGGCAGAGCAGGTAGCTACCTGTTCGACTTGTTTGCTTGTTTCGATCTCGATCGATCTTTTCTGCAATTCGGCGACAAGAGCTTCAACGGCTTTGTCAATGCCTCTTTTGACCTGCATCGCATTTGCGCCTGCGGTAATATTTTTCAATCCTTCTTCAAAGATTGCCTCGGCGAGGATGGTTGCAGTGGTTGTGCCGTCGCCGGCGACGTTGCTTGTTTTGCTGGCGACTTCCTTGACCATTTGTGCACCCATATTTTCGTAGGTGTCTTCAAGTTCAATTTCTTTTGCCACACTTACACCGTCTTTTGTTACGGTCGGTGAACCGAATGATTTTTCAAGGATAACATTTCTTCCGCAAGGACCCAATGTTACCTTTACCGCTCTTGCCAGTTTTCTCACTCCCTGGCGAATAGCGGCTCTTGCTTCTGTATCAAAAGCTATTTTTTTAGCTGCCATTTTTGATTTTCTCCTTCATTTACAAGACTTTATTTTTCGATAATAGCCAATACGTCAGATTCGTCCATGATCAGGTATTCTGTACTGCCGACTTTAACTTCGCTGCCGGCGTAGCTTGTGAACAGGACAGTATCGCCTTTTTTGACTTCAAATTTGCTTCTTGAGCCGTCTTCGAGAACTTTTCCCGGGCCGACTGCAGCAATTTTGCCCTTTTGGGGTTTTTCTTTTGCGGAATCTGGAAGAACGATCCCTCCAGCTGTTACTGATTCGGCCTGAAGTCTTTCGACAAGTATTTTGTCAGCCAATGGTTTGATCTTCATGTTTTTTTTGCTCCTTTCAATTATTTTCCTGACTAAAAACTGTAATATTAAAACGTTTTACGAATAGTTTGTTCAATTGGTCAGTAAAAATCGGCCATTCTACAGGTTTTTCGATCACGCTGAAGACATCGAGTTCCAAGGCCTCAACCAATAATTTTTTTTCTACATGCGAAGCCAGCAAAATACACGGCAGCAATGGAAAATGCGACTTTATAATTTTTATTGTCGCCAATCCATTAGCTTTTTCTAAATCCATATCCACAATAGCTGTATGTATCCGGCGTTTTTCCAGCAAATCCACCGCCTGGCAGGGCTCATCGATTACAAGAGAATTTATTCCTCTCGGTTCGAAAATCTGCCTTACAGCCTGAGCCCAAGGCCAGTTGGCCTGGCTTAGCAAAATATTTATATTTTCATTTGCCTTCATCAAAAAACTTCCATATATGAACATAGAAGAAAATGCAATTTTTGTGCCAAATTATAGAATCAGGCGGCAGTTTATTGTAAATGTTTTAAAAACAAGTATTTATATGCTGGGCAATGAATATGAACAGGGTTTTGCAACTGCCATTTGAGCCTTTTTTCTTTGAAATTTTTACTGCCATGTTGGCAGTATGTCATGGAATTGCGTTTTTTGGTTATAAATGTTGTGAATTAGTTCAAAATACCTTGACATGATATTTTGATTAATGTAAATTTACATACTTGTCTTTTTGCGTTAAAGAGACAATTAATCTATTATTTAATGTTATGGAGGTACCCGTGGCAAAGGAATTGGCTCGCGAACTAATTAATGCGGGCTCACATTTTGGACACGCGGTCAGTCGCTGGAATCCTAAGATGGCACCGTACATCTACAGCAAACGCGGCATGATCCATGTAATTGATGTGAAGGAAACACTTAAGGGCTTGTTGATAGCAAAAAAGCTCTTAACTAAGGTGGTTTCTTCGGGAAAAGATGTTATTTTTGTTGGAACAAAGCGTCAAGCCAGGAAAGCCGTTGAAACAGCGGCCGCAGATACCGGCATGCACTATGTTTCAGAGCGTTGGCTTGGCGGAACACTTACAAATTTCCGTACCATTCGTTCCAGGCTTTCAAGGCTAGAAGAACTTGAAGCGATGGAAACTTCCGGTGCTTTGGAAAAGGAAAGTAAAAAGCAGGCATCAAGGCTTAAACGTGAACTTGAAAAGATCAAAACCAATCTCGAGGGGATTCGCAATATGTCTAGAACCCCGGGGGTAATGGTGGTTGTTGATACCCGTAAGGAATATATCGCACTTCGTGAAGCGCGAGGTATGGGAATTCCGACTATTGGAATTATTGATACAGATTCCGATCCTGATCAGGTTGATGTCGCAATTCCGTGTAACGATGATTCTTTGAAGAGTATCAATTTACTTCTTAAAGAAATGGCTGAATCAGTTCTGGTTGGCAAGAATCTTTCAGTTAACTATGAACAAATGGCCCCGACTCCTCAGGCAAAACCAAGAAGCCGTAGAAGGGCATTGGCAAGTGCTGATGAACAATCAAGCCAGCCGAATTATGAGGAATCTCAAGAAGCTCAAGAAGCTTCAGCAGAAAAGACCAGTTAGAATGCGGCTTACTACCGTTTAAAGAGTTTATAACCCAGAAGTTGGAGTACGAATAAAATGGCAGATATATCCGCTGGAGATGTAATGAAACTTCGCAAGATGAGCGGTCAAGGCATGATGGACTGCAAGAAGGCGCTTGGTGAATCAGGCGGCGACGTAGATAAAGCGTTAGAACTTCTACGTAAAAAAGGTTTAGCCACAATGGCCAAACGTGCAGGGCGTGAAACCAGCGAAGGCAAAATAGTTTATATCGAAAAAGATAATACTTGTGCTTTTGGTATGCTTTGTTGTGAAACGGATTTCGTTGCTAAAAGTGATGATTTTCTAAAAACCCTGGAAGTGATGGGTTCTTACATGCTAGCCAGCAAGAGCCAGGAAGGTCCGGCTGCCTTAATCGAGACCGAAATTGAAGGTAAGAATTTTTCGGAAGTTATAACAGATATGGTTGCAAAGACCGGCGAAAAAACCGAAGTTGGTGATTTTGTAAAATTTGTTGTCGAAGGCAATAATGTTGTTGGTAATTATATCCATTTCAATGGTAAATCCGGTGCAATGGTTGAAATTGAAAGTGATACCAAAGATGACGGCAGTTTGAAAGATGTCGCAAATGAAGTTGCGATGCACATAACAGCAACTAAACCTGTTGCTGTTGACCGTGACCAGGTTTCACCGGAATTGATTACTAAAGAACGTGAAATCGCTGCCGCACAGATGCAAGGTAAACCGGCGGAAATCATTGACAAGATCGTAGATGGAAAAATGAATAAGTTTTTCGCTGACAATTGTCTTGTCGATCAGAAATTTGTGAAAAACGAAGAAGTTACCGTTGGTAAACTGGTTTCTGATACCGCTAAAAAGCTTGGCGGAACAGCTAAGGTAAAACGCTTTGTCCGTTTTGAAATCAGCTAGTATTTGTTAGAAAGAAATACGAAACCCTCGAAATGTTCGAGGGTTTTTTTATGGATTGGGAGTTTACGGGTTAATGAAAAAGGTACTTCTGGTAAACCCGCCGATATATGATTTTGCAGCTTACGATTTCTGGTTAAAGCCGTACGGTTTATTGACTGTTGGCGGCTATCTGCAAAATAGTTGTGATATTGAACTTTTCGATTATATGGATCGAGAGGTCGGTTCATCTGATGTCGATGAATTTGGGAGAGGAAGATTTTCACAGCAGATCATAGAGAAACCCCAGATTTATAAAGACATACCACGTTACTACCGAAGGTTTGGAAAGCCCAGAGAAGATTTTCGCATTTTTTTGCGAAATTGCGAGCAAGTGGATTATGTGTTGATTCAGACAGTGATGACTTACTGGTATCCGGGATATAAGGAAGTTATTGAAGATGTCAGAGAACTGCTGCCGGGTGCCCGGATTGTTCTTGGCGGAGTTTATGCTATGATCTGTAATGAGCATGCCGAGGGTCTGGGTGCTGATTTTGTTTTGAAAGGCACATGCCTTGAAAAATTGTGGAGCTATATGCATGTTGAACCCGATTTAACTTCACTGCCGTTTTGGCAAGGATATTTACAGCCGGGAAACGGTGTTATGAAAATTACTGATGGGTGTCCGTTTAGCTGCAGTTATTGCAGTGTGCCCAATGTTTACGGAGGATTTAAAGTCAGAAATATGCAAAGGGCATTTGATGAATTTGATTACCTGGCGGAACTTGGAGTTGAAAATATTGCATTTTATGACGATTCACTTCTTTTTAAATTTGATGAGGTGTTGAAGCCGTTTTTGGATTATGTTGTCAAACATCCCGCGAATATCAATCTTCATACACCAAACGCGTTAAATGCCAGGTTTATAAATGAACAGGTTGCCGAGCGGATGGTCAGGGCAGGTTTCAAAACTTTTTACATCGGATATGAAAGCGGTTCGCCTCTCTGGCAGGATATGACAGGTGGAAAGGTTTATCAGAGTGAATTCGAAAAAGCGGTTGAAATTCTCATAAAAGCAGGGGCAAATCCAAAAAATATTACCGCTTACATAATTCTAGGCCATCCTAAAGGTGATTTGCAGCAAGTCGAAGACTCCATGCAAAAAGTACATGACCTGGGGATCCGAATTCAATTAGCTGATTTTTCGCCGATACCTGGCACCGAAGATGGCCAGCTTTGCAGCAAATGGGTTGACATGGATGAACCCCTTTGCCATAATAAGTCAGCTTTTCCGTGCTGGGTTTACGGTTTCGAAGAGATAAACAGATTTAAAAATATTTGCAGAGAAATGAATAGAAACATTTAAGTTCTTGCACATTTTTATAAACACTTTAAAATAACAGCGGATTATCGGAAATTATTATGTGAGGTTAAGTATGGCTGTTAAAAGCGGTAAAGGATTATCAGGTAAATTGCTGGTCTTGTTAGGCCTGATTCTAATTATTTTCTGCACAGTTTACATTGTGATCGATATAGTTAACAAAGGGGACGCTTCTGGGCAAATTGAACAAATCGGTACTATTTCTCAACAGAACAAAACTGATGCACAAAAGGCTTTGCAAGAAGTTCAAGATTTAAAACGGAAAGTCAGCGATCAAATCACCCATTTGGAACGTCAAAGCCAGAAACTCGAACGTGCGATTGCGCAAATGTCATTTGAAATCAAGGACACCGGTATCAAATGGCACAAAAACCCAGCAACAGGTTCTATGTACTGTCTTACGCCTTACCCGCTGCCGTGGCACCATGCACAAAGCTGGGCCAAAGAGCAGGGAGGGAACCTGGTGATGATAAACGATAAGCAAGAAAACGAGTGGATTGTTAAGACATTTGGCGGGACAACCCAATACTGGATAGGACTTACAGACGAGGCAAGCGAGGGAAAATGGTTCTGGACAATTGGCGCACCTGCCCAATTTTTCAACTGGTATCAGGGTGAGCCTGATAACTACAAAGATCAGCAGCATTATGGAATTATAAATAATATTGAACCGGGAAAATGGAACGATGTTGCTGCTAATGAACCCCGGTTAGGCATTGTGGAGAAAAAGTAATGGAGTCATGCGAAATCAAACTTTCCAGCGGGAAATCTGCCATAGGATATTGTGAAAACATGGGACCAGTTAACCTGGTGTTTGCCCGGACAGACGAAGGAATGATCGGCTGCGGAGCTTTTGATGTCGCAGTATTCGATAAATTCAGTTATCCCGCCGCAAAGCTGAAAAACTCTCAAGGTAGAATAGCAACAGTAGAGGATCTACTTGCCAGCGAAGTAATCGAAGCTAATCAAGCGGCACAAGCCATAGGTATAAGCCAAGGCATGACCGGCAAAGAAGTACTTGAACAGCTATAACTTTTTCTTTTCTGAAGCAGGCTCACAAGAACATTCTTTTGCAGGTTTCTGGCAACCGCTGCAAACTTTATTTTCTATTGGTTTGCCGCATTTTTCACAGGGGGAACATCCACACGTTTGACACATAATTACACCTCTAATCTGAGTTAATCAATTTTAATTACACGTTTATTATAGAGGTGGTATTTTAAAATTTCCAAAAAATGTCACATATTTTTATATCTTGGCCCGCCCGAACCTTCGGGTACTGTCCATCTTATGTTGTCAAAAGGGCATTTTCTCTGGCAGGTTTTACAGTGAAGACAGTTAGATGGATTGGCCGGTTTAACCTGGTCATGAACAGTTTCGTAAACTCCGGCTGGACAGAAAGTTATACAAGGTCTATCGTACATTTTAGTGCATTGCTCAATGCAGATATTGGGGTTGATTATCTTCAAATGTGAAGGTTGTTCTTCCCTGTGCTCGGTCGCTGCCATGGCAGTGAAGGTGTCCTTATCGAAACCCTTATCTGTTTTGTAACGATACTTTTTATGTGTCATTATCTGGTAGTCACGTTCAGCTTTCCATTTGGGCAGCAAGTTGGCGATCAACGAAAACGGCATGCCGAATGTGGGGCCTAGTTTTGCAAATGTCTGTCGGAAATTTCTGGCTGAATACATTTCTTTATAGATATTGCTGGAATCAACCAGTTGCGTATAAGCTGAAGCAATATTTTGAGAATTGTCAAAGTTTTGAGCTGCTGCACGGCCTGCCAGGATGCCCGATTCGATAGCGTTATGTAATCCTTTGATTTTGAGCATATTAACAAACCCGGCGCTGTCGCCTGTAATGACAACATTGTTTTTGCCTATTGATCCGGAATTTCTATCCCGCGTTATTGCGTAAAAACCGCCTTCGGGTATCATTTTTGCCCCGGCTTCAACTGTCTGGCCATTTGCGATAAATTGCTGGGCGAACGGGGTACCTTTGAAAAGCGTCAAGGCATCTTGCGGATTGAAGTCGCAATATTTGAAATCGAGTCCGATAATTACACCAATCGCAATTTTGTTATCACCCATCGAATACATGAACGACCCGCCGAACATCGCCGGGCCTAAAAACGGAAACCAAATCGGATATCCCATAGAATGGATGCTGGTGCCGTCGCCGAAAGCCTGATACTGCTGATCACTTACTTTTATAACTTCCTTGATGCCCACTGAATAAAGCTGATGAGAATTGCTTTTCAAATCGGCTTTCTGGACGAATTTTTCTGTAACAAGCCCATCACATCCTTCTGCAAGAATAACCGCATCAGCGTAAATTGTTTCCGAGGGCACATAATTGGGCTGCTTTTTACCTTCTTTATCTACGCCCTGTTCTTTTAAAACTACTCCACTTGCTTTTTCATTTTCCCACAAGATATCTTCTACCGAGAATCCATAAAGCACTTCGACTCCCATTTCCTGCGCGATACTGCTAAGCCATTTTGAAAGTTTACTGACGGAAACGAGATAATCTCCATCGTGGACCATCTGTCCCAAACCAAGGCCAAGTTTTTTCGAGATTTTAATAAAGGGCAGCAGGGAAATTTTGAAATTCGGACCCAAAAACATATATACATTTTCTTTGTTGACAGTCCGTGACAGAATTTCTTTTGCCTGCTCGGAGTCCTGCCAATTTTCAACTGTATCATCAAGCAAATCGTGGAGCTGCTTTTGATCCATCGCCGCTCCAGATAAGTTATGGTTTCCAGGCTCACTGGCTTTGTCAACAACGCAGATGTCTAATTCCGGTTTTTGTTTTTTGAGAGTTATTGCTGCGGAAAGTCCAGCCGGGCCCGCACCAATTATAACTACAGAAACCTTATTTAAATTTGTATTATCTGACACTTTTAGTCTCCGTTCAAATCTACTTGTTTAATTGCTCTACCAGATCAGGTACAATCTGTTCGACATTGCCGATCATATAATAGTCGCATTGCTTGAAAATTGGTGCTTCTGGATCGCTGTTAACAGCAAATATATTTTCCGAATTCGCCACACCTATCATGTGCTGAATAGCGCCGCTTATTCCTAACGCCAGGTATATCTTGGGCCCTATGGATGTTCCGGTCTGGCCGACCTGGTGGGCACGATCGATAAAACCTTGTTCCACGGCCGCTCTGGATGCTCCACGTTCAACTTCAACACCGAGTTTCGAACTCAAAGCTTTTGTTAAATCAGATAAAATTTCATCGTAGTTATCACGCGACTGCATTCCTTTTCCGCCGCTTACAATCACGTCTCGAGCCAGATCAACATCGCCCGATGCACTTTCCTCCTGCAATACTTCCAGGCTGATATCTGATGGGCTGATATCGGTCTGATGTTCAATTACCTGGCCTGTTCTGGATGGGTCATCCGGCAATCTTTTCATAACTCCCGGTCTTGCAGTTGCCATCTGGCACCTGGAATCTTTTGTGCAGATCGTCGCCATAACATTTCCGCCAAGAGCAGGTCGGGTCTGCATCAGAACAGCGATTTGCTGCCTGCGGCTGGAGTCTTTAATATCAAGAGATGTGCAATCTGCGGTTAGACCGCAGTTGAGCCGATAAGATACCATCGGAGCCAGTATTCTTCCCCGCGGTGTTGCTGCATAAAGAATAATTTGGGGCCAGTGTTTTTCGATGATTTCTGAAACTACTTTTTTATAAGACTTGGGGTCAAAATGTTTTAATAGAGGATGTTGCGCGGTGTAGATAACATCTGCGCCTGCATGGATTAACGATTCAGTGAAATGTTCAATTTTATCGCCTACAAGTACAACACCGACTTTAGTCTCAAGCGAATCAGCCAGTTCCCTTGCTTTGCCGATAAGTTCATAAGTAGCGGGGTGCATTTGCTCATTATGTTCTGCCATAACCCAAACCTGGCCTTGATATTGAGGTTCGTTTATGGTCAATCCAGTGAGCATGTCATCCAGGGCTTTACTGTGAAATGCTCCATCGGCTTTGTCTAAAATTTCCTGTTTCTGCTGCTCGGTAATCTTAGATATATCCTGAATATTCAGATCTGAAAGAATTTCTTCAAGAATTTTAAAGTCATTGATTTCTTTTTCGGTACCTTCATATCCTCTGTGGAAACTGTTTGCTCGTTTGTGTGGAAGCAGATATTTATTATTGACTAATTGGTCTTTACCGGTCGGATTATCACTATTTCCAAAACTTTCGAGTATTTTTTTCGCGAACTGGGAGGTATCATCTATTTTTGTGCACTTCCTTGTGGTCTTCCCAGGTGGAAAAACCCGAATGACCCTGGTTTTCGAACCTGAAACTCCAACGCCGGTGGCATTAATATCATCAGCTCCCCATTGTACCAAATCTATTTTATTGGCTTTTCTGGTTGCCGCAAAGGTTGCAAAAAGAGGATATTCATATTTGGCAACCGTTATAATTGCGGGTTTAGACGTTGCGGCCACTTTATGGCTGCCGCCCGAAATGATCGCATCGAATACGAATTTTCCATTTTCGCTATGAACATCGGTTGCATAAGCAACACATGGGATTGACAATTCTTCAGATATCTGGCCGGGTACCTGGGCGGTATCGCCGTCAACTGACTGCATTCCGCTTACAACATAGTAGTCATCGTCTCCATCAAGCAGTTCAGCAACAATTTTTCTGATTGCAAAAGCCAATGGATTGGCAGTTGCCCATGTATCTGCTCCGCCAAGCTTACGATCGGTGAGAAATACGGCTGAGTCTGCGCATCTGCTGAGAGAGTATCTAAGCACGTCGGTTGCCATTGAAGGACCCATCGTTAAAGCAATGATTTTTCCATTATCACCGGAGATGTCCCTCATTCGGTTTGCAAATGCCAGAGCTTGAGCGTCAAGTTCATTTATGACATTCTCGAGCCGGCTTCTAATAAGTGTGCCGGTTTCTGGGTTAAATGCATTGTCTGTGATTTGGGAAACATCGGGGACTTGTTTGACCAATACGATATAATTGCTCATGATCACCTCTAAATATGCTTACTGCATTAATATGGGCATTTTGATCTGATAACATTTTCTAACATTGTGAGCCCAAAGAATATAAACCTTACATTTTTTTTTGTAAATATCTTGCTAACTTGAAAGGTATTTTTCTGGAAATTACTCAAATTTGTACAAATTTGCTGTTTTTTGCAACAAAATCGTTTTAAAAGTTCATAACTGCAAAGGTTTCTTGACCTGCATTGAGGAAATGTTACAATCATGACAAAAGTGTGAAAAGTTACTCTAATTAATAATGAAAGGTGTTTAAAATGGCAGATTTAAAAGCATTGGCAGATGCAGTTATCAAAGGTGATCAAGCCACAGCGGTCGAGATAACCAAGGCTGCTTTGGATGAAGGAATGGCTCCAGGTACTATTCTAAATGACGGTCTTGTTGCAGGAATGAACGTTATCGGTACACGATTCAAAGCAAATGAAGTTTATATCCCAGAGGTACTTATCTCTGCACGTGCAATGAAAATGGCAATGGAGCATCTCGAGCCGAAACTGGTAGAAGCTGGTGTGGAACCGGTAGGAAAGGCAATGGTTGGTACCGTAAAGGGCGACTTGCATGATATTGGTAAAAACCTTGTGGTTATGATGCTCAAAGGTGCTGGGTTCAATGTTATTGATATCGGTGTAGATGTAAGCCCTGATAAGTTTGTCGAAGAAGCCAAAAATTCAGGAGTTAAAATTATTGGTTTAAGTGCTCTGCTTACAACAACAATGCCGGCAATGGATGAAACCGTTAAAGCTCTCAAACAAGCTGGACTTGATATTAAAACAATGATCGGCGGAGCTCCTGTTACCCAGGCGTACGCTGAGAAAATCGGTGCAGACGGTTATGCTCCTGATGCTGCATCAGCAGTTGACCTGGCTAAAAAACTGGCTGGCGTTGCATAATTACCATCAACAAAAGAAAAAAATTTTAAAGCGTTTTCTGTAGTGGAAAACGCTTTTTTTTATCAAAAAATTAATTTAAAAGCTCATAAAATAAGAAATCACAGGAAAATTATTGACCGTTTTCATTGTACGATGATATGATTGAAGTATATATCATTAACAAATGCAAAAAACAGGGCGGGAATAATGAAAAAAATACAGTCTCCACTTGTAAATGAGCTTTTAGCTGACTTGCGTTTTAGTCCAAGGAAGCAAAAGATAATTCAATTGGAATCTGCTGAAAAACTTTTCCACATAGTTCAACCCGATAGAGATTATCCTTACGAGTTTGTTTGTTACTTTATTACCAGCTACAGGCCAAAAGAAAAAGCCAATGAGATGATCAAAGGCAAGGTTTTAAAGCGTGATTTACAGCTTTTCATAAGGAATCTCAGCTCTGGGATTAACCAGAAAATCGATGAAGTAAACGAACAGGTTTATACGCTTGAAGATGTTTCCGAAAGATTTCGGGTATCAACCAGAACAGTGGAAAGGTGGAGGTCTAAAGGGCTGCTTGCAAAAAAATATCTGTTTGAGAACGGGAAAAAGAAGACAGGGTTTACCGAAAGAAACCTGGAAACCTTTGTAGAAAATTATCCGGAATTGATTAAAAAAGCAGAGAAGTTCACTTTAGTACCTGATGAGATCAAAGAAAGAATTATTAAAAGAGCCAAAGAAATAGTCAACAGCAATCATACACCAAGAAATCAGACTATTGTGGCCCTTTCAAAAGAATTCGGCAGAAGCAGAGATACAATTCGAAGAATTTTGGTGGACTATGAAAATGCAAATGACACTAAACCCATTTTTTCAAGACCTTCAGGGGTAATTTATACAAAAGATCAAAAGGAAATCTACAAAGCCTTTACAGAAGGGATTGAAGTTGACGAGCTGGCAAAAAAATACAACCGAAGTAAAAGCTCAATTTACAGGATTGTAAATAAAAGACGGTTGATCGAACTGAGAAAGAAGAAAGTTGATTTTATAGATAATGAAGAATTTTATTTACCTGATGCCGAAGAAAAAATAATTGGAGATTCACATGAATTGGCTAATGTTTTAGACCTTCCACATGACGAAATTTTCGATCCCGAATTTCTGCCTAAATATATTAATATCATCAAAGATATCGCTCCTTTAACGCGTAAGCAGGAAGCAGAGCTTTTCAGACAGTACAATTATCTTAAAATGAAAGCTAAAAGAATCATAGATTCGTTAGCTTCGAAAGATCATGTAAAAAGTAGTGAACTCAAAGCCGTAGAAGATTACCTCGAACAAAAAGAGTTGATCCGAAGAACGTTAATTGTTTCGAATCTTCGCCTGGTGGTAAGTATCGCAAACCGCCACTCAGGTTGGGGCACAATGTTATCGGATTTGATCAGCGACGGCAATATGTCTTTGATGCGAGCGGTCGAGAAATTTGATTACAGCAGGGGATTTCGATTCAGTACCTATGCATCATGGGCAATCGCTAAAGATTTTGCCCGTCGCATTCCTGCCGAAGCAAACAGGCCTGATAAAGCAACAGCTGTAGATATCGAGGATATTCAAAAAGATCTTCGACAGAGGAATTTGACGGGTGTAGCTGAAATTGAACAGGCTCATGAAAGCCTTGAATATAAAATCTTAAACAATTTATCCGAACGCGAACAATACATCATCAAAAATCATTACGGCTTGATCAAAACCGGAATGAAAAAGAAATATAAAAGTCTTAAGCAGATCGGCGAAGAAATTGGATTGAGCAAAGAACGTGTTCGCCAGCTTGAACTTATAGCTTTGCAAAAACTTCGCCAGAGCATGGGGCCTGAAGAGTTTGAGCTGCTAACTAAATAGCTTCTTTTATTTCGTGTCAACTCCGCCCATTTTGCCGCCGGTTTCAACTGTATAAAGTCTTTCTTTAGGCTCGGTATTTGCATGTGCGCAGACGACTTTGCCGATAAATACTATGTGGTCGCCTGTGGTCATTTCCTGCTCGAGTGTACATTCGAAATTTGCAACCGCATCTGAAAGGATTACCGAGTTAATCTCTTTGGCATCTTGAAAATCTGTGTTGGTCGCTTTTAGTTTATCCAGGTCTCTGCCGGATTTGGTGCCGAAAAACAATGCGATATCTGCCTGGTCTTCAGAGGGAAAAACGATAGTAAAAGACTTGCTGTGGCGGATGCACTGGGCGGTGTATCTCTTGGGCGCGATAGCCACCGCCATCATGGCTGGTGATCCGGAAGTTATCATTGTCCAGCCGATCGTCATTGGGTTGGCGACACCGTTTTCGTCTTTTGCAATCGCAAAAACAACCTGTTCGGGATACTTTGTCTTTATTGCCTCTGTATAATCAACTAGCTTTTGCATTCTAAACTCCAGTTTTTCAGGTGTTTTGTTTACATTTATTCAGCTTCAGTGTAAAATTCTAATCAATTCAAACTAGTTTTCAAGAAATTTTTCATTATTGAGGTTTCAAATGGCTTCTATAGGTTTTATCGGCGGCGGCAACATGGCAACTGCAATAATTAAGGGTATAATCGCAAAAAACGTCTATAGGTTTTCTGATATCTGGGTTAGCGATATCAATTTTGAGCGCCTTCGAGGCCTCAAAAACGAAATTGGGGTCAATATTGCTACAGATAACGCTCAGGTGCTCAAAAATAGCGAAATAGTGGTCTTAAGCGTTAAACCGCAGGTGATGGATAAGGTTCTTGATGGGATAAAAAACGATATCAGCGGTCATGTAATAGTTTCAATTGCTGCCGGGATACGAATTGAAAAAATAGCTGACAAACTTGGCTCACTGCCGATCATTCGGGTTATGCCCAATACTCCGGCTCTTGTTGGTCAGGGAGCGGCTGGTATCTACGCAAATTCCCAGGCGAAGGCCCACCTTGAAAATGTAAAAAAAAT
>CAZITB010000003.1:25577-52873 GCA_964542055.1 uncultured Candidatus Kuenenia sp.
GGTTCGGGCCCTGCTTATTTTTTCCTGCTTATGGAAAAAATGATCGACGCTGCGGTCGAGCTTGGAATTGAGCCGAATTTAGCCAGAAAACTCGTATTGCAGACTGCACTGGGGGCGTCTAAATTGGCTATTGAGAGCGATGATTCTCCCGCTATCCTGCGGAAAAAGGTTACGTCGCCCGGCGGTACGACCGAAGCGGCGCTAATAGTTTTTACCGATAACGGCTTGGATAAAACCATCGTTGCAGGTATAAAACGAGCTGCTCAGCGAAGTGAGGAATTATCACAGTAAATTACTCTATTATGATCGCCTCTACAGGGCACTCATCAGCGGCTTGTTGAGCCGAATCTTCCAGATTTGCCGGAATTTCATCAACTATAACCATTGCGATCTCATCGCCCATTTGAAAAACTTCAGGGCATGTATCGATGCATAATCCGCATGCTGTACAGGTATCTTCTACGCGTGCTTTCATATTAACCTCCAGGAAAAAAAAGATGGCCGGGTTTGCCACGCACAACCAAGATGTCGCTTATGGCTGCTCGGTTCCCCGCCTGACCAGGTTCACGGTCTCGGCTTGTGTGGGACCCGACCATAAATATCGGTTTAATAATTCATTATCTCCAATTTTAACAAATTATCAAGTTTTTTATGCAAAATTTAGCCAGATTTCAAACATTTATCACTCAACAGGCCAGAAAACCGCATCGCCGTTTTCTTCCCAAACAACCTTTTTTTGATTGTATGGTTTAATAGCGTGTACGCCGCCGTCATCGACCATGTTCATTCCGACGCTGTAAAGAACAAAATTCCCATAGGTTTTTCTATACTTTATCGGCTCATCGCTGAAAGGATCGGTCGGTATTTCATCAAGGTACCCCTGTTCAACCAGCACTTCCAGACTTTCGGGATAATGACCGTTTTCCTTTTCATATCGTAAAATCGCCAAAAGCGGCAGGGTCGATTGGATATCAATTTTTGTCCTATAGTGAATTTGTATAACTTTTTCAAAAGCAGGGGCGGCCAAAAGGTTCAACAATATATTTTGGGATGTTAATTTTTCAACTTCTTTATCAACATCTATATCTTCTCTTTTTACCTGAGCTGGTGTTTTCTTTGCATATTCCTCCCATAGATCATAAAATTCATCGGCTTGTTGCCGTGTTTGCTGTTTATCAGGATGAGTGAAAAGCACATAAGATATATTTTTACCCATCTTCAAAAAATCATCTGTTTCCACATCAGAGAAGATAAAGATTATTAAATATTCGCTGTTCATCTCTACTATACCGGATACATGGCGTAAATACAAGTGTTCAATACCAAACCAGCTATCAACAAAACTTCTCTGAATTTCATCGTATAACATCATTTTTTCACCCATAAAACCTTGTGCTACAAAATTTTCATCCTGTATCATTTCTTTAAACTCGCTTTGCCATTTGGTCAAATATTCTACCGGTATTTCAAAATTATTTAAAATACTTCTGAATGTACCTATGGTCATTGCCTGAATAGAAATTCCGACCAGGTTTTCAACCAAAGTTTTATTTCCCTTGTTGTGTCTGCCCAGAATATAAGCGGTTTCGATATCTTTGAAAGCTCCCTCAAAATTACCTTGATTGGCTTCTATGTAAGCTCTCCAATTTAATCCATAAGCAATAGTTCTATACTCTGATAAATGAGGCATTAATATACCTAGCAATCTGTTAGGTTGGTTGGGATCATTAGTAGTAACAGTTTTCCAGTAGTAAGGTTTTTGGGAGCCTCTTTCAATAAGCTCAAAAACTTCATTATTATCTGCCAGCCATGTCGCTATTTTTTCAACTTCAATGTCATTGACTTCATCAAAATCTTTGCTCAGTAATTTTTTAACTTTATCATTAACTTCTCCCAGTTTTTCAACCGCCTGGTCATAATAAGGTGCGGCATTGGAACTTTCATCGGCGGCAGGGCGGACCCACTGATTGTATTTTGCAAGGTAATTGGTTTCTATTTTCGGCTTGCCTGATAGAAACCACGCCACATACAAAACAAATAGCAAAATGAAAATTCCGATAGCCTGCAAAGACTTTATTAAAGTTTTTTTCCACAATGGCCTGCATCGTTTTTTAGCACGACGGGTAAGCTTGCCCAAGGTCTTTGGGTCACCGAATTCTTCGATCAGCTTTTTGCATTTTTCTGTCCGTTGCTGGTCATCTTTGCAATCTTTGAGTACATCCTCGAAATGCGCTACAAGCTCGGCCTGCACATCTCTGCGAACCTTTTTACGGTACCTAATGGACTTGATCAACTCTCGGATATATTCCTGTGCAACCTGCGGAAGGTGTTCCATTGATTCATCTTTTTTGCGTTCCATTTGTTTTGCCCTTTAGTTTATGCTCCTGCGAAACCGGTGCCGAATACAAGTTTCAATCCCGAATACAGATCAGATAGCTGCTGTTTCTGCTTGGTAAGCTGGGTTTTGCCTTTGCTGGTAATGGAATAATATTTTCGTTTTCTGCCGCTGTCGGCCTCTTCCCAGTATCCCCTGACCAGCTTCTTGGCTTCGAGATTATAGAGCAGCGGATAAAGTGTGCCCTTACCCATTGTCAGTACCTTGCCGCTTCTCTGTTCTATGGCTTCGCTGAGTTCATAGCCGTACATCGGCCCTCTTGAGAGTATTTCCAGAACTACCGCCGGTGCGACACCTTTTAATAACTGGCTTTCTATTTTCATGGCTTTACCTTTCTAAATTGGTTTACTAAACATATTATGTAATACATACTATGTTATGTCAATCAAAAATTCAAAATTTTTTTGAGGTTTGAAGTTACGCGATATCCACTAGGTCTATCTTGCCCTCAAATTTCTTTATAAGTTCCCCGCGGATTATCCGGTTCTTGCCCTTTGTAAGGGTCGGATCGTCCTTGACGATCTTGAACGCATCCCTCCTTGCCATTGACAGAAGCTCGAAATCATCGATAATATTTGCGAGTTTCAGGTCAGGCAGGCCATGCTGGCGGGTACTGAAAAGCTCGCCCGGCCCGCGGAGCCGCAGGTCATGTTCGGCAATCTCAAACCCGTCATTAGTACGAACCATCACTTCCAGCCGGCCCCTGGCGATATCGCCGTCAGCCTCGGAAAAAAGAAAACAATAGGAATTGCTCTGGCCACGGCCAATCCTTCCGCGAAGCTGATGAAGCTGGGCAAGTCCGAAGCGGTCTGCCGTTTCAATTACCATCATCGTTGCGTTAGGAATATCAACGCCCACCTCGATAACAACCGTCGAAACAAGCAGGTCGATCTTGCCCCTGCGAAAACCGTCCATCACCGCCTGTTTATCATCCGATTTCATCTGTCCATGCAAAAGGCCGACTTTGAAATCAGCGAAATGCTTTTCTTTCAAAACCCTATATTCATCAGTAGCGGCTTTTATCTGCTCGTTTTCCTCAACATTGCTGATCCTGGGATAAACGAAAAAAGCCTGCTTACCCGCTTTAAATCTCTCGCGGATAAATTCATAAGCGGCTTTGCGATGTTTGTTGTCAACCCATTTGGTAATTATCTTTCCTCTGCCCGGGGGCCTGTGCTTGATAATTGAAACGTCCAGATCCCCGAATACCGTCATCGCAAGCGTCCGCGGAATTGGCGTCGCTGTCATGACAAGGCAATGCGGGGCGCGTTCTTTCCGCAATCCGGCCCTTTGCGCGACACCGAACTTATGCTGTTCATCTATCACAACCACGCCAAGCTCTTTAAATTCGACCGACTCGCTCAAAAGCGATACCGTACCTACGAGGACATCTATTTCACCATTTTTTACCTTTTCCAGAATTTCCTGCCGCTGTTTCGGTTTTGTGCTGCCGGTAAGAAGCGCCCGTTTAACCTTGCTTCCCTTTAGATATCGTTCAATGCTGATCAGGTGCTGGCTTGCTAGAATTTCGGTCGGTGCCATTATCGCCGCTTGTGTTTTATTAGCGATAGCTGCCAATGCGGCATATAAAGCAACAACAGTTTTACCGCTGCCGACATCACCCTGCAAAAGGCGGTTCATTGGCCGGGTCTTGCTCATATCTGCTGAAATTTCCGAAATTACGTTGTCCTGATCTTCTGTGAGCAAAAAAGGAAACCTTTTGCGAATACGACTGTCAAGAGCATCACTTACTTGAATCGGCTTTGCGGTTTCAAAGTGTTCAGCCCTGTAACGCCGAAGGGCGATTCCGGCTTCCATTAAAAATAATTCATCATATTTTAGCCGACGTTTGGCCTTGTTTGCCTGCTCAATGTTTTCGGCAAGGTGTATCAGCCGATAAGCCTGTTTGCGGCCGATCAAATTACGCTCTTTCAGGTATGTATCATCGAAGAAATCTTCAACATCGGCTGTGATATCATCTGCAACATTCCGTATAACTTTGGCGATTTGTCCGCTTGACAAGCCTTCAGTTGCCGGATAAATGGCTCCGCCGAGTTTCCTTTCCTCGTTTGAATTTACCTCTACTTCGATAACTTTAAATTTCGGATTTACAAGCTGAAGATTATGCTTGTAAACGTTGATCTTTCCCCATGCAACTATCGGCATTCCGACATCGAGCTGATTCAAAAGATACCCGCCGTTAAACCACATGAGCCTGCAGATTCCGGTATCATCAGAGATAAAAACTTCTAGCCGCGGCGGCCGCTTGAACTTATGATAATCGATGCTTTCGATGATACCCGCGATCGTAACTTCCTGCTTGGGCATCAAATCCTTTATCTTCTCAACCTGCGGAGGGAACTCCCAATCGCGCGGAAAATAACTGAGCAAATCGCCCGCGCATTTAACCCCAAGCCGCTCAAACGCCTCAGCCCTGGCTGGTCCTACGCCTTTGACAAACTGAATCTCCATATCCATCTTAGCAGGGGGTTTACTCATCCGGGTGTCCGTACTCTCCTACTAATTTTACAAACCTTACCCCGCAAATGTCGATCTGCTGCAGCGAACCGTCAGGTTTTTTAATTCCGCAAACCAGTTTCTGAACGAAAGTACCGCCGACAGGGATGATAATCTTTCCGCCGGGTTTCAATTGCTTTACCAGTGGATCGGGAATCTTATCCGGTGCCGCTGTAACGATAATCCTGTCGAACTGTTTTTCGTCTGGCCAGCCTTTTGTGCCGTCTCCGACATAAAATTCTATATTGTCGAATTTCAGTCTTGCCAGTGCCGCTTGTGCCGATTCCTGAAGCTGATTATGCCTTTCTATGGTATAAACTTTTTTGCACATTTTGGCAAGTATCGCCGTTTGATAACCGCTGCCGGTCCCGATCTCGAGAACTTCATGTTCCGGCTTGATATCAAGCTGTTCGGTCATAAGTGCCACAATATATGGCTGAGAAATAGTCTGCCCCATGCCGATCGGAAGCGGGTTATCGTTATAAGCCTGATTCTGATAAGGCACTGAAACAAACTCTTCCCGAGGAATCGATGAAACGGTATTTAAAACTTTTTCATCTTTTATTCCACGGGCAGAAAGTTGCTCCTTGACCATTTTCTGGCGCGAAATCAAATATTTATCATTTTCATCGTAAGTAACCATATGTTCATTCTGCGCCCATGATTTGATTTTTGCAAATAAATTCAAACCTAATCGCTCAAATTTCCCAACAATTCTAAGTTTGAAACATTAACTTTTTTTGATATAATAGTAAACTTATATGTTTTGGAGAGAAATTCATTGTTGGAAATCGACCAAAATCTGCTTACTTGTGAGCCTTTCGAATTCGAATTTGGCAAAGGTGTGACGGTCTTAGCTGTCGGAGCCGAGCTTAAAAGCTCTATCTGCCTGATTCATGACGGTTTGATTTACCTTGGAAAGCCGGGCCCGGGCCTGATCGAAGCCGATGCCTATCGTGATTTTGTGTCAAAAATCCAGCTTTTCCTCTCCAGCCTTCCTAAAAACCCAGATTTGATAGTTTGCGACTTGCACCCAGGGTATTCGTCCACCAGCTATGCAAAATCGCTTGGCTTGCCGCTGCTTCAGATTCAGCATCATTACGCCCACATAATCGCCTGCATGGTAGAAAACGGTTTAAACCCGCCGGTACTGGGAATCGCTGCCGATGGAACCGGCTACGGAACCGATGGAGCAATATGGGGCTGTGAATTGCTAAAAGCTGATTTTGCAGGATTTGATCGCCTGGGGCATCTTAAATATTTTAAACTCTTCGGCGGCGATTCAGCTTCTACAGAAACATGGCGGCCAGCGGCAGGGCTGATGACCGAAACTTTCGGAAAAGACTTTTTACTGAAAGATATCGATAATGAGGTGCTTGGCATCGCCAAAACCAAAATCCTATCCGGTTCTGGTGTCGTAAATACATCCAGCCTTGGAAGATTATTCGATGGAGTGAGCTTTCTGCTGGGATTATGTGAAAAAAACCAGACCGAAGCCCAGGCCGCAATCGCCCTTGAAAATGCTGCCAGCCGAGCAAAAAAGAGCCAAAACCTTCGATTTGAGATTATAGAGGCTGGAAACGGCTGTATCGGGTTAGATTTTCGACCATTAATAAAGAATATAATAGAATTAAGGGATCAGGGAGAAGAAATCGCATCTATTGCCTTGAGTTTTCACGAAACTTTGGCCAAAATGCTTACAGATTCAGTGAATATTCTGTCCCAAAAAACGAAAATCAGAAATATTACTCTTAGCGGCGGATGTTTTTTGAACAAAATACTCACTAAAGAGATAGAATATAAGGCTGATAGAACTTTAAATTTGTATAAACACAAACTTACGGCACCCGGAGATGATTGCATCGCCTTTGGACAGGCTTGCATCGGATCTTGGCGAATAATAAATAATCAATTGGAAAGTTAGCAATATGTGTTTAGCCGTTCCAGGAAAAATCCTGAAAATTACAAAACAAGATAACGATATTGAAAAACTCGCAGTGGTGGATTTTCACGGCAGCGAGGTTGAAGTTTCGCTAGCCATGGTTCCCGAAGCCATCCAGGGCGATTTCATACTTGTTCATGCGGGCTATGCCCTGCAGATTCTCGACCAGGCCGAAGCCGAACAAACATGGGATTATCTCCGTCAGGCAGGGATAGAATTGGGCGAAACAGATAATGGATAATTTAGAAATAAAAAGAAGAATTGAAACAATAGAATCACTTTGCAGCCAATACGCAAAACAGATAAATATAATGGAAGTTTGCGGCACACATACTGTGTCATTAATGCGAAGCGGTATAAAATCAATGCTTCCCGAAAAGCTGAATTTGATCAGCGGACCCGGCTGTCCGGTCTGTGTAACTTCCCAAGGATATATTGATACAGCTTGCGAACTGTCTCTTGGTGAAAATGTGATCATCTGCACCTATGGCGATATGGTTCGTGTGCCCGGTGATGTCGGAAGTCTTGAAGATTGCCGTGGCAAAGGGGCCAGTGTAAAAATCGTTTATTCAGCCCGCGACGCTTTGAATATTGCAAACCAGAATCCCGACAAAGATATTGTATTTTTGGCGGTCGGCTTTGAAACAACAACGCCCCCAACCGCATTGGCTATCAAGGAAGCTCACAACCGGCAAATAGAAAATTTTTATGTTCTCACAGCTCATAAACTTGTTACACCGGCAATGGAACTGTTGCTAAAAAGCCCGGATGTGAAAATCGATGGTTTTATGTGCCCCGGACATGTCAGCATAATCATAGGAGCCGACGCATATAAGCCTATCGTTGAAAATTATTCCAAACCCTGTGTCGTTACAGGATTCGAGCCTGAGCAGATGCTTTCAGGCATTTTAGAAATAATAAGGCAAATCGTTGAAAATGATATCAAAGTTGGAAACACTTACGGCGTTGCAGTAAAACCAGGCGGCAATAAGATAGCTCAATCTGTAATTGATGAGGTATTTGAAATTAGCGACCAGACCTGGCGAGCCATGGGAACAATACCAGCTAGCGGCTTGGAACTCAAAGGCGAATATAAAAAGTATGATGCACGCCAAAAGTTTGGTGTAGAAATAGGTCAGGACCGCAAAATTCCGGGCTGCCGATGCGGCGAGGTTATCCAGGGCAAGTTAAATCCGGCCCAGTGCGCCTTGTTCGGCAAAAAATGTACACCATATTCCCCGGTTGGCCCCTGCATGGTTTCTAGCGAAGGAACCTGCGCAGCATGGTTTAAATACGGCAATGTAAAAATTTAAAAAGGATTAGTTTTGAACAGCGAACGGATTATTATGGCTCATGGCGGCGGGGGGGTAAAAATGCATGAGCTGATAACAAAACATATACTGGCCAAACTCGGCAACAACAATCTGAACAAATTGGATGACAGCGCAACAATTGATGTTGATAAAGGCAGAATCTGTTTTACAACCGATGGTTTTGTCGTTCAGCCGTTGGAATTTCCCGGTGGAGACATCGGCAAATTGGCTGTTTGCGGAACTGTAAATGATTTAGCTGTTATGGGTGCCAGACCGATTGCGTTATCCCTTTCCTTGATAATCGAAGAAGGGCTTGAAATTTCTGTTCTGGATAGAATCACTGATTCAATTGCTCAGACAGCCAAAAAAGCCAACGTGGAAATTGTCACTGGCGACACTAAAGTTATCGAACGAACCCGCGGCGACGGTCTTATGATCACAACATCGGGCATTGGTATTTTAGATAACAATATCCAATTGGGATTAGGGAAAATTGAGCAAGATGATGTTATCATTTTCTCCGGTAACATTGCCGAACATGGTTTAGCTATAATGAGTGCAAGAGAAGGTTTGGCTTTTAAAACCACCATCGAAAGTGATGCCGCGCCTTTGAATCTGCTGACCAATGATATTCTGGCAAGCGGCTGTAATGTGAAATTTATGCGTGATCCAACCCGTTCAGGCCTTGCCGGCGTACTGGCTGATATTACCGAATCAACAGGATTAACGGTAGAAATAAAGGAATCCGCAATACCTTTGACACCGGCATGCAGGCACACTGCCGAGTTGCTGGGGCTCGATCCCATGACAATTGCCAATGAGGGTAAATGCGTGATCGCAACCTCTGCCCAAGATGCAGAGAAAGTATTAGCTATTTGTAAAAATAATGAACTAGGCAAAAATGCAGCTATAATAGGAAAAGTAATTGATAAAAAACCGGCCTTGATTGAGTTGAAAACAAGGGCAGGGGGCAAAAGACTTATACAACGCCCCTACGGTGAAGAACTTCCGAG
This sequence comes from uncultured Candidatus Kuenenia sp., assembly GCA_964542055.1. Lineage (GTDB taxonomy): Bacteria > Planctomycetota > Phycisphaerae > Sedimentisphaerales > CAMDDF01 > CAZITB01. Next base: position 34,758 of record CAZITB010000003.1, read on the forward strand.
GATTTGCTGATGCATGAATTTTCTATCGCAACTTCATTAATAGAGCAGGTTGAAGATATAGCAAAGCAAAATAATGCTTCAAAAGTCAATATCGTCGAACTTGAGGTTGGCTCGATCAGACAGGTAGTTCCTGATATAATGCAAACTGCATGGCAGTCAGCCACAATCGACACTCTTGCCCTAAACAGCAAGTTGATCATTAATGAAATCCAGGCAAAAGCAAAGTGCCGAAAATGCGGTTTTGAATTTGAGCCGCAGCTGGACAGTTATTTGTGCCCGAAGTGCAGTATAGCAGATGTGGAAATTTTGCAGGGCGATGAAATAATTTTAAAGTCTGTTGATCTTGAAACTAACACACAGGAGTAAATATGAAAGTAAAAGTTGTAAAACATGTTTTGGCAGCAAACGATGAAATTGCCGCAGCAAACCGCCAGCGGTTAAAACAAGCAGGAATCCTTGGATTGAACCTTATAAGTTCTCCAGGCAGTGGAAAAACAACTCTGCTTGAAAAAACTTTACCCGCTTTAGAGCCTGAAAAGTCAGCAGTTATCGTTGGGGACCTGCAAACCGACAGAGATGCCCAGAGGGTATCTTCGGCAGCGGTAGAATCGATTCAGATCAATACAGGTCTAAGCTGCCATTTATATGCAAACCAGGTATCAAGCGCACTAGACGATATACCTCTGGAAAAAACAGATTATATGTTCATAGAAAACGTAGGCAATATGGTTTGTCCCGGCGAATTCGACCTTGGCGAAAATCTGAAAGTAATTCTATATTCGCTGCCCGAGGGCGACGATAAAGTAGCTAAATACCCCACCATTTTTCGTGTTGCTGATTTGGTCCTTTTAACCAAGTGCGATCTTAAAGGCCTGGTTGATTTTGATTTCGACAGGGTAAAAGAAGAGGTGTCAAAATTGAACGCCCAGGTCCAGCTGCTTGAACTGTCATCTAAGACCGGCGAAGGTTATGATAAATGGATAGACTGGCTGCGAAAACAAAAACAGTATCACGTTGGCAGGCAGGCGAGGTTTGTGAAAGAATAAACGAATAAAAAAAAATTTTTGATTATACAGACCTCCAGCGATGATGTAAATAAAATTGTTCAACTTTTTTAATATTTTTGCCCGATATTCAAAAAAAAGACTTTTAATAGATTACTTAAATTCTTATAATCCGAAAGCAATAACTAATCGTAGTAGAAGTTTTTGGGGTAGAACTTAGAACTTAATTCTTTAAGAGGTAGTTATGAATCAAAATCTTGATACGTTTGTTGCAAAAGTTTGCAAAGAAAACAAAAGTGATCCTTCCCTGATGATGAACATCTGTATCGCAGTTCAAAGAGAGTTTGGCTGCGTCTCTGACGAAGCTATCGAACTTATCGCTAAAGAGCTAAATACCCATCGTGTAGAAGTCGAATCTGTAGTAAGTTTCTATGCATTCCTTTCAAAAGAGAAAAAGGGCAAGTTCGTTATCAGGCTTTGCAACGATATCATAGATAAACTTCAGGGCTCAGAAAAAGTAGCTCGTTCGTTCGAAAATGAGCTCGGCATAAAATTCGGCCAGACCACTGATGATGGAATGTTCACTCTTGAATATACCCCATGTATTGGATTGTGTGACCAGGCACCAGCCGCTCTGGTTAATGATGTACCTGTAACCTATCTCTCCTCGGACAAAGCCGTTGAAGTGATTAAAACTCTTAAAAAAACCGGTGATGCTGTAAAACTAGTTCACAGAGTTGGAGACGGCAATAATGCTAACCCGCTTGTACATTCAATGGTTCACAACGGCATTCGCAAAAAAGGACTCGTTGTTTTCGATGATGACAGACCCGGTTCAGGCCTTAAAAAAGCTCTTTCTATGAGTCCTGCCGAAGTTATAAGAGAAATCAAGAATTCACGTCTTCGCGGACGCGGCGGAGCAGGGTTCCCCACAGGTATGAAATGGGAATTTACTCGTGCAGCCGAAGGCGACGAAAAATACGTCCTTTGCAATGCAGATGAAGGTGAGCCGGGTACGTTCAAAGACAGGGCGATCCTGACTGAACATGCAGGGCTGATGATTGAGGGAATGACAATAGCAGGATATGCAATTGGTGCTAAAAAGGGAGTTGTTTATCTCAGGGGAGAATACGCTTATCTTACGAACTTCCTGGAAGATGTTCTGGATGAAAAACGGGCTAAAGGGCTGCTCGGCAAAGATATAATGGGCAAAAAAGGATTCGATTTTGATGTCCGAATGCAACTTGGTGCTGGAGCATATATTTGCGGTGAGGAAACATCGCTTATCAGCTCATGTGAAGGCCTTCGCGGCGATCCAAAAAACAGACCCCCGTTCCCAGCTCAAAAAGGCTATTTAGGCAAACCTACAACAGTCAATAATGTCGAAACATTCTGCTGTGTGACCCGTATTATGGATAAAGGGTCAACCTGGTTTGCTGAAGTCGGCTCTGCCGGAAGCCCAAGCAATAAACTTTTGAGCGTTAGCGGCGATTGTCAGTCTCCAGGTGTTTATGAATATCCTTTCGGCATAAAGGTTAGTGAATTGCTCAAAGACGTTGGAGCAACAGATGCTAAGGCTGTACAAATCGGCGGACCAAGCGGACAGCTGATCGGACCCTCGGATTACGACAGGATTATATGCTATGACGATTTGGCGACAGGCGGTTCAATAATGATATTTGGACCGGATAGAGACTTGCTAGAAGTTGTCGATTATTTCATGGAATTCTTCATTGAAGAAAGTTGCGGCTATTGTACTCCTTGTCGTGTCGGAAACGTTCTTCTAAAAGAAAAACTGGATGATATTCGCAACGGAAAAGGTGAACCTGAAGATATCGACTACCTGGTTAATCTGGGTGAAAGTATAGAAAAAGCGAGCAGATGCGGATTGGGTCAAACTTCTCCAAACCCGATCCTTAGTTCGATAAAGAATTTCAGGTCCGAATACGACAAGTTAATAAAAGAAAAAGCAACTGACGGCACTCAACCAGATTTCGATATTTATCAAGCTATCGAAACAGCTTCTTCGATTGCCGGCAGAAAATCAGAAATTTATAAATAGAATTGGATTGGTATAGAAATGAGCGATACTTTTAAATTCACAATTGATGGAGTTGAAGTAGAGGCAAAACCAGGCCAGACAATTATGCAGGCAGCAGATGATGCGGGTGTTTATATCCCGCGGCTTTGTGCTTTCGATGGTTTGGAGCCTCACGGCAGTTGTCGTGTATGCACCGTTAAAATGAACGGCAGATTTCAAGCAGCTTGTACTCAGCCCGCCCATGCTGGTGCGGTCGTAGAAAATGACACCGATGAAGTTCTCGAATTGAGGAAATCTATCGTAGAAATGCTCTTCGTAGAAGGCAATCACTATTGCATGTTCTGTGAAAAGAGCGGTAACTGCGAATTGCAGGCGTTGGCTTACAGGCTGGGAATTCCTGCACCAAGATATCCTTATATGTATCCCCAGCGTACTGTTGACGCGTCCCATCCGGATATCATAATTGACCGAAACAGATGCATACTTTGCGGAAGATGTGTTAGAGCTTCCAAGGATCTCGACGGTAAAGATGTGTTCGGATTTGTTGGCCGCGGTAATGATAAAAAAGTGGCCGTTGATTCACAAGCTCGCCTGGTCGATACCGACATTGATGTTACCGACAAAGCAGTAGAAAGCTGCCCGGTAGGGTCGATTATGAAGAAACACGTTGGTTTTACTGTCCCGATCGGCCAGAGAAAATATGATAAAAAACCAATAGGTTCTGATATAGAAGAAAAAAAATAAATAATGGAGCAGGGCGACGATCTCCCTGCGATTTACGTTATAAGTATTAAGGGTTAAAAATGGCTAATCAAAAACCAAAAGTAGCAACAGCATCATTGGCAGGCTGTTTCGGCTGTCACATGTCGATTCTTGACATCGATGACCGCATCCTGAAATTGATTGAATTGGTTGATTTTGACAAATCGCCAGTCGATGATATCAAAAAGTTTACCGGCAGATGCGCCATAGGACTCATTGAAGGCGGTTGCTGTAATGAAGAAAACGTTCACAATCTCCAGGACTTTCGCAAAAACTGCGACATACTAATATCCCTGGGTGATTGTGCTACAATGGGCGGTATCCCGGCCATGAGAAACAACATTCCACTGCAGGAATGCCTTGACGAAGCTTACCTCAACGGCCCGACAGTTCACAATCCTGAAAACAAGATACCAAGCGATCCTGAACTGCCGTTGCTTTTGGACAAGGTTTATCCATGCCATGAAGTAGTAAAGATCGATTACCATATTCCGGGCTGTCCGCCCTCAGCGGACACAATCTGGCAGACGCTTGTTGCTCTGCTAAACGGTACAGACGCAGATTTGCCCTATGAATTAATTAAATACGATTAATCGTATTGGAGTTAAATATGACTGAACAATATAAAAGAGTAGTTATTGAACCGGTTACAAGAGTCGAAGGACACGGCAAAGTTTCGATCCTCCTCGACAAAGAAAACAAGGTCAAACAAGCCCGCCTTCACATTGTGGAATTCAGAGGCTTCGAAAGATTTGTCCAGGGCAGGCCTTACTGGGAAGTTCCCGTCCTTGTACAAAGGCTTTGCGGAATATGCCCGGTAAGTCACCACCTGGCAGCAGCCAAAGCAATGGATAGGATAGTCGGCGGTGAAAACCTCACTCCCACAGCCGAAAAGATGAGAAGGCTTATGCATTACGGACAGACTTTTCAGTCTCACGTTCTGCACTTTTTCCATCTTGTCTCGCCCGACCTGCTGTTCGGTTTCGATTCCGACCCTCTAATGAGAAACGTAATTGGTGTAGCAAAGAAATTCCCGGAACTTGCTGTACAAGGCGTTATGATGCGTAAGTACGGCCAGGAAATCATCAAGGCCACAGCCGGTAAAAAGATACATGGAACCGGTGCTATTCCCGGCGGAGTTAACAAAAACCTATCGATCGAAGAACGCGACACGTTCCTGAAAGAGATAGACCAGATGGTCGAATGGGCTCGCGGTTCATTAAAGATAGCCAAAGATTATACAGTTGAACATCTCGAAAAACTCGCACCTTTTGGCTCGTTCGATTCCAGCCACATGAGCATCGTCCGCGAAGACGGTTCAATGGACCTTTACAATGGTAACTTGCGTTTGATCGATTCTGAGGGTAACAAGATTTTCGACCAGGTAGATAATCAGGATTATAAAGATCACATCGTTGAACAGGTCAAAAACTGGTCTTATATGAAGTTCCCGTTTGTCAAAGAACTGGGACCGGAAAAAGGCTGGTACCGTGTAGGGCCGCTGGCTCGCGTTAACTGCTGCGATTTCATCGATACCCCCGAAGCCGAAGCCGCACGCAAGGAGTTCATGGCAGTTACAGATAATAAGCCTAATAATATAACCATGGCTTATCATTGGGCAAGGATGATTGAAAATCTCCATGCGATCGAAAAAATAAAAGAGCTTCTCAACGATTCTGATCTACAGGGAACTGATCTCGTAGTCAAGGGCGAGCGTCGCAATAATGCGGTAGGAATTATCGAAGCACCTCGCGGCACTCTCATCCACGAATACGAAGTTGATGATAATGACCAGGTTACAATGGCAAACCTTATTGTTTCTACAACTCACAACAATGTACCTATGAATCGTGCGGTAGAAAAGGTTGCCAATGATCATCTCAGCGGTGTAGAAATTACCGAAGGGCTGCTTAATCATGTTGAAGTTGCTATTCGTGCCTATGATCCTTGCCTTTCTTGTGCGACCCACGCATTAGGTAAAATGCCGCTGGTTGTTGAACTGTTCGACGATTCCGGTAAGTTGCTTGACAGAAAGAACAGGTAATGTCCCAGTCTAAGCAGGTATTGCTGATAGGATACGGCAACCCAGGCAGACTTGATGACGGCTTAGGTCCTGCTCTGGCAAAGGAATTTGAAAAGAAAAAGCTGCCAAGTGTCGATGTTGATGCGAACTATCAACTAACTGTTGAGGATGCATCAGCAGTGGCCAAGCATGAAATAGTTATTTTCGCCGATGCTTCAGTAAGCGGAAATGAGCCATTTTACTTTGAAGCGATTCAGCCAAAACCGGCTGTTAGTTTTTCTAGCCACAGCGTAGAACCTCAGGCTGTTCTTGCTTTGGCTCAGGAGCTCTTCGGCTCACTGGCAAAAGGCTATGTGCTTGGAATAAGAGGTTACCAGTTCAATGAATTTGGTGAGCGGTTAAGCGACAAAGCTAAAGATAATTTAAAAAAAGCAGTGGAGTTTCTTGAAAATAAAATAAAAAATGGTATTTTCGATTAGTACCAGCAGTAAACTTTAATTTCAATAGGCCCAAGGAGCATTAATATGAAAGACGGCAAAAAGGTTATTTTAGCAATTGATGATGATGCAGATATTCTGGAAGCATTGAGATTGGTACTTGAGGCCAATGGATACGAAATGGTAGAAGCATCATCCGCCGAAGACGGTCTGAAAGTCTATAAAAAAGAAAATCCAGATCTGATCATTGTCGATTTGATGATGGAGGAAGTTGATGCAGGTACCTGGTTTGTAAAAGAAGCTCGGCTTCTTGGCAACCAGGCTCCGATTTATATGCTCACCAGCGTAGGTGACGATTTAAACCAGATGATAAATTATTCCGATCTCGGCATTAGCGGAGTTTTCCAGAAACCGGTTGACAATGCTTCCTTGCTTAAAATCCTTGAAAATAAACTTAAGTAAGTTAAATTCAATTTCATCTTAAGTATCCCTTAAAAAGTAACGAAATAATAAGTATCGTTATTATAAGGGATACAAAATGTACAATAATGCTGATGACATAATTGGAATTGTTTCGCAGAAGATTTTTGATTTGCTCGCTGACGATATGGAAATGGTCATCTTTGATCAAAATCGTTGTCTTACCTCAAGCCATTCAGTTCCATTCTTTGCCACCGAATCTGTATTTCATAAACGTATAATTCAGCGGCTAGACGATGGTTATGGTCCAATAACAACTACATCTAGAGGATATGACTTGGCTGTATTTGAATTTGAAAGTTCTTGTAAGCCTTTATATGCGATGATTATAACAGAAAAAACAAGTTTTTCTGACCCTTTTGGACTGCTTGAAACTTTGATTAATCATTTCAACTCTGTCTATAGTAAAATTTCATCTCAAAATTTCTCCATTACCGCAATTTATAATTAATTGATTTATTCAATTCTTGCCTGCTATATCAATTTTTTGTATAATCCTCGTTTTACTTATTGTACTTTCTCAGCGGGTCGATAATCTCTTGCTGAACAATATTTTACAATAAGCGTATTTTTTACAGGATTGATTATGTTGATACAGGCATTAAAAGCGAAAATTCACAGGGCAACGGTTACGGATAGCCATATCGAATATCCGGGCAGTATAGGTATAGATTCTAATCTGCTCGAAACCGCCAACATAAATGTGTACGAAAAGGTTCTGGTTGTTGACGTCGATAATGGGGCAAGGCTGGAAACTTATGTTGTTCCAGAAGAAGCCGGTTCAGGCAAAATAGTAATCTTAGGTGCTGCGGCTCGTTTAATTAATCCCGGCGATCTGGTCATAATTATGAATTTTGCCCTGTTTTCACCTCAAGAGATGGAATCTCATAAGCCGATAGTTATTGTGCCTGACGAAAAAAACCAGATAAAAGAAATTATTCAAAAATAAACATGCACCCTGAACTTTTTAAAATACCTTTCACAGAATTAACCGTAAAAAGCTATGGCTTTATGCTGGTCATTGGTTTTCTTGCCGCCATTTTTCTGGTTAGAAAATTAAGTAAAGGCTTAGGCCATAACCCTGAGCATATCACAAATGCTGCCTTATATGCCATTTTAACCGGTATAATCGGCTCTAGAATTTTCTATGTAATTCAATTCTGGGACGAAAACTTCAAGCAAAACCCGATTGAAGTTTTCTATATATGGGAGGGCGGTTTAGTCCTCTTGGGCGGAATAATCCCTGCAATTGCAGTTATAATCTGGTATTTATGGTCCAAAAAATTACCCATCAGGCAGTACATGGACATTCTGGCTGTTGCATTGACCTTGACTCTTGCCTTTGGCCGAATCGGATGCCTTCTAAACGGCTGCTGTTATGGAAAACCAGCTGAACTTCCATGGTCGGTCAGATTTCCATACGGTTCTATACCTTATTCTTCCCAAGCCAAACCAGATTTGGAAAGAAACCGCCCTGATCCTCAACTCAACCTGCCTGATAATTATTATTTTCAGTTTTTCGATGATCAAGGAACCCCACGCTCAATGCTGTTGCCCGAAAACAAATTAACGGATCAGCAAAAACATTTTCTCATTGAACATGATTTACATCGCTGTTTACCCGTCCATCCAACACAGGTTTATTCTTCATTATTCAACGGATTTCTGCTTTTTGTGATCCTTTTCTTTTTCTGGAAAAGAGGTATAAAACTGGAAAAGGAAAACAAATTTTCAGCTATTCACAAACCGGGCACCACGTTCGCCCTGATGTTCATTTTATATGGCACCGGCAGGTTTATCGTTGAATTTTTCCGGGATGATAACCCCTATGAAGTAGCTGCACTAACGATATCTCAGCTCATAGGCATTGGAATGGTCATTACTGGCATAGGCTTTTTTGCCGTATTCACTTCACTCAAAAGCGATCAGCAGATAAAAACTTAGTCAGCCGGTACAATTTTAAACAATTTATCGTTCACCCTTACTCTCTTGGGAACCGGAAAAGTAACCTTACCTTTGCTTATATTTGCAATCTCCTGCTGCTGAATATCTCTGAGCTGCCCAATTTGAAATTCCAGAACCCCGGTAGTTGGCCCATGAATTTGAACCTTATCACCAACCGAAAGTTCACTTGCCTGCACATTCGCATAAGCGATCCCTATTTTCGGATAATAATTAATTATTTTACCAACCGCCACTTTCCGTTCGGTAGCCGCTGAACCTTCAACCCTGGTATAATCTTTTCCTGCCGGCCTCCCAAGATAAAAACCTGTCGAAAAACCGCGATTATAAACCTTGCGAACATCATTCATCAGCGAGCTTTTGAATTCCTTGGAATACTGGTTTCGTTTAATTGCATCGATGGCTTGTCTGTAAGCTTTGGTAACGGTGAAAATATATTCCGGTGAACGCGAACGGCCTTCGATCTTAAAACAATCAATTCCAGCATCTACCAATTTATCAAGAATCGGCAAAGCGCAAATATCCTTCGGGCTCAATACAAACCCACAGCCAATTTCCATCTCCTTATCCTCCTCGACATCTTTTATAACGTACTTTCTTCGGCAGGGCTGGTAACAATCCCCCCGATTGGCAGAAGCTTCGAAAAGATGTTCAGACATATAGCATCTACCTGAAACGGAAATGCACATCGCCCCATGAACAAAAGCCTCAATTTCTATCGGGCTTTGCTCTTTGATAGCTTTTATCTGTTTAAGATTCAATTCTCTCGCCAGAACAACCCGTTCAGCTCCCAAACCGGCGAAAAACTTAACCGCTTCAATATTGGAAACATTGGCTTGGGTCGAAATATGAACAGCTATCTTTTTCGAAATCGCCTTTTGTATTACTGCTAAATCGCTGCAGATTACAGCGTCTGCATTTGCCAGTTTTACTTTGTCAAGGATCTGCTCAACTTGCGAAAGTTCATTGTCATATACAATTGTATTTAGTGTAACAAAAACCTTAACTTTCTTATCATGAGCAGCCTGGACTATCTCAGGCAAATCATCTAATTCGATACCTTTGGAATTTACCCGCATATTGAGTTGACCAATGCCGAAATAGACCGAATCCGCTCCCGCTTCCACAGCGGCTATAAACGAAGTTCTATCCCGAACCGGAGCTAATAATTCACACATCTCTGAGCATCTCTAATAATTGAAAAACATAAACAAATTTACATTATTTGATCTTTAACTTCAACAAATAAAAAGAGTTAAATTAACTTGCCTTGAATTTATTTTACGTTAAAATATCAAACTGATATGCCCGAAAATGTAAAAGAAAACTTTAAATCAATGTCACTTGGCGAACATCTTGAAGAGCTTCGCCTGCGTATCCTTCTTGCACTTGCCGGACTTGTAATTACAACAATCATTTCGCTTTTGTTCAGCAAACACATCATTACTTTTCTGACCGCTCCGTACCACAAAGTGATGGTATCGTTAGGTGAACAGCCATACCTGAATTTTTTTGCACCTGCAGAAGGTTTCATAATTTATTTGCGTATTGCCTTAATTTCAGGGGTAATTATCGCATCTCCCTGGATTATTTACCAGATATGGCTTTTTATTGCCGCGGGACTATATAAAAACGAAAAAGCCATAGTCTATAAAGCAGTTCCTCTGTGCACGATTCTTTTCATTCTCGGCTCACTTTTTTGCGTTTTTGTAGCGGCTCCGGTAACTCTGGACTTCTTTGTCAGGTTCAATAAATATTTCTACGAAAATGCCCGCTCAAACTTCAAATTTCACGATTACATCAGCTATGTAATAAACCTGATACTGGTTTTCGGAATAGCTTTCCAGACCCCCATAGTGGTTCTGATACTTAATTGGACAGGATTGGTAACTCTCCAGCAATTCAAAAGCTGGCGGAAATACGTGCTGCTGATAGTTTTCATCATAGCCGCCATATTAACTCCCCCCGGCCCGGTCATTCAGCTAATTCTGGCGACACCGATGTACCTGCTTTATGAGTTGGGTATATTGCTCAGTATGCTGAACAAGAAAAAAGCTGTTTAAAAATTAAGCTTCTTCCTTTTCTTCAGGTGATTTTATGTCTTCAGAATCAACCTTTTTGACAGTATTGTCCTGCTTGCCAGCGTTTTCAATATCTTCTTCTATCTCATTTAAGCCGTTTTTAAACGCGGTCAGACTTTTACCTACACTTTTCGCAATTTCCGGTAGTCTTTTGCCGAATATTAACAAAGCAATAACCAGGATAATTATCAGCTGCCAGTATCCTACTACACCTGCGATAATTGGTGACAAAATTGTCATATAATTCTCCTTATCTTCATATATACTTTGAAAATAACAATTTACAAAGCTTCAGTCAAGACTAAAATTCATCTTCAATAACTGTAACCGGACCGATCTGCTCAAGCTCACCTTTGAGCTTTTGGGCATCACCGACCACCACAACAACCATTTTCTCAGGATCAATCTCACTAACAAGATTCATACAGTCAGAGAAATCTGTCTCCCTCACAGATTCAAGCAATCTATCCAGGTAGTCCTTTTTCAACCCCTCAGATTCGATCAGCCACAAATCCTGCGCTACTTGCTGGGGAGTTTCACGATTCAGCACAAAACTGCCCGCAATATAAGACTTACTTTGAGCCAATTCCTCGCTGGTTGGCATGATATTTTTCAACTTTACTACTTCATCAATCAACGCTTTTACCGCGTCATGGGTTGTTTCTGTCTTACTGAATGTCTGCATTTTAAACTCGCCGGATACATCCTTGGCGAAAAATCCACCCCATACAGCGTAAGTCAAACCTTTGTCAACCCTGATGGACCTATTGAGCCTGCTGTTGAATCCGAATCCAAAATAATCAGAAACTACCCGACTGGTAAAATATTCAGGCTGCTGCTTTCTTGTAATTCCCAGCTGACCCACACGAATTTGCGTTTGTACGCTGCCGGGATTGTCAATCAAATAAACATGTGTCGGCTGATTAATTAACTTTACTTCCGGCTTTTTCTTTAAGGTAACTTTAGTACTTTTCCAATCGCCAAAATGCTTCTGAGCAATTTCAAAAGCCTTCTGGGGTTCAATGTCCCCGGCAAAGATCAAAGTTTTATCTTCAGGCCTGTTCAGATATCTGCTCCACCAGCCTTTACACGATTCCGCCGAAAGCCCTTTTACATCATTGATATCACCTGTCGCCGTTCGACTGTATGGATGCTCTCCATATACCGCCTTGCGGAAATACTTATCTGCGATGTACTCGGGCGACTGAGACTCAACTGCCAACGAAGTAAGCAGCTTCTCCTGCTGTTTTTCAAATTCCTGCTCAGCAAAAACCGGATTGCGAATGACCTCGGCCATTAACTCAACTGCTTTTGCCGCTTGATTACTCAAAGAACTCACCGAAACACTGCTGTTATCAATTCCGCCCGAAGCGTTCAAAGAAATTGCACGTTTATCCAGCTCCAAAGCCAATTCCTGGGCAGAATAATTTTTCGTACCTTTATCCAGCAAACTCATAGCCATTGACGATGTACCCGGTTTTTCATCTGACCAGCCGCCATACATGCTCCCAAAATGAACCGTTACAAAGGGAACCTCAGAATTGGGCACAACCATTACTTTCAAACCATTCTCAAGAACTTTCATTTTCGTTTCGAAAGCAATATCAGAATCTCCGCTTGTTGCGATCGGCGGTTTTTCCGGATACCCATCAGGCCTCTTGCTATCACCCCGGGCAGGTTCAGGCGAAACAGTTTCCTTTTCGGCAGTTACCTGCGAATTTTCCTGCCCGTGGCTCTTGCTCGAAAACGGCCCTGTTATATTTTTCTTTATCTGCAACCGGAATACTTTATCTTCCGTCAAATACTTTTTTGCAACTCGTTTAATATCATCAACTGTAACTTTCCTAATTTCATCATTGATCGTATTGACCCGGCTTGTGTCACCTAACTCCAGAGTCGCATAACCCAGCAATTTAGCCTTATTCTCAATAGAAAGATTATTAACCGTCTGATCGCGCAGCATCTGGTTTTTGGCTTTTTCCAGATCGGCTTCGCTCACACCTTCTTGGCGTATCTTTGCAATTTGACCTTCAAGCACCGAAATCACTTTGTTAGGATCACAGCCATTGGGATTCAAAGCCGCGCCGGCACCGAACAAACCCGCCTGCTCAAGTGCAAATGTCCCAGCCTCTGCTCCAACTGACATCCGTGTTTCAACCAGTTCTTTATAAATAATGCTGCTGTCTCCCTCGCCCCAGATGCTTGCCAAAAGTTCAAGCACAATAGAATCTTCATGCCGTGACGGAACAGTCAACCAGCCAATTCCCGCAACAGGCGCAGGTGCTCTTTCGTCATCAATTATGATCTCCCGCGGCTCATTTGGAACCGGCTCTCGAACTTGCACGCCTTCGGGTTTCTTATGAGAATCTATCCATTCGAAATTTTTCCTGCTAAGTTCAAGTGCCTTTTCATGCTCAACGGCACCTACAATTATTAAAGTAGCGTTTTGAGGCCCATAGTATTTCATCCAGAAATCCCGAAGCTCACCGACCGTACTTGCCCGCAAATGAGAAATCTGACCAATCGGCATCCACTGATAAGGATGAACGTCAAACACATTATCAAAAAGTTTTTCCCACGCGGTGCCGTAAGGCTTATTCAATTTCATTCGCAATTCTTCTTCGACTACCTTGCGTTCTGTATCGAAATTTTCCTGGTTTATATCAAGAAATGCCATCCTTTCAGCTTCCAGCCATAACGCAAGTTCAAGCTGCTCCGCCGGCAAAGTCTCCAGGTAAACAGTCTTATCAAAACTTGTATAACCATTAACTCTGCCGCCAACTGACCGCAGCAAGCTGAAATGCTCTTCAGGGCCTGTCCGCTGTGAACCCCTGAACATCATATGTTCGAACATATGTGCAAATCCCTGCCTGTTCGGGTCTTCGTCTTTACTTCCTACATGATACCAGACCTGCACAGCAACAATAGGCGCCGAAAAATCCTCCAGCGTTATCACTGTCAAACCATTATCCAGTTTTGTGCTTCGATAATCGAAAGTTTTTTTGTGATTTTCTGCGGCAAATAAACTGCCTGCAGAAATTGCCGTTACTATCAGTGCCGAAATTAACTTACGCATGTTACTCCAAAACTAATTATTGTTTTCCATTCCATAAATACATCAACTCGGGGGTCAAAAGCTTATAAATTGTTGATGAATCGAAGCTAAACGAACTTCTTGCACTGCTTGCAAAAATATTCGAAAAGCTAAAGGGTCTTTTATACTGAACAACTTTCGCATTCTCCAAACCCAAATCTTCCATCAAAATACTTAAAGCATTTTCAAAGTATCCCAGCTGATCAACTAAGCCTCTACTTTGCGCCTCATCAGCGAAATAAATACTTCCATCTGCCAATGCTGTAACTTCATCCATGGTCAAATTTTCACGGCCCTGATCGACAAGCTTTGTAAACCTGTCATACGCCGGTTCTATGACTTTGTTGTAAAGATAAACTTTTTCTTCCTCGCCTAATTCCCTGAAGATATTAGGCCAATCTTTCCGTTCGCCGCTTTTAATCGTTGTTGCCGATATCCCAAGCTTTTCATTCAATAGCTTACTGATATCAAAATGACCCATTATTACTCCGATAGAACCTGTAATGGTGGTAGGGGACGCAACTATTTTATCACAAGCAACCGCGATATAATACCCGCCGGATGTCGCCAAACCATCCATGTAACATATGACAGGCTTGCCGGTTTGTTCTTTATATCTTTTGATAAAATGATGAATATTGTCGCTGGAAGAAACTCCGCCGCCCGGGGTGTTTACCTTTAAAACTAACCCTTTTACAGAATCGTCCCATTTAGCCGACTCAATTTGGTCTTTAACAGCGACCTCACTGTCATGACTTATTATTCCATCAAGGTTGATTATAGCGATTTTTTTACTTTCTGGACCACGCACAATTGTCTCTTCAATGAGACCGGTATCACTGCCTCCTGCTACCATAATCCCTAACCCTATAACCGCAAAAAGCAGGAAAAAATTAGCTATAATTGATAATACAAACAGAACATTAATAATTATTCTTCCCCAGCTTCTTTTTTTCTGTGGATAATCGTAGTTACTCATTAGTTTTCCTCCATCAAGTTAAAATTTTTATATATTTGCGATTATAAATAATTTGAATTAATGGTCAATATTTTTATCAGAAGTTGACTTTAATGCAAATACGATTTATATTGTAATTTGTTTTGAAAGGGTTAGATATGAGTCAGGGGAAAAAAGTTTCCAAAAAAACTGAAAGCCTCATCAGCTTTGGTTTGATAGTGGTTTTGATATTGATTGCTGCGGCTATTCTTTACGCGCGAAAAGATTTCAGTCTGACCGAAATCGGCTTTATACATCAAGAAGTAGATGCCGATAAAGGCGATACTAAAGGTTTTCAGGCTTATCTGGATGAAAATTTCACTTTAGCTGGACAGCCAGAAGTCTATAATTCCCAGTCTTTATATGAAAAAATTAACGGCAAAGCTCCTTTTTATATAGAAGCGGGTTTTGAGAAGTTGACCACATACAGGGTAATCCACAAAAATGACTCCAGTTTATGGGCTGAGATTTATCTATATGATATGGGCAATTCATTAAATGCCTTTGCGGTTTACAGCGCTCAAAAACGCGAAAATTCCCAATCTCTTGATATCCAAGGCTATGGATATAAAACATCGAATTCTATCTTTTTCATAAGCGGCAACTACTATGTCGAGGTTGTCGGTTCAAATCCATCCGAGCAATTGATCATCGGACTTGAAAACATAGCGGCCAATTTTGAAAAAGCCAACTTGCAGGATGCGGAATTTGACATTGCCCAGCTATTCCCTGAGCAGGGCCTCAAAAAAGATTCTATTGTGCTATACAAAGCCGACGCTTTTGGTTTTTCACAATTCAAAGACGTATTCGTTGCAAATTTCGATATAGATGGTGAATCGATTACCGCCTTTATGATCAAAAAGGACACCCCCGAAAGTGCTCAGCAGCTTCTGGAAGCGTACAAAAAGTATCTTGTTTCAAGCGGTTTTGAAGAAAAAACAGGCAATGAAAATATAAACGTTTTTGATTACGACGGTTTCTATGAACTGATATTCACTGCAGGCAGCTACTTTGGCGGAGTTCATGAAGCTTTTGATAACCAAAAGGCCCAGGAACTTGCCGAAAAATTATACGATCACGCTATCAAACTTGATTGATCACTTGCCGATATATTCAGGCACAAGCTGTTTTATCTTTACCAATACTTCATCTCTATCCAGACTATCGGCTGCATTGAAAAGATCGTCAATTTTCTGCCTGAGTTGATCCCGGTCCATAACAATATTCTTCCAAACTGCAATTTTGGGATTATCAGTGGGAACCATATTTTCACCTTTGATGCTCAGCTCCTCAAACAGCTTTTCACCAGGCCTTAAACCGGTAAAATGAATCTCAATATCCTCGCCAGGCCTGAAACCGCTTAACGTTATCAGCTCCTTTGCCAAATCCACAATCTTAACCGGCTCTCCCATATCCAGCAGGAAAATTTCGCCTCCTTTGCCCATTGTTGCAGCTTGAAGAACCAACTGACTTGCTTCCGGGATTGTCATAAAATACCGTGTCATTTCTGGATGTGTAACTGTAACCGGCCCGCCATCAGCGATTTGCTTTTTAAATATTGGTACCACTGAACCATTCGAGCCCAAAACATTACCAAACCGAACGGTTATAAAATTAGTCTCGCTTGTTTTGTTAAGATCCTGAATATACATCTCCGCTATACGTTTGCTTGATCCCATAATGCTGGTAGGATTAACGGCTTTATCAGTGCTTATCATTACAAAGTTCCTACTGCTATACTTATCAGAAGCATTTGCAATATTCATTGTACCCCGTACATTATTTTTAATCGATTCGCCGGGGTTCATTTCCATAAGCGGAACATGTTTGTGAGCCGCCGCATGTATCACAACCTCAGGTCTGTACCGATCAAACAACTTATCTACCCTGCAGTGATCTGCAATATCACAGATTATTTGTTTCATTTCAACGTCAGGGTAATCGTGCGAAAGTTCCCGGTCTATCAAAAACAGCGGATTTTCCGCCTGTTCAACCAGCAAAAGCAATTTAGGCCCAAAACCGCAAACCTGCCTGCACATTTCAGAACCGATCGAACCGCCAGCCCCGGTAACCAGAATTACCTTATCAGCCAGAAAATTCTTAATATGATCAACATCTAGCTCAACAACCTCACGTCCAAGCAGGTCATTGATATCGACATCACGTATTTGTGAAACGCGCAGTTTTCCGCTTGCAATATCTGTAATAGATGGAACGGTTCGAAAGCGGATTTTTGTCCCTTCGCATATCTGCACAACTCTTCTAAGCTGCGATCTGGAAACGCTAGGCATAGCGATTGCGATTTCCTCTATCCCCTTTTTTTCGCAGATTTCCGGCAGCTGATCTACTCTACCTAAAACTGGAATCCCATGTATCAGCATTCCCTGTTTAGCCCGATCATCATCAACAAAACCAATAACTTCGTACTCTGCAACCCTCATCCTCAATATTTCACGAAGCAAACCTTCGCCCGCATCACCGGCACCTATGATCAAAAATCTCTTGGCATGAACACCTTCGATCGTCCGAAACTCTTCATGATATAACCGTACAAGCATTCTTACCCCGCCAACAAGGAACATCGTCCCGAACATATCCAGCAGAAAAACAGCTTGAGAGATATTCGCAAACTCTTCCATAAACGGCCTGATAAATGAATTTAATAACCCTGCAGTATATAGCACATAAATTATCAGGGTACTTGTCCACGCAGCCCCAGCTATCCCGAACAAATCGGTAATACCTACATATCTCCACCATCCCCGGTACTGCTTGAACAATCCAAAAACAATCAATTTGATAACAATGGTAAAAACAAGCACGTATGGATACTGCCCCAAAACCCAGTCTGCGTCCAGACGCATGTTTTTAGTAAATAGAAATGATATCAGCAAGCTAAATGAAAATAAAACGATATGCGTAAGGATAATTAAAGTTTTACGAAATTTAAGCTTCAATAAAAAAGAGCTTTGCTGCTGATTTGAATTTTCTTCCGTTATAATCTTTTCAGACATCCTTTTCCGCCAAAGTTAAACATTATTTTAAATCATCAATCCTTATTTTTGATTTCTGGTAAATACTTTTGGTTCATATTTATATTTGACAATTCAACACTATCAACTTTCTTACGCATCAAAGCATAAATTGTTGTAACCGAACAGAAGAAATAACTCAACACAAATGCACCTAATAATGCAATTACCAGCGAAACAGAAACATTGATAAAGAAAGCCCC
>CAZITB010000004.1:0-24151 GCA_964542055.1 uncultured Candidatus Kuenenia sp.
CTAAATTCTAAACAAATCAGAATTACCAAATTTTTAAATGCACGAAAAAGTTAGATACTTAATACACTGTTTTTGTTGTTGATAAAGGTCCGGAATATTATTATAATCAATAACGGTTTGTAAGGGGATTTGAAAGGCGAATCCCCCCAATGAAAAATTGATTAAGATCTTTGGAATTTCACAGCATGGGTGAAAAGAAAAACATTTTCACCTATCCTTGATAACGTTTAAAAAAACACCCTTCTCAAAAGCAGAGAAGGGTGCCACCCATTTTCTAAATTTTTTAAAAGAGCCCACCCGTCGCTTGGGCAACACGGCTTTTTCCATAGGATGACACTGATTTTTTGAAAAAGTAAACTGATTTCTATCTCATCGCTGCCGCGATTGAGCTTTTATGATTCGGCGGGTCCCGCTGCACGGCTCTCGTGCAATTCCTATCTCATTGCTTGGGCGATTGGGGGGATTTGTTTTCTGGTTAAGGCGTTTGGTCAAATTGCGTGGTTAAATCGGGGGCAAAAACGGCTGGATAAGATAAAAAATTAAGTTTTTTATCTGACTAAAAGTTAAAAATAAGCAAGTTTTTTCGCATTTTAAGGCATTTAAGGGGTTTTTTTTGAAAAAAATCGAAAAAAGTTATCGGCCCCTGTTAAGTTTTGGTTTTTAACTCCGATAACTACTTGTGAAATCAGGGAAACCTAAAGGAATTAAAAAATCTTTGTAAGGAGACAAAAATATGTTAGCTATTCGAAACAACATTATGGCGGCGAACGCAGCGAGGCACCTGGGCACAAGTTATCATGCCCTTGCCAAGTCTGTTGAAAGGCTGTCATCAGGTCTGCGTATCAACAGTGCCAAAGATGACGCTGCTGGTTTGGCAGTTCGTGAATTGATGCGAGCCGATATTGCAGTATTGCAGCAGGGCAGCAGAAACGCACAGGATGCGATCAGCATGCTACAAACCATGGAAGGTGCCCTGGCTGTTGTGGATGATGCACTTATAAGGATGAAAGAGCTTGCAGAACAGGCATCTACCGGATCTTACAGTAAAGAACAAAGAGAAATTATGGATGCTGAATTCCAGCAGATGGCTGATGAAGTTGACCGTATCTCCCGATCTACAGAATTTAACAGTATAAAGATGCTCAACTCAGCAACCGGCAGTTTGACCATACATTTCGGTTCCAAAGATTCAGCAGGTGGTTTCACCGAGGGTGAAGGAACGATTGACGTAGCAATGGTTGATGTTACTAAAAGTGGATTGGGATTGTCAGATCTTAGTCTCAAAAATATTTCAAGCGCAATAAGCGCTTTGGATTCAGTGGATACGGCGATTAAATTAAAAGATACAGCACGTGCGAGGTTTGGTTATTCTATGAACCGTCTTGAGAGTACATCTCAGGTTATCGGTATTCAGGCAGAAAACATGATGACTTCAGAATCACGAATATCGGACGTTGATGTGGCTACGGAAATGGCAAGTTTGACGAGAAACCAGGTACTTGCCCAGGCGGGTGTTTCAATGCTTTCTCAGGCAAATTCAATGCCTCAGATGGCCCTTAAATTGTTAGGCTAACATATATTGTATATATATGTATATGGGTGGTACTAGATACCACCCTTTTTTTTAGATATGAGGTGTTAAAATGCAGCAATTTGGAAAATATGTTGAAACTTCTCTTGAGACATTGGATAAAGGTCAGATAGTCGTTAAATTATATGAAGGTGCGATACGTTTTCTAAATAAAGCAATTTTTTCTATCGCGGAAAATGATTTCAAGTCAAAAGGGGATAATATTGCCAGGGCCATTGCGATTATAAATGAGCTGAACTGGTCTTTAGATATGGAAGCAAGTACAGAAATATCTACAAATTTACGTGATTTGTACAATTTTTTCGTTCGTCATCTTAATGATGCCAGTATTCAATGTGATATAAAGAAGATTGAGCAAGTGATTTTCTGTCTGGAAGAGCTGCATGGTGGATGGCGGAAAATTGCTTGTTAATGGGTTTTTTTTAAAAAAGCAAAATTATTTTTAAAATTTTTTTTTCACATTTTTTCATTTAACAATCGCAATCAAATGTATTATAGGAACAAGCGATTTTCTGTTAATTTAGGTAATATGGGGGTATTAAGAAATTAAAAAACACATCGATAATGACTCTGTAAAAGAAGTTTAGTGGTTTAAAAAATTAAAAACCAAAAATGTTTAGTCCTGACAGGGGCAACATAAAATTATTAAAGCTTTATTTTTAGGAGTCTGAAAAATGTTAACAATTAAAAACAATGTTATGGCTTCAAATGCTGCCAGGCACCTTGGTACCAGCTATAGTGCTCTTGCTACATCAGTAGAGAGACTTTCATCTGGTCTGAGAATCAACAGTGCTAAAGACGATGCTGCTGGTTTGGCAGTACGTGAATTGATGCGTGCTGATATTGCTGTACTGCAACAGGGCAGCAGAAATGCCCAGGATGCAATCAGTATGCTCCAGACCATGGAAGGTGCTTTGGGCGTAATTGACGATGCACTTATCAGAATGAAAGAGCTTGCAGAACAGGCAGCTACCGGTTCTTACAGTTCTGACCAGCGTGGTATTATGGATGCAGAATTCAAGCAGATGGCTGACGAAATCGAACGTATCGCGGTTTCAACCGAATTTAACAGCACAAAGATGCTTAACAGCGCATCAGGGTCAACCACAATCCATTTCGGTTCTAAAGACTCAGCAGGCGGTTTTACAGCTGGTGAAGGTACAATCGACATCGCTTCAGTTGATGTTACAAAAGCAGGTCTTGGAATTGATACATTAAGCATCGACACAGCAACAAGTGCAGTTGCCGCATTAAGTGCAGTTGATTCAGCAATTAAGGCTAAAGATACCGCCCGTGCAAGATTCGGTTATTCAATGAACCGTTTGGAGAGCACAGCTGAAGTTATTTCAAATCAGACAGAAAACATGATCGCTTCTGAGTCACGTGTATCAGACGTTGATGTTGCTTCTGAAATGGCTAAACTTACCAGGAACCAGGTGCTTGCTCAGGCCGGTGTTTCTATGCTTTCTCAGGCTAATTCAATGCCTCAGATGGCTTTGAACCTTCTCAGATAATTATATGAGTAAATATACTGCGGTGGTTGGGCTAAACTGGCTTAGCCACCGCTTTTTTTTGAAAACTTGAGGGTTTGTAAATGAACGGAATCGGAAAATATCAGGAAACCGCGGTTTTGACCCAAGATAGAGGTAAAATTGTGGTGATGCTCTATGATGGAGCCATTAAGTTTTTGAACCTGGCGATAGTTGCGATCGAGCAGAAAAACTGGCAGGCGAAATCAGAATATATAAATAAGGCCACGAATATCATTGTAGAGCTCAATACTGTTTTAGATATGGAGCATGGCGGTGAAATTGCAGAGAATCTGAGGAAGATTTATAATTTTACATTGGCACACCTTGGCCGGGCGGGAGCCCAGAGCGATATTTTAATGATCAGAGAAGTGATCAAAATACTTGAAGAGCTAAATCAGGGCTGGAAAGCTATAGCCTGATAGAGTTTATCACTTTTATGATGTCGGTGTTTTGGGCGATGTCGTGTACTCTTACGATGTCTATATCTTTTGATGCAGCATAGGCGGTTGTGGCAAGAGTTGCTGATAGTCTGTCATTGGGGGTGTTTTTTTCTGTTATTTTGCCGAGGAAACCTTTGCGGCTGGTGCCTAGCAGTACTCTGTAGCCGGTAGTAGTGAAGGTGTCGAGATTTTTGAGCAGTTCTATGTTGTGCTGAAATGTTTTTCCAAAGCCGATTCCGGGGTCTATGATGATCATATTTTTGTCGATTCCGGCATTTTGGCATTTGCGGGCGCGTTCGAGAAGGAAAGATTTGACCTCGGCAGTTACGTTTTCGTAGTGGGGGTTTTGCTGCATTGTCTGGGGGGTTCCCTGCATGTGCATCAGGATTACGGGGACGTTCTTTTCGACTGCCAAGGCTGTCATGTTGTTATTTTCGCAGGCGGTGATGTCATTGATGATCGATGCTCCGGCATCTATCGCGGCCCGGGCGACGCGGGGGTCATAGGTGTCTATGCTGATGGGGATTTTCAGTGATTGGGATAGTTTTTTGATAATGGGCAAAACGCGTTTTATCTGCTGGTCGGGTGGTACGGGCAGGCTGGCGGGTCTTGATGATTCGGGGCCGATGTCGATGATGGCAGCACCATCGGATTGCATCTGGAGGGCGTGCTGGATGGCTTTTTCGGGGTCGATGAATTTTCCGCCGTCGCTGAATGAATCAGGGGTGACGTTTAGTATCCCCATTAACAGGGGTTTATTGATGAAATCGAGCTCTCCGGCTGGCCATTTTAAATTGTTACTGTTCATTTTCCAGCGATGCATTCATTATTAAAAACAAAGTTTCATCTTTGCTGCCGGTAACAGCGACTATTTTGGATTTGTTGGGGGTTAAAGTGACATCCTGTTCCAGTTCCAAAGTTGATTCGTTAATGACATCTATATCTTCTAATTGTTTACTTAGTTTAGTTGTATAGCCATATATGCCCATGTAGGTCAAATGGAAAGTTACAATCTGCTGGTTTAGATTGATATTAGAAATAACCATATTTACGCTGCTTTGTACCCATTGGTAATCGGTAAGTGTGTAGGGTTGGACATCTCTACCGGTCACCTGTTTTTCGAGCGGCATGTTGGTTCGGTCTTTATATCTGTATTTAACGGGATCACGGTCAAAGGCGATTGACTTTGTAGTTGCCACAATTTGGGCCTGGTTGGGTTCGGCCAGAAGAGATGTCAGTTTTAGTATTGTCATTTTTTCGATAGATTCGAGAGAGGGTTTATTTTCGTAGAGAGCATCGTTGGAGACTCTTACCAGGAAACTTTTGATAACGATCGGTTCGGTTAGCTGGGCCGTCGCAGGGGATTTTAATTCGGTTTGATCCTGGCAATTTGCCATATTGACAAAGCATACAGTTACAATAACTGCCAAAGTTATACTGTACTTTTTCATTTTTGTCTCCTTTTGAGATAGAGTTATCACATATATAGACGCATTATAATAGGAAAACGTTACAATAATATAAAAAAAATTATTCGATCTGGAATCCGAGTTTCGCAAATGTCTCTGCCAGGTCGCCATGAGCACCGGTTATGGCCGTATTTTGAAATTCTCTGCGAACGGGATATGTTTTTCGCAGCTTGTCGAAATATTGGCCTCTTTCATGGACTGGTGTATCGATTATGCCGCGGCAGCGGTGGTCGTCGGCCTCTATATCGTAAATGCGTTTGACAGTTTGGTAAATTTTTTGCTGGTCATCGCCCTGGGCTTCTACGTGGATTGTCGGAACGACCGGAGCGGGCAGGAAATCTTCGGTTTTGCTTTTTATCGGCAGGCCCAGATGCTCGCACATGGCCTGGTAGATCATGACCATTCCTTTGATTTTGCCGTCGTAGGAGTAGCCAGCGATGTGAGGGGTGGCGATGTCGGTCATTTTTAAAAGTTCCACGTCGATATCGGGTTCATCTTCCCAGACGTCGAGGACCAGCGATGAGATTGCGCGGCTGTTTACCGCTGATTTGATCGCGGAGGTTTGATGGACGCCGCCGCGTGAGGAATTCAGAAAGATACAGCCGGGGCGAATGTTTTTGAAAAATTGGTCATCGCATAGATGGTATGTGGCATGGGGGCCGGTTTTTGTCAGCGGTGTGTGCATTGTTATGATGTCGCAGTCGTAGATTTCTTCGATGGGGCGGTACCGCTGGGTGTTGCCGGTTTGCTCTTGAAGGGGGGGATCGTTTAGGACGGGGGTCATTCCGAGGGCTAGAGCTTTTTTTTCGACGCGCGAGCCGACGTTTCCGACTCCGACGATTCCGATGGTTTTGCCTTTGAGGATGATGTTTTTGCGATGTGCGATTGTCAAAAGGGCGGCGGTGATGTATTCGGCAACGGAAGTGGCATTTGAGCCGGGGGCGGAGGCGAAACCGATGTTTTTGTCCTTGAGGTAGTCTATGTCTATGTGATCGGTGCCGATGGTTGCGGTGCCGACGAATTTTATGGAGGAACCGTCGAGAAGTTTGGCGTTTACCTTGGTTATGGACCGGACCAGCAGGGCGTCGGCGTCTTTGACCATGCGAGGGGTTATGGCTCGGCCGGCTATGAGTTCGATATCGTCAGTTATTGTTTTGCATGCCTTTTCGATGAAAGGTATGTTCTCGTCAGCTATTATTTTCATGATTTTCCTTTAGTACACTAATGTTGGATAAATATTTTTCCATGTCGAATTTTCTTTTTAGGCCTGCCTGGTTCATGTAGCGTGTTTGTCCGAAGATGGGGCGTTCTTTCCATGGTCGGTCGTGGTTGCCGAAGCACCATGCGATACCGGCGAAGCTGTTTGGGTCGCGTCCGTCCAGTTCGTACTTGTTGTTTAGTTCGAGCATGAATCGAAAGGCAGTTTCGGGGGTATTTGTCCATTCGATGATTTTTTTGCCCCAGTACATTCGCATGTATCCGTGCATCTTGCCGGTGATGACCATCTGCTTCTGGGCTGCGTTCCAGTACTGGTCGTAAGTCTGGGCGTTTTCGAGTTGTTTATAAGTATATATTTGGGGGCGGTCGTCATTTTTGTGCTTTTGCAGGGTTGTCTTGCTCCAGGGGGGTAAACAGGGGTACTTGTCGTAATTTTCGGTGAAGTGGGTGAAATTCATGGACAGTTCACGCCTGACTATCAGCTCTTCAAGATAGACGTCGTCGGCTTTTTGTTTGGCCTGTTTGACCTGCAAGGCGATTTCGATCGGGGAAATCTGGCCGAAGTGGAGATAGGGGCTCATGTCGGATTGTCCGTCCAGGCTTGGGTCGTTGCGGTCTTTATCGTAAGATTTCAGTTTTTTGTTGATGAATTCTTTGAGCAGGTTTTGGGCTGCTTTTGTGCCGGGGGTGAAGTTGGTTGGTTTGACGGTTTTGTCGATATTGAGTTTATCTAGTATTTTATCGATCTGGCTGAGATCGAGGGTGTCGAAGGGCATTTTTGTTGAATCTTTTTTGGGCTCGGTTTCCTGCAGGGGTTTGAGATACTTTTCCAGGTTTTTATTTATTTTGGGCCTGATGGTTCGGGCGGCATATTCGCGTTTGTTTGATACGATTTCGACCGGAACGACTACATCGGATTCTACCTGTATTAGCGGGCAATCGATCTTGCTTGCGGCTTTTTGGCGCCAGAGACGCTGGATGTTCAAGTAGCCCATGTCGGTTATTGCCAATGATGCGTTTTTGGCTAGCCTGGCGGCGCCTTTGGCGGGATCGGTTAATTGTATGATGAATTTTATTTTCCGTTTTTTGAGTTCGTCTGCCACTTGTGCCAGTCCTTTGAGCATGAAATCGTAATGGCGAAGATTGGCTTGGGGGAAATCGGGTGTGAGGGCGAAGAAAACGATTAGATTTTTGTCGAGTTCGTTGGCTTTTGATATGGCAAATTCGAGCGCATGATTGAACTTTGTCCGCTGAGAAGCCTGCATCCAGTACAGAACGTAATCGCGGTCCCTGGGAGGACTTTCATTTAGATATCTGATTCTTTCGGGTTCGACCATAGGTTAAGGGTACCTCTAAAAATTCATTTTGGCGGACAAACAAATCTTTTTACTTCTGGTCTGCGTCAGACAAAAGCCGCCTTATCTTCAAATAAGGCTGATTTGTCTTCCTTGTCAGAAGGCAAAAATCTTTTGCTTGCCGCACAAAAGCAATTATTAGAACTACCCTAAAGAATAAAGGTTTTGTAGAAATATTCAATCCAAAAATCGCTTATTCTGTTATGAGTCGAAAAGCTTCGATGAGTTGTGCAACGCTCCATGCTTGTGCGAAACAGCCCTTTGGCTGGTGGGGCGGGTTGCCGTCGAAAACTTCGCTGATGTTGTTGATGCAGCCTGAATTGTCGAAATGGTCGGTTAAAGGACGGATGAACTCGAGTGCCCGGGACTTGGACTGGTAGCTGTAATTGTTAACTTTTAAGTATGCTTTTATGAATGGTCCCATAAGCCAGGGCCAGACCGTTCCCTGGTGATATGCCTGGTCGCGATGGAACATATCTCCCTCGAATCTGCCGATGTAGTTTGGGTCATTTGGGCTTAGTGTCCGCAAGCCGCAGGGGGTCAGGAGATGTTTCTGGACTTTTTCAACGACTGCTTTTTGCTGCTGGACAGAAAGGGGGGAATGATCTAAGGAAACAGCGAATATCTGGTTTGGCCGGATGGCAGGGTCTTTGTGACCGTCATTGAAAATACAATCGAAGAGGCAGCTTTCGGTTTCGTTCCAGAAGACATTTTCAAAGCTTTGTTCAACCTTGTCAGCTATCGAGCTATACTGTTGAGCTTTTTGGCTGTCTTTGGTTTGATAGTATTGTGCCATATTGCAAATTGCGTTGTACCATAGAGCGTTTATTTCTACGGCTTTGCCGTATCGCGGGGTGAAAGTTACGTCTCCGCATTTGGCGTCCATCCATGTCAGCTGTGTTTCGAGCGAGCCGCCGGTGATCAAACCGTCGTCATCGGCATGGATTTGGAACCGTGTACCTTTCGAATATGCTTCTATTATCCATTGGATAACAGGCAGCAGATCGGTGGTAAAGGTTTTCCGGTCGCCGGTTATTTTGAGGTATTCAAATGCCGAATTGATAAACCACAGTGAAGCGTCTATGCTGTTGTAATGCGGCTCATTATTGTAATCGTCAAATCTGTTTGGAACCATTCCCTGGTCAACGGCGGATGCGAATGTGCAGAGGACCTGCCTGGCTTGTTCGAATCGTCCGGTGTCGAGCAGGAGACCTTTTAGTGAGATGAAAGTATCGCGGCCCCAGTCGAGGAACCACGGGAAACCTGCGAGGATTGTTGCGGTTTCCTTGCCGTTGATGGTTCTGTTTACGATGAATTTATCGGCTGCGATGCAAAGGTCCTGGAAATTGATGTCATTGCGGGGAGTATTTTTCAGGAAGTTCTTTTGTTCAATCAGCAGATTGTCGCAAAGGATATCTACTTCGAGATCGCTTAATCTTTCGGGCAGTGGGGAATCTGAAAGGCTGGCCCAGAAAACTATTTTTTCAGGCTGTTCGATTTTATAATCATAATAGCCGGGCGACCATAAGTCTTCGAGGTGGTCCTGTCCTCTTTGCTGTTCCAGGCGATAATTGAAGTTGTGCCACCAGTTTTCATCGCGAGTGTACATCATTTTGTCGCCGTACATCCGTAGTTCGGTTTTTCCGCCTGTGTCGCTGGATATGTTCAATTCGCTGTCGGTTATGTGCTGGCAAAACTGTACATTTGATTTCAGCAGGGCGTGGAAATTATTGATTGAAACCAATGGCCGAAGTTTGATTGAAAACTGCCGTGTTAGATTCGAGAAATCATAAACAATTGCTACTCTGTCAGTGTAACAATCGAGGTAAATGCTTTTTTTAAGATCAGCGAAATCGAATTCGTATTCGAAGTGGGTGCCTATGTCCTGGGTGAAATTAATGGGTATAATTGCTGAATCAGCTATGGGCTGGTCTTTGAATTCGAAATTGGATAGTTCGATTTCTTTGCTGTCAACAATAAGTGTTTCGACCAATGCTGCCAGTCCTTTAATTCTGGTTGCTGGGGGATTTAAAGAGCCAGTCAATAAGCCGTGATATCTTCTAGTGTTGCAGCATGCCAGGGTTGAGCAGGAAAACCCGCCTCGTTTATTTGAGAGCAGCCACTCTTTTTTTAATTGATCTTGCAGATTTGGTGTCTGGAGTTTTTTCCATAATGCCGGCATAAATAAAATCCATTTAGATTATAAACTAAATTGCAACAGTGTCTTTTGTGTCAGAGATAAGTTTGTCTTTTTTGCATCTTTTTTTGAGATTGTCCAGAGCGTTCATGAAATTGATGTAAGAATCGTAAGGGGAATCGTAGGGATTGAAATACTTGTGCACATCTCCATCGGCGAAGTATTTTGTGCACATGTAATAGAAATGGTCGCTTGTCTGCATTTTTCGCCAGTCATTGAGCAACGAAATATCTTCGTGTTTCTTTACCTTTTTCTCTAGTCGGTAGAGGTCATGCAGGGCGTTTGACTGCATTGCATTGCCAAGCCATGCGGAAAGGTCTCTTTCGGTATCTGCCCAACTGATGATGTGCGGAACATCTACAACGTCAGAAACGGGGTACGTGTCCGCAACTTCGCTTGGGGTCATGAAATTGTTATCGGGGTTTTTTAATACTTCTTCGGGCAGGTGACGCATGAAATCGAATATGCCGGTGTCTTCCCATTGATGCTCGCCGAATGTTTCATAGTCCATGAACAGATTTGTTACATATCCGCAGCCGTTTACCTGATTGACCCAGTCGGCGAATTTTCTTGCCATAAGGGGGTATTCTTTCCATCCACGGTTAGAAAATCTAAAAGCGATATCATCGCTAAGCTGGTAGTTTTTCAGCAGGAGTTTTAAATTGTCGCATCCGGGAGGCTGGTAGAGGAAATTAGGGCTTCTGTGGCCTAAGATGTGGTCGGCACCTTCGGTTATGATGGCTTTGAAGCGGTTTGTCTGGGCAATTGTCTTTGCCAGGTCGTTATTGTATATGAGTTCTGTGTTTCTGAAAACGGTGGGTGTCTGGCCGAAATATTTCTCTATTGTTTTAGTATGATTTTCGATCTGTTCGAGGAACTCTTGTCTTGAATAAAGGAAACTCAAGCTGTGATAGTATGTTTCTCCGATGAATTCAGCGCATCCGGTTTGAGCCAGTGCGTCGAAAGTGCTTAAAACTTCCGGAGCGTATTTTTCGAGCTGTTCGAGCAGTACGCCGGTAATGCTGAAAGAAACTTTGAAGCGGCCCTGGTGTTTTTTTATCAGGTCTAACAGCAAACGATTTGCGGGTAAGTAACATTTTCTTGCGACTTTTCTGCAGATCGATGAATTTTTATAATCATCGAAATAATCGTAAGTCTTGTCAAAAACTGTGTAGTGCCTTAATCTGAAAGGCTGATGAACCTGAAAATAGAAACAAACTGAAGCCATTTTTTGCCCTTGTTTTTGATTATGATCTAATTTTTTCGCTTAACACGTTATTGTAAAGTCTCTCGCATTTAACAGCTGCATCTTCCCAGCGGAGTTTTCTGACCTCAAAGTTGCCGTGTTCTCTCAAAGTCATCTGCAGGGGGGGGTATTTTAGTACTGCCACAATTTTATTTGCCATTTCATCGACATCCCAGAAGTCAATCTTTAAAACATGCGTGAGCACTTCGGCGACACCGCTTTGGCGACTGATAAGAACCGGAACATCATGATTTAACGCTTCTAAAGGAGCAATTCCAAAAGGTTCGGATACGCTGGGCATTACATAGAGGTCTGCCATTTGATAGATTTTCTGGACGTCATCACCTCTCAAAAAACCTGTAAAGAGAACTTTACCGCCAATACCCATATCAGCAGCCATATTTATTATCCGATGCATCATATCGCCGGAACCTGCCATTACAAACTTTACGTTTTTCATGACTTCCAATACCTTTTTGGCGGCAGAGAGGAAGTATTCGGGTCCTTTTTGCATTGTTATTCTGCCCAGAAAGAGTACGATCTTTTCGTCATTTCTAATGCCGGTCTGCTGTCTGATAAGTCCGGAGTTGTCGCCGTTTCTGTCAACGCCGTTGTAAACAACTTCTACTTTTTCGCCTAAAACGCCGTATCTGGATATGACGATATTTCTTGTAAGATAGCTCACAGCGATTACCTTATCGGCAGCGTGCATTCCTTTTCTTTCTATGTCATAAATCATCTGGTTGACGTGCTGGCCGCTTCGGTCGAATTCGGTTGCGTGTATATGGACTACCAGTGGTTTGCCGCTTACCGCAGCTACAGCCATTCCCGCGGGATAGGTCATCCAGTCGTGGGCATGTATGACATCGAAATCTTCGTCCATTGCCAGTCTTGCAGCTGCTGCGGCATAGCGATGAATTTCGGTGTACATATCGCCTGAATAGTCGTGATTTACCTCAAAATCGGAAAGATTTATGTTGTGGGTCTGGGAAAGTACTTTTCTTTTCTCTTTTATCATCTCCTCAACTTTTTCCTGGTATGAAGTGGGTGTGTCGTACGGTGCCAGGGGGGAGCTGATTTTCAGCATTTTGACTTTTTCAAGTTCGCTTATGATCTTTTCGGTTGTGCGGGTTTTTCTAAGGTCGGCAGGTGAAAGCATTTTTACGTGGGAACTGGGTTGGGGACCGATAGCTTTAGGCAAAACGAAAGTAATTTCAATGCCTTGTTGGCTCATAGCCTTTGTCAGACCAAAGCAAGCGGTTCCAAGCCCTCCACTTATAAAAGGCGGGAATTCCCAACCTAACATAAATACTTTCATCGTGTCCCCTTGCGAATCTCGTTAGTTATACTGCTTTTCCATGAGTAATTCATTATTGTACTATCAAATTTTATACCGGTATTGTTATTTTTTCTAAAAGCTATTTATATAATAAGTGGACAGGGTGTATTTCGTCCATCAAAATCTCTAAAAATTTGAAAAAATCCAAGTTTTAAAATGTGATAAGCTCTTAATTTGTGATTGTTTACAACTAATTCCATGTTTAAGATAAACTTCGGCAATAATCGATCAAAAGCATTAATTAAAAAATAAAAAAAACCCTGCGAATTTGACAGGGTTTCAAAGGGTAAAAACTTGAAAGAAAATTATAGATCTTGTGGTTTTACCGTGCTTCTTCGGTTAGCCTGTGTACGAGCTACAGCATTGTCAAGGATAGCGTAAATTTTGTCGTTCATTGCATCAATAGAATCAGATGAAGTCATCATTCCTTTGCTCTTGATGTAAGCTTTTAGCTTACTTGCAACGACCAAAGATTCTTTTGCCGCAGACTTTTTGGCAGCTTTTGTTGTTTTTTTCTTTGCGGTTTTCTTTTGTGCTTTTTTCTTTGCCATTTTTGGCTCCTTCCTAAAAATTAACATTCGTCCAATAAAAGCTCCCGTCCATTACTGTGAACGGGAATTCTGTATCTTTGTTATATAATTTTCGGCAAAATAACAACAAAAAAATTAATTAAAAATGCAAAATTTTGCATTTATAGGCCTAATAACCTAAGAATTTTAGAAAAAAGGGCGTTGAAAAGCCCCTTTTGGGAGCAAATTACGAGCAAATTTTAAATTTTTCTGGTTATTTGAGTCTTTGTATTTGACGAGATAACAACAGTATTTTTGTTATTTAGAAGGGTTTTAAATGGATGATCAAATGCAAAAATCTGATCAGAATGTTGAGATTAAAAGAGGCTTTGTCGCTGTTGCGGTAACAGAAGACAAGTTTCTGGCCAAGGATTATACAAACTGGTTGATAGCAAGGAATGTACAAACAAATTTGTCCAAGTCCAAAGACCCGCAAAAATCGGAAACGACATATTATATAACAGTCGAGATTGAAAAAGCAGAACAAGCGGTAAAATTGATACAAATGCGAAATCCGGAAGATTACTTTTACGATTCGCTTTTTTATGATGATGAAGAGGAAAACTCAGAAGATATTTATTAGTAAAATAAGGATAAATTATGGACAGCAAAAGAGCTAAAAAATCAGATGGTGGTTTTATTGAGAAAAGGAAATGTGTAGTTGACAGAAGACTTGGCCTTGACAGGCGCCGTGGTCCGGGTAAGAGGCGCAGCGAAGAGAGAATCAATGCCGAAGAAGGTTATATGAGCGATGAACAGTTCGAATTTTTGATGGCCATCGATGAGTATAAAAAGCAAAATCAAAGACCTTTCCCAAGCTGGACGGAAGTTTTAGAGGTTATCAGGGCCCTTGGATACAGGAAAGTTGCCGAACCAAGCAGCTTGGATACCAAGGAGCAGGAAGTAAGCGTCTAATTTTTAAGATTGTACCAAATTTTAAAAGCCTTTAACAGTTGTTAAAGGCTTTTTCTATGCCTGTTTTCCATTAGAAATTGTACTTTCTTTGCAATTTCCGGCGAAATTTTAGAAAATAACTGCTTTTTGGCAAAGTTCAAAGGTGTTCTCTGGCTAAGGTGAGTTATGATCACATGTTCGTTGTTAGTTTTATTCAATAAATCTGCAAGATGATCAACATGCATGTGTTTGCCGGCTTGTGCTTTGCCGTCATGTTCTTCATCGAAAAAGGTGCATTCTATTAGAAGAATCTTGCTGTTTGAAATGTAATCTATTTTTGAATAATCCTGGAATTGGGTATCGCCAAAATAAGTTACTATCGGTATCTCGACCGGCGCATCGATGGTTTCGCCTTTTTTCTTGATCTCTACCAGTTGTTGAGAATTAAATCCATGATACTCGGGTTTTAATTTTTTTCTTTTTTCAACGGCTGTGTAACCTACGGACCCGCGGCTATGTTTTGTTCCAAAGACTTTTACTGATAAGTTCGGCTTGATCAAGTATTCATCACCTGGTTTGACAGGGACGAATTCCCCCGGGATTGGATTGCCGTCAATTTCGGTCCAGACATCCAGCATTCTTCGGATCGGGTCGATGAGGTTTGCCGGCATGTAAACCCTGGCGGGGCTTATTCCTGAGAATTGGCGGTGGGATAAGTAATAAGCGATGCCCGCGGTATGGTCGATATGTCCGTGTGAAATGAACAGATTGTCCATTGGTATTACCTGTTCGGGTGCTTTTCCGATATCGAAGCAGATATTGAGCTGTGGCATGGCGATAACAGTTTCTTCGCCTGCTACGGAATAGCCGATTATTTCCAGATCGTCAATTACAAATTTTTTGAGCCGATGGCTTGGCATAGATAATCCTGTTTGAAATTATAACTCTTTGCGATTATTATATTTAGAAGATGAGATTTTTCAATTAAGTTTTTAGTAAATACTGGACAAATTATAAATGCCTGATAAACGAAAACATAGAGGCCCTGCGCCGGGTGATGATTTGATCTTTGAGCATCGAAAGTTTATTGATCTAAAAGCTGCCACGGCAGATATGTCGATGCTTTTGACGCGAGGGTATCCTGTAGATGGTTCGCTTAAACTTGTTGGCGACAGGTTCAATCTGACAGCCAGGCAACGAATGGTGGTTAAAAGAGCCAGTTGTTCTGATTTGCAGGCGTATCAGCGGGAAAGAAGTTGTTTGAGGCCGCATCTGTTAGAAGGGGAACCTGTTGCGATTGACGGTTTCAATATTTTGATAACGGTTGAATCGCTTTTGGCGGGAGGATATATTTTTATAGGGAAAGACGGCTGTTATCGGGATTTGGCGGCTGTTCATAGTACTTACAGGCAGGTTGTTGAGACGCTGGGGGCTATGAAGCTGATATGCAAGACGCTGGCCGAGCTGAAAGTTGGCGATGTTTTGTGGTATTTTGATGCGCCGGTATCTAACAGCGGCAAATTGAAGCAGTATTTTGAACTTTTTATAGACAGGAACAATTTGAATTGGCAGGTTGAGCTTGTAAACAGCCCTGATAAGGTTTTGTCTCAGAGTCAAAAAGTCGTGATAACCACTGACAGTAATTTGATAGATAACTGTTTCAGGTGGTTCAATTTGATGGCTTATATGGATCAAAGTAAGCCCAGAGATGAACAATTTAATATTTTAGATCTAAGCTAAACTAATTATTGTTTGAAGCGTTTGAAATGATAGTGTAAAATCCTTAAAAACATTAAGCTAAAAGGCTGAAAATG
This sequence comes from uncultured Candidatus Kuenenia sp., assembly GCA_964542055.1. Taxonomy (GTDB): domain Bacteria; phylum Planctomycetota; class Phycisphaerae; order Sedimentisphaerales; family CAMDDF01; genus CAZITB01. The sequence goes on from CAZITB010000004.1 coordinate 15,665, forward strand.
TCTGAAAATAAGGAAGTTTTAGAACAGATAGTTGAAAATGCTGAAAAAGAGAATGAGAAACTTGGATGGTGGCATTTTCATAGACATCTTTATAATTGGGTGATCCATTTTGCGGGTACTAAGCACGGGACAAAGGCGTTGATTGTTCTGGCCGTTGTCGAACCGATTTTTGTGCCTATTCCTGCAGATGTGATGGTAGTAAGTTTGAGTATGGGTAAACCTCACAAGGCAATTAAATATGGGTTGATTTGTTCGTTTTTTTCGGTACTTGGCGGCACGATTGCTTTTTTGCTGGGCCTGGCGATTGGGCCTGAAAGTGTTGTGGCATTTTTTGAGCAAATCAGTTTCGGGCCCCTGCAATTGGGCGAAAAATCAGAGATGGCTCTGGATTACTACCAGCGTTACGATTTCTGGGCAATTGCCATATCCGCTCTGACGCCGGTGCCATATATGCTGTTTAGCTGGGTGGGTGGAATGGCAGAGGTGTCGCTGGTGAAGTTTGTAGGTGTTAGCTTGGTGTTTCGGACTTTGCGGTTCGGCAGTGAAGGTGTGCTTTTTTATCTCTTTGGTCAACGCGCCCGAGTACTTATCGAAAAATATTTTAATACTGCCACCATAATTTTAATGGTATTATTAGCTGTTTTGGTCTTTTTGCTCCGGGGGCTGAGTCATTTATTTGCATAAGAGCTTTTGGTAAGGTTGCTCAATGGGAAATTATGATTTTATATTGGCATCTGCTTCTCCCAGGAGGAAAGATTTGCTTGAAAAGGCCGGTTATAAGTTTCGTGTCGAAATTTCAAATGTTGATGAATCTGTTTATGACGATCTTGACCCTCAGGAGCATGCAAAACAGCTTGCCTTTGCAAAAGCTGAGAAAATAGCCAAAAAATTTCCAGGCGATCTGGTTTTGGGAGCTGATACGGTTGCGGCTTGTGAGGGGCAGATAATTGGAAAGCCTGTTGATGCGGCTGATGCCCGGCGGATAACAAGTCTGTTGTTTTCTCAGCCTCACAAGGTAATAACGGGGGTAGCTTTTATAAGAAATAGCGATCAAACGAGGATAGTGATGGCTGATACAACTGTGATTTATCCCAAAATTATGAGCCAGCAGGATTTAGAGGAGCATATTCTAGGCGGGACATGGGAGGGCAAAGCGGGTGCGTACGCAATTCAGGAGACGGGTGACCGGATGATTGAAAAGATAGAGGGTTCTTTGACAAATGTAATGGGTCTGCCAATGGAATTGGTGACCGGAGAGCTTGCGAAGTTGAAAAAAACTTTAAAAAAAATTTGATGGGCTGTTTCCGGCAAACCAGCCCATCTGAGGGTTATGAAACTAGTGATTTGTGAATTTCTGTTATTTGCCTCAAAATTTCATTTTTGGTTACCACGGTTTTTCCTCTGCTTTAGGCTTCACATACACTACTTTCACTTAAGGGTACCTCTAAAAATTCATTAGCAATTGTTAGCACTACCCTTAACAAGACGCAGGGGTTTTGGAAAAAGTGACATAAAAATGAAAAAAATTTGTAAAAAAATAAGGCGACTGCCTCAATTAAGATCGCAGTCGCCCGGAGGAGGGTGATGAAAAAGAGCTGTTTTCGTAATGTTGTACGTATAAAAAGACGTAATGACAACCCATTTTATGACATTTTTTTATAAAAAAAGTATTTTTTAAACTAGAAAATTATAAATAAATGATTTTTGTTTAAAATAGGTAAGATAGAGAGTTATGTTTATATGGAAATGTTGCGGTTTAATTACAAAGCCGGTTTATTCATTTGACCTTTTGCTCAAAAGAAAATAAAATCACTATGTTTTGTTTCCCATTTTAAAATAAATAATTTTTCATGGAGGAAAAATGAAGGCTAAACTGTTTTTTTTAGTTGTAGGGCTTTGTTTGTTTTCAGTAATTTTTACAGGATGTAAAAAACCTGAAGAAATAAAAGAAGTAAAGCTGCCCGATTATAGCAAGCCCCTGCCGGAAGGGGCTTTGGCACTGGTGAAAATCGAAAATCCTGCTGAAATTCCGGATTTTACTTATGCGTTGGCAGATACCAGAAATCTTCAGGATGCTGTAATGAACAGCCTAAGTTACATGTCAAAACCATCTAGTAAGGGTTTTTACCCCTACGGCGATATTACTCATGAACATGTGGTGGCTTCATTGGAGGAGTTTGTAAAATTGCTTGATTCCGGGCTTCCTCCGACGCAATTGAACCAGGTTATCCGGGAAAGATTCGATGTTTATACTTCGGTTGGATGGGATTACCGCGGAACTGTGCTGTTTACAGGATATTATACGCCGATATTTGATGCTTCAAAACAGAAAACCTCTAAATTCAAGTATCCTCTTTATAAGCGTCCGGATGATTTGGTCAGCAATGAGAAAACCGGCGAAATTATGGGCCGAAAGTTGAAAAATGGTACAATTGTCAAATATCCTGCAAGGGCAGAGATCAAAAAAAGCCAGATGTTGAAAGGTAACGAACTTGTTTGGCTAGGCGATCCGTTTGAAGTATATATCGCTCATGTTCAGGGTTCCGCAAGGCTCAGAATGCCCGACGGCGAGATGATTACCGCTGGTTATGCAGGCAATAATGGTCATGATTATGTCAGCGTTGCCCAGAAGCTGATCAAGGACGGAAGATTAGAAAAAGATGGGCTGAGTCTGCAGAAAATGATAGCCTTTTTCAAACAGAATCCTTACCTGACAGATCAATATATTAACCAGAATCCTCGGTATGTCTTTTTTCAGTTTGATCAGGGAATGCCGCGGGGGAGTCTCAATGAACCGGTAATCACGAAAAGGACTATAGCTACTGATAAGGATGTTTATCCTAGAGCCGGAATAGCTTTTATTCAAGCAGCTTTGCCGAAAATGGTTAACGGCCAGATTCGATCTATGCCATATACCGGATTTGCTCTTGATCAGGATACCGGCGGTGCGATTCGTGCGGCGGGAAGATGCGATATTTATATGGGCGTAGGTGACCAAGCGGGAGAACTGGCAGGGCATACTTATCGTGAAGGAAGACTTTATTACCTGTTTTTGAAAAAGTAAATTTGACATTAGATTTGGAGAAGTAATGGCTCATAAGTTTATAACCGAATTAGGGCCCGGTGAAATGATTGACGATATTTTCATGGTCAGTCAGCCCATTTTGAGAAGTACGACAAGAGGCGATTTTTACATTGCGATGTATCTGGGTGACAAGACCGGAAAAGTCAATGGACGGATGTGGAATGCATCTGAGGAGATTTATAGTCAGCTGCCCAAAGAAGGTTTTGTTCGAGTTGTTGCTAAAAGCGAAGTTTACCAGAACGCGCTGCAGATCGTAGTAAACCGTATCGAGGTGGTTGATTGTGATAATGTTCGCCTGGACGATTTTCTTCCGAGGACTTCTAAGAATATCAAAGAGATGTTTGAGAATGTGACCGCAATTCTTGAAAAATTGACTCATGATGGATTGAGAAGTCTCATCAGAGAATTTTTAAATGATACAGAGCTTATGAAAAATTTCTGCAAGGCTCCGGCAGCGACTAGCGTTCATCACAGCTATCTTGGGGGACTTCTGGAGCATACCTCGAATATGATGGACGCGGCTGTACGTCTTTTTCCTCTTTATCCGAATATCCAGCAGGACCTTGTAGTGGCGGGAATCTTTTTGCACGATATAGGTAAAACTCAGGAGCTGTCTTACGAAATGGCTTTTTCATATACCGATGGAGGCCAGCTTCTTGGCCATATCACCAAAAGTGCTTTTATGATCAAGGAAAAAGCTGATAAGCTCGCTTGTGACGGTAAGCCTGTTCCGCCTGAAGTTCTTAATGCGCTTTTGCATATTGTCCTTTCGCATCACGGTCAATATGATTTCGGATCGCCGAAGATACCTGCAACCGCCGAGGCGTTTATGGTCAGCTATATAGATAATCTGGACGCGAAGATGAACCAGGTCGATGGTCTTATCAGCAATGATCCGGGCGAGGATGACTGGACTCCATGGCAAAAGACGCTTGAAACGAAAATCTATAAGAGACGGGTACTGGATTAGCCGCAGAATCTTATGAATGAAAAATTTAAAGTCTGGTTGCAAGCCAGCAGGCCGTTTGCTTACACTGCGTCGCTTGTTCCGGTTGTGCTTGGGGCTGCTCTTGCGTATTCTGCGAATGGTCAATTTCGGTGGGATTTTTTGCCGCTGGTAGTAATTTGCGGCTCGCTTTTTCATGCGGGTACGAATTTTCTCAACGATTATTACGATTACAAAAAGGGGGTAGATAAAATAGATTCATTCGGGGGCAGTCGAGTTCTTCCCGAAGGCAAGATCAAACCGTCAGCTTTGTGGTGGGCCGGTATCCTGTCATTTCTGCTTGGGATTGTTCTGGCTTTGCCGATTGTGTATGTGCGCGGATGGTGGATGGCTGCAATCGGAGCGGCAGGATTTATTGGCGGTTTTTTTTATTCTCTTGGATGGCTTGGTTATAAGTACCTCGGACTTGGCGACATAATGGTATTTATTTTGATGGGGCCGCTGATGGTTATGGGATCGTACTTTGCATTGTCAGGCGATATGGTTTGGAGAGTTGTGCTAGTTTCTTTGCCGGTCGGGTGCCTGGTTTCGGCTATTCTTTGGGCCAATAATCTTAGGGATTTGCAGCACGACCGAAATGCAAAAGTTAAAACCCTGGTGATGTTTTTTGGATTTAATCGTGCCAAATATGGATACTATTTTTTGATCGCTTTTGCATATTTGTTTACGGTTATTCTGGTTTTAGCTGACATGCTGTCGTTATGGGCATTATTGGTTATTTTCAGTGCCCCGCTTGCATGGAAAAATATGCAATTAGTTGCAAAAACTTCTGAAAATGACCAAAACAAGCTTGTCGGATTAGATGGCCAAACTGCAAAACTTCATCTTTTATTCGGATTATTTATCATAATTGCTGTTTTAGCAGTATGATCATTCTTAAGTTTAAGGTTCGATTTTTTCGCTCCGCAATTTTTTTATTTTTCCTTTATAGGTTTTGTTTTCGAGCCGTTTTACTTTCGATCTTTTAGGAACTTTGGTGGGGATTCTTCTGGCTTTTGTTCTGAAAGTTTGCTGCAGGATTTGCAAAAGTTTTTCCATTGCGGCGTTTCTGTTTGCGGATTGTGTGCGATGCTGCTGTGAAACTATTTTCAGCTGGCCGTTTGCAGCGATACGTTTTTTGAGTTTTGAACGGATTTTCTGTTTTTTGAATTCTGATAAACTGTCGCAATTTTCAAAGTCGAAAAACAATTCAACCCTTGTGCTTACTTTATTGACATTTTGCCCGCCGGGCCCGGACGAACGGGTGAAGTTATATGTTATCAAATTTTCATCGATATAAGTTTTATCGTTTACCTGTAACATTAAATTTCATCTAATATCTTTTTGAGTGTCTCACAAACATATTCGACCTGTTCTTTGGGTAGATTATTGTAAAACGGCAGGGCGATAGTTCTTTCGCAAACCGATTCTGTGATTGGGAAATCACCCGGCTTGAAACCGTAATCTCTAACCAGGTAGGGCTGAAGATGAACCGGCGGGAAATAATTGCTGACCTGGACACCATTATCGTGCATCAATTTCATTACTTTTTCTTTATGGGACTGTTTGTAATCTTTCGATAGTCTGATCACAAACACAAACCATGACATGTCACTTTCTGTGGGTGCGTGAGGAACGATAATCCGCTGGTCATCTTTCAAAATTTCCTGGTACCATTTGGCAACCTGTGCCCGCTTTGCCTTAAATTCTTCAAGCCTTGAAAGCTGAACAATGCCAAGTGCGCAATTGATATCACTTAAACGGTAATTGTAGCCAAGCCTTTCATGCGCAAGCCAACCGCCGCCTTTGCCGCGACCCTGGTTTCTCAGCGAATAACACATATCTGCCAGGTCATCATCATCGGTAACAATGATTCCACCTTCTCCGGTGGTCATTTGCTTATTTGGGTAAAATGCGAAATTTCCCAATTTTCCGAAAGTTCCGATTTTTTTGCCTTTGTAAACCGAGCCAAGGCCTTCGCAGGAGTCTTCTACTACAACTAATTTATTTTTTCTGGCAACTTCACAAACTTCATCTATTCTGGCAGGGTTTCCGAAAACAATTACCGGTTCGATGGCTTTGGTCTTTGGGGTGATAGCTGCTTCTATTTTGTCGGGGTCAATATTTAGATTTTCAGGGTCTATGTCAACGAATACAGGTTTTGCGCCTGCCATTATGATGGAGTTTACGCTGGCGATAAAAGTAAATGGTGTTGTGATGACTTCATCGCCTGGGCCGATATTCAAAGCGTTGAAACATAAAAACAACCCGGAAGTGCCCGAATTGACAGCAATTGCATGTTTGCTGCCCGCATATTCGGCCATTTTCTGTTCGAATTCCGTCAATTTTGGGCCAAGTGCTAAATTAGGGCTGCGAAGGACCTGGGTAACTGCGTTTATTTCGGCATCTGTAATATCCGGCCTTGAAAGGAAAACCTGCATTGAATGCTCCTGTAATAAATATCAAAAGCAAGATTATACCGTAAAGAGCGGCCCTGTAAAAGTGAAAATTCAGTTAGCTCAAACAGCTCTTTTTTTAGGTTTGGATGTCAAAATCAGTGCCAGAAGTATCAAGCCGGAAATCGCCAAGGTATAAACTGAACGCGAAATTGGTGTTATTTCGGGAAGCATTTTTTTGCCGTAATTTATCATCTGGTCAAGAGGAACGGCTATCTGGTCATAAGTTAAAATGTAGAAAAGCGCTCCGCAAAACATACCCAAAACTGTGACCATCGCATCGGTTCTTCCAGCTGCTGCACACGCCAGCCCGGTTCCCGGACAATAGCCTGTCAACCCGAAACCTATACCTAAAAGTGCGCCTCCTATGGCGGCAGAAACCATTGCAGCCGGTTTTACGCTGAAATGCTCAACGGCGAACATATCCAGTATCCAGACGCCGAGCATACCAATGGCAATGAACAAGGCAATGGTGCGAAGAGCGTGAAAGTCTTTGAGTCTAAGTGTTCCGATTATCTTGTCCGGATTGGCCAGGCCGCCGAGATATAAAGCCGAACCAAATAAAAATCCAACTAACAAACCTGTGAACGGGGTATCCATTATTTCCTCACTTTTCGATTTGGGGAGTTTTTTTGTAAACGAACAGGGCGGTAAGCATTCCGAATCCGAATAATGTAATGGTAAAGGGAATTGCCGAAAGCGACAGCTGTGCCCAGCCTGAGGCAAATTGGCCGCTGGTGCAGCCGTGGCCCAGTCTTGCACCCAGCAATATTAAAAACCCGCCAATGAAACTCATTATAAACCTTTTGGCTACTGACCTGCCGTGATTTACTTGCCACCATACAGGTATGCTTGTCAGCCTCCAGCGTTTGATTGCGATTGCCGAAACGGCAGCACCGATTATCAATCCGATGTCAAGGTATGTACCGTAACCGAATTTTTGGTATTTTTCCTGGCTTAGCAGATCGTGATTTTGGGCATACTCAGGGTTGGTCTGGTGTATTACCATGGAATCAATGACTACAAATTGCGTTGAAACGCCTAGCGGCTTAACCAACGCAAATGCCAGCACTTGTACAAACCCTAGAAACAAACCTGCAACCCACCATGGCAGCGGTGCCTTTTGAACTTTTGGAACTTCCATTTTACCTCCCTTAATGTAAATTACTTATGTAATCACATTTTAACTAAATTCTGCAAGTCTTCAAATGTTATTTCTGATAAATTTTCAACGATCTTATCAGCCATTTGCAGTTTTTCCCTATCATAAGTATTTGTTACCGCTATTGTTTTCATTCCCGCGGCTTTAGCGGCCATAAGCCCCCAGTGCGAATCTTCTACCACAATACATTGCTCGGGCTGGATTTGGGATTGACCGTTTTCGTTAAGTTTTTTTAAAGCAAGCGTATAGCCTTGAGGATCAGGTTTGCCCTGTGAAACGTCTTCATCGCTTACAATAATTTCGAAGACTTGCTTGATATTGGACCCGTTTAGCATCAAAAGTATATCTCTCAATATAGCTCCTGAGCATATCGCGATTCTGATTTGGTTATCTTTCAAAAGATTAATTAATTGTTCAACGCCCGGTATGATGTTCGCCTGGGTTTTGGCCATTTCGTCGAACAATCTGGTCTTTATGTCAACCATTTCATCGATATCAGCCATTTTCAGCTGATCGGGGAAATTTCTGATCATATTTTCGAAACATTCCCTGTCACAGTATCCAACATAATCTTTGTAGTAAAGTTCTTTACTCAGTTTGAACCCAAATTTGGCTGCTGCGCCTGCGAATGCCTTGTAATGGAGCGGTTCGCTGTCGGAGATAACGCCGTCGAAATCAAAAATAACTGCTTTTAACATTGATGTGCCTTTATAAATTATGCGCTTTTTAGGAACTGATCGATATCCCTTGCCACTATTTCGGCGATAAGCGATTCCTGTGTCCTGTTTAATTTTACTTT
>CAZITB010000004.1:24161-52612 GCA_964542055.1 uncultured Candidatus Kuenenia sp.
GTTATAGTGGATATATGAGTTGATGTAGATTCAATTTCCGCTGGTTCATCAATTTCATGAACCTCAAACATATTCTCGTTTTCAGGCTCAGTTACTACATCTTCTTTGATAAAAGCCGGGACTTTTAAATCCTGGTTGGGCTTGTCAGGGATTTCGGTTTGCGGGTTTGTTTTTGAACCTGGTCCACGTCTCAAAGATGAAGCGGCTTTTCTCTGATTTTCAAGAATTTGATTTGCAAGGTCGAAGTTTGGCGAATCATTACTTTCAACTTTTTCCTGATGTTGATGTTCGACATTGTTTTCTATATCAGGAACAGGAAAAGTTTTTGGCTCATCCGGTTCTGCCGCGTTATAAGGCGGATAGATGTCTCTAGCTCTTAAGACATCGTTGCGGGTTTGTACAATATCCTGATCAATTTCATTTTGTGCGTTATTCAAATCACCCATGCAAGAATCCTTTCATTTGGTCATTTTCCTAATTAGATGATATTATAGGACTTGCATCTATCAAATTCAATGATTGTCACCAAAAATCATAATTTTTTTGTATTTTATGCTCTATTGCGGTTTGATTACCATTGTCGTATGGTCTGTCAGCTTATATTTTGCCAGCAGATCATTTACATCCTTGAGCTTGATGGACTTGATCTTTTCCACGGTCTCATCGATCGTTATGTATTTATTAAGGTAAACCCAGTTGATGCCGATCTCGACAAGCCTGCCCATGGGGACCTCATTTTTGATGGTTATCGAACTTAAGATTTTGTTCCTGGCAGCTTCCAGCTCGGCTTCTGTGACACCTTTGTCAGTTGTTTCGGTGAAAATATCCTTGGCGATTTGCATGACTTTATCGGCATGTTCATTTGTGGTTTTTATATAGGAAAAATTGGCTCCGATACCATCCATAGCTTCCAGGTGCATGCTGGCTTCTTCGGCAAGGGCAGTATCGACCAAGGCCCAGTAAAACCTCGAACCTGTTGAATCGCCTATGATACTCGAAAGAACCGAAGCGGCGTACTTATCTTCATCCTGCATCGAAACGCTGGGGGATATCAAACAAATGTGCTGGCATGCCAGGTTCGGCCTGGTTATGACTTTGCTTTTGAAAGTTCCTTCGAAGTAGGGAGTGTTTCTTGGAGCATCCTGAGGTTTCCAAGCTGCCGCTTTTGCCTGAATCAGCTTGCACATTTTATCGAAATCCAGCTTGCCCGAAAAAACAACTGTTATATTGTTTGGCGAATAGCGGCTGGTGAAATAGGTTTTCATCTGCTCGGCTTTTAGGTTATCGATGCTTTCATTGGTACCCAGAACGCTCTGTCCGCATGGATGATCGCCGAAATGCAGCTCTCTGGCCAATTCGAAAATTTCAAATTGGGGCATATCCTGGTACATCGCGATCTCTTCTTTGATCACGTTCTTTTCCATGTTGAAATCATCGTTTTTTAGTGATGGCCTCATCAGCTCTACCCATAGTTCGGTAACCTGTTCGAGATATTCGGGTAAAACAGCGGCGTAGTAAACGGTGTTTTCCTCGCTTGTGAAGGCATTGAACTGTGCTCCGGTACGGTCAAAAGTTTCGTTGACATCCATCCAGGAAAGCTTGTCAGTGCCTTTGAACATCATGTGTTCCAGGAAATGGCTAACCCCGTTTATTTGCATAGTTTCGTCTCTTGCACCGGTTTTGGCAAAAAAACCTACCGCAGCAGACTGGGCATTTTCATTTATCTCAGCAATTATATTCAAACCGTTATCTAATGTTTTTTTTACGAATTTCATATTATCTCTCAAATTATTCTGAAGGTGGATTTATTTCTTTAGGACCGATCGTGCAAATTGTAAAGTTACCAAGCGTGAAATCTTTCAGGAAACCTGTAACCGATTCAACAGTCGTTTTTTCGATATTGTCCTTTATTTCGTCAAGCGTGCGAACTTTGCCAAGCAGGTAAAAATCCGATCCAAGGTTGGACGATCTTGCGGAACTTGATTCCGAACTCATTACAAGGGAGCTTTTGAGCCCGACCTTTGCCCGTTCTATTTCATCTGCGGTTATTCCCTGGCTTAGCTTTTTGAACTCGGATACGATAACATCGAGCGTTTCCTGGGCTTTGTCTGGTGTTGTGCCTGCGTAACATCCAATCCCGGCGTGGGTCTTGATTGTCTGATATCTCGCACCGATCGCATAGCATAGTCCCCGTTTTTCGCGAACTTCTGTGAACAGCCGTGAACTCATTCCGCCTCCGAGCACATTCGAGCCGACAAGCATATTATAGTATTGCGGGTCGGTCATTGTAACGGCAGGGCACATTAAGCCGATATGAAGCTGAGCTCCCTGGTTTGGTATATGGCGGTAAGAAGCGGCGGGTAAGTCCGACTGGGGCAGATTTTTTTGCTTTGCGTTTTCATTACTGCCGAATAGTTTATTAATATGGTCGTATATTGTTTCGGGATTAATCTGACCAGCCACCGAAAAAACGGTATTGGACATATCCAGATTTTCCATGTATATCTGCGAAGTTTTGTCACTTTCAAGGCCTTTAAGGGTTTCTTCTGTTCCTATAGGATTGTGACTGTAAGGCTCTGGATAAAACTGCTCCTTTAATTTGAGCATTACCTTCTGCCTTGGGTCGTCATCGAGGCCTTTTAGTTCGGCGATCGCGGTTTCTCTGCATAAATTGAACTGATCTTGATCGAACTTCGGTGACAGGATTACTTGCGAATGAAGGTTCAGTGCTTGGAGCAGATTACTGGACTCTAAAGCACCTGAAATGTTGATGTGAGCGGTATTGATATTCGAAGAGCGGTGCAGGCCCAGATTTTCCAGTTTATCCACAAGTTCTTTGCTGGTAAGCTTTTGGGTACCTCTAAAAAGCCATTCGCTAATTACTGACCCCGCTCCGGAGCAATCTTTGTCGATATACGCCGCTCCGGATGGAATCTTAAAGCTAAAAGCGGCGCTTTTAACCCCCGGCATCACTTCGGTAATGATTGTCAAGCCGTTTTCAAGTGTTTTAATGTCGATTTTACTCATAATTGTTCCTAGTTTTTTAACACTTTGTTGTGGTTTTTTACTGATTCTATCAGCATAGGGCAGCTTGGGCAACCCTTTTCGGTCATACCCGATAGAATCGACACTTTTAGCATAGATTTGCCTGATTTATCAATAACAAAACCGGCAAGTTTTTAAAGAATTTCCTTGCAATCGGGCTTTTTATCAAGGATAATTACCAAACTTAACTGTAACTTGAATAAGTAGATTTTTTGGGTGCACTTTCGTTAAGGAGGAGTGCAGCATCTTCTATTGGGATATTCAGGTGCTTAAAATAAAGATAGCTATTGGAATTATATATATGGAGTTAAAAATGTTCAGGAATTTTGCCCTCGCACTTATTTTCGTTTGTGTAAGTTTGTCAACCGTCTCAGCCGACCCCCAACGCCCGCAATATGTAGAAGGTGAATTGCTGGTAGTTTTCGGCGATACATCACCGGGTTCAAAGATAAGTTCTCAATTTACCGGTCCGGTTTCTCAAAGAGCCATCAAAAATACCATCTCTGATATCATCCTGCCCGGTGCTTCTGTTAAGGCCCAGATGGACAATGTAAAAAATGGATTAACTTCGGTTAAACTGCCCAAAGGCAAGACCGTCGAACTGGCAATGTTAGAATTTAACCGATCCGGCAGCGTAGTTTTCGCTCAGCCGAATTTTAAATATTATAATGAAGAAATACCCGATGATACTCGGTTCGGCGATCTTTGGGGACTTGATAATACAGGCCAAACCGGAGGTTTGGAAGATGCAGATATCGATGCTCCTGAGGCTTGGGATATTGAGACCGGCAGCCATGATGTAATTGTTGCGATTTTGGATACGGGTGTTGATACTAACCATCCAGACCTCGAAGCCAATATCTGGAGATCGCCTGTGGACCCGAATATCCGCGGTGCTGATTTTGCAGGTGCTGATGTTAACGTTGCTGATGATAATGACATGGATCCTATGGATTTTGACGGTCATGGTACCCACGTTGCAGGTACAGTTGGTGCAGTAGGTAATAATAACCTGGGTGTAACCGGTGTTTGCTGGACTGTTACATTGATGCCGGTAAAAATCCAGGCTGATAACGCCAGTTATATGCTTACAACGGATATTGTTGCCGGTGTTAACTGGGCGGTGGAAAATGATGCAAATGTAATAAATGCTTCCCTGGGCGGATATGGATTTGACACTTTATTTTATGAAGCCATTCGAGATGCCGGTGATGCGGGAGTTGTTTTTGTGGCTGCCGCAGGAAACGATTCAACTGACAATGACTTTTATCCACACTATCCCGCAAATTACGGCCTGGGAAATATAATTTCAGTTATGGCGACAGACGATCATGATTTCCAGGCTGGATTTTCCAATTATGGTGCAACGACGGTTGATATAGCAGCTCCGGGTGAAAGTATTTTAAGTACAATGCCTGTATTAATGGGTAATTATGGTTACATGTCAGGTACATCTATGGCGGCCCCTCACGTTTCGGGTGCCGCGGCGCTGATGCTTGCAGTGGCTCCGAATTTGACACCGGCACAGGTAAAAGAGCTTTTAATGGACCCACTGATCTGCAATCAGCTTCCAAATTTGGAGGGAAGATGCGTATCAGGCGGAAGATTGAACGCTTTCAATGCTGTAAACGCGGCTTCGGCCCTTTCTGCTACAGGCAGGGTATTAAATGTCGATACAGGCACTAATTATGACACTATTCAGGCTGCTATCAATGCAGCTGTAAATGGTGATGTAATTATTGTTCAAAATGATAACTTTTACTATGAGCAGGTTGATTTCGGAGGTAAAAACGTCACAGTAAGAAGCGGTGACATCACTGATACCACTGATGTTAATGATTATTCTGAAAATACTATGATATCTACAAAATTTGCTCATCTTAGAACGGTTGACCCTGGAATTATAGTTGACCATAACCTATCTGTAATTATTTTTGCTAATTCTGAAAATAATAACGCAGTACTTAGCGGGTTTAGAATTATTGATGGAAGACGCGGCGGTGTTCACATTTCACATTCTGAGCCAAAGTTAGAAAATTGTATAGTATCTCGAAACAGCACAGGGGCTTTGAATACTTATGGGGCAGGTATCTACATCGATAATTCAAACAGCGCAATAATTGAGGATTGTACCATTTCCTCCAATACAGATTCCATAAGAGGCGGCGGTATTTATATCGCAGGAACTTCTATCGTAGATATAAATAGTTGTATAATTCGTGAAAACACGGTTGATATACAAACAAACAACAGCTCCAGCGGTAAAGGAGCGGGTATTTATATCGAAGCAACCGCATCGCCTGTAATTACAGATTCGAACATAACATCCAACAGTTCACCACGTGACGGCGGCGGTATTTATTGTCTTTCTTCAACTGCTACTTTGTCGGGCTTGACATTTACATCGAACTCTTCTCAAAGAGACGGCGGCGGTATTTACTTTAGCGGCCAGGCTCCGGATGTTGTCGATTGTAATTTCTCGGGCAACTATGCCCAGTTCTGGGGTGGTGGTATTTATTACATTGATGGTGGTAATGCAAACCTGGATGACACTATTTTTAAAAACAATACAGCGAAAGATTCCGGTGGTGCAGTTTTCGTAGATGAAGGTTCGCCGATAAATATTACAAACTGCCTGTTCCATGATAACCAGGCAACCACATACGACGGCGGAGCAATACTCAGCTACGATTCATCTCCGATAATCACCAACTGTACATTTGCCGATAATTCATCTAATATTCAGCAGGGCTCGGGTGGAGCTATATGTGCAGACGGCAGCAGTGATCCAGTCATAACTAATTGCATTTTCAGCGGCAATAATTTTACAGCTGTTTATGAGTTTGGTGCCGCTTCCGACCCCAACATGAGTTACAACCTTTTCTATGAAAATATTGGCGGCGATCTATACGATTACTCAACAGGCTACTACTCAGCTGATATAACTGATGCAAATTACATTGATATTGACACCCTGGCCGAAGTTTCTAACAGCATCTATGGCGACCCGCTGTTCGTGCCCGGCAGACTTGGAGGGTTTTACCTGAGCCACGATATGAACGACCCCAACTTACAGCCTGCAAACGGGCACAGCCCGGCAATTGATGCAGGCCTTGGTTCTTCGGCAACACTTCTTGGCGCAGGCTATCATACCAGGACAGACAATGTCGCAGATGCGGACCCGGTTGATTTGGGCTATCATTATAATGATCCGCAGCCTGTTACCACTTATATTTTGACACTGGTTTTCTATCCAAGCGATGCATCAATTGACACGGATGTATTTTCCGATCCCAATATTCCTGCAGACACTAAAATGTCCTATACCCGTACCCAATTTGCGCAGGTTGAACTGACTGTTGTTCCTGACTCGTACGATTTGACCGGCTGGGACGGCACCATGAATGACGCTAACCTGGGTTACGACGAAAATGCTAACAGATATAGAAACATAGTTTTGATCAATGATGACAAAACAGTAACGCTTAACTTCAGTCTGGCAATGGTCAATCTCAGGTATCTCCTTTGGAGTCCAAGCGAAGCGATCGATTCAATGTCACCGATAACCGGCAGAAAATATGAAGTTCGCCGCGGTACAAAGGTTCCGCTATCTGTTAAGCCCAATAATCCATCACATGCGATTATCTGGCATGGAACAGATGATGATGACTTAATTACCAGAAAGAATACCATTACCGTTACAGACCCAGACGGCGACGGCGAACAAGTTGTTTATGTACAGATTTATTCTCCGCAGATTATTAATGTATCTGATGATATGGATTATCCGCAGATACAGATGGCCATTGATGACGCAAATCCACGCGATATTATTGAGGTTCAAGAAGGCACATACGATATCGTAGAATCAAGTCAGGATAATTATGGTTTGATAATAAATAAAGCTATCACAATTAGAAGTACTGACCCGACCGACCCATGTGTTGTGGCGGCAACAAGAATAATAGGTGGTCTTGATATTTCTGGCGTTGGTAGAAATATGGTGGTCGATGGCTTGACGATTAATATTTTATATTATTCAGGTGATGGTCTTGATGCAAGCCACGAGTCAAATCCTTCAAATGACGGCATGAATGGCTCTCCAATATATGGTGGAGGTCTGAGGTTGAGAAATGGTGCATCACCAACTATTAGAAATACTGTTCTGGACAGATGCGGTGCCTGGGGCGGCGATGGCGGTAATGGTGATGAGCCTTTCGGCGATGGCGGATGGGGCGGATGGGCTTATGGCGGAGGTATATATATACCTTCAAACTCACGTCCACTCATCGAGAATTGTAAATTTGACCGCTGTTACGTATGGCCGGGAAGCGGAGGAAATGGGAATCTATCTGAAACGGAGCCCGGACATGGCGGTTCATGGGGCGTTCCAACAGACCCAAGATGGGATTGGGGCCCATATTTGCCATATTACCGTTATTCCGGTTACGGCGGCGCGGCTTTTTGTGATACTGGCAGCACGCCCGAATTTATAAATTGTCAATTCATTGGAAACAGGGCGGAAGGTTCAGTTTCCGGAAGAAGTGGGCCTGTTGTTGGTTGGCCGGAGCAGCACTACAGAATTCCGCGTTTTGGCGGAGCTGTATATATAGCGGCCAATTCAAAACCAACATTCAAAGATTGCTATTTTAAAGATAACATCGCAGATAACAACTCTCCCGATGTTGCGAGAATCGGCAAATATCCCGGAGATGCTGCTACCCATCCGGCTGTATCGAATACCCCTTATGTAAGTTACGGCGGTGCGATAGCAATGGATTCCAGTGCGGCGCCTTTGTTTGAAGATTGTGTTTTTGAAGAGAACATCGCTGACATCGGCGGAGCGGTCAACTGGGATGATTCAGACCCATGTTTTGACAGTTCGCAGTTTATCAGCAATGTTGCTTTGATCGGGGGTGCTGTTCATTGTGTCGAAGGTGCGGGCATAATTACCCGTTGTCATTTTATGCTGAACCAGTCCAACGGAACAATCGCTAGAGGCGGCGCAATTACCAACCTGGGAGCTAATACCGCGATCAGAGATTCTGTGTTTAACAGCAATAGAACAACCGGTTCCGGCGGTGCGATCTTTGTATCCAACAAGGACCTTGACGGCACCGATTTCACGGGTACCAGGCAAACTATGATCAAAAACTGTCTTATCGTCAATAATACCTCTGCCAAAGACGGTGGTGGTATTTCGGCAGCAGGCTACGCTGAACCCAATATCATCAACTGTACAATAGCAAATAACTCCGTTACAGGCCAGGGCGTAAGTACCAGCTTCGGCGGCGGTGTTTCAACCTTTGGAAATGCTTATACTCAGATTATCAATTCAATCATCTGGGACAACTCCGCACAAAACGGCGACCAGATAGGAATTAAAGGCGCAGACGGTTATCCATCAGAGGTCAAAGTCTCCTACAGTAACGTCTTGGGCGGAGCTGCGGGTGTGTTTGTTGAAACCGGCTCAACTCTTGATTGGGATTATACCACTAATTTAGACGGCGTTAAGCCAACCGACAGCCCACGTTTTGTTGATGGATACTATCTAAGCCAGGACCCATGCCAAACCGAAATCAGCCCATGTGTCGATGCAGGCAGCGGAACGGTTTGGGACCTTGGATTCTATCGCCATACGACTAATACCAACCAGGTTATAGAAGGTTATTTTGATGTAAGTAACATTGCTGATATCGGCTTTCATTACATCGTTGAAGATTCTAATCTTGCTGGCGACTTAAATTATGATGGTGTGGTAGATCAACTTGATTATTTGGATAGACTGTTGCTGTTCTGGCTTGAAACCGGCTGCCATTTCCCGGATTGGTGCTTTGAAACTGACTTGAACAAAGATGGAATCGTGAACATGTTGGACGAGGCCATTCTCAAAGAAGTTTATATGGAAGAAGACCCCAATCAACCGAACCAGGCTTATGATTTTACACCGCCTCTGCCTGACCCGATGAGATGGGAAATTGCTCCGGAACCAAACGGCACAAGTTCTATCTATATGCGTTCTAATTTGGCTGCCGATGCTTCGGGACAGAAAGTTGAATATCTCTTCCAGATGTTCGATGAGAATGGTGAACCATTAGCCGGGGCAGATGTTAATTCCGGCTGGATTGAAGATCGTTCGTTTTCATTTACAGGTCTAAGTTCTAATATGACCTATCGTTTCAGATGTATGGCACGTGATCCAAGAGACAATAGAACCCAGTGGTCCGACGAAGGCCCTGCAACTACCCAATCGAGCGGTACATCAGCAGATGATCATGATGCGCCGGTATGGTTTGGCAGCCCATGGGCGGTTGAACCTTATGCGGTTGATGGTAATGCTCCCGGTTCTATATATATGTCTGCAGCAGCTGCTTCTGATGATTCAGATGTGCAGTATAGATTTGTCTGTTATGATGCGGTAACTGAGCAGGAAATCGCAGAATACAATTCGAGTTGGCAAACAACTAGAAATTGGCAGACGTATAATATGCGAGGCGGAATGTACAAATTCAAAGTTTTCGCGCAGGATTTATCTGTAAATAGAAATACAGCATCTTCTGAATTTTCTAACACAGTTACAATTTCAGGTGATGGAACCCCGCCAACTGTTGATTACGGCCAAACGATACTGTCGTATAATCAATATTCAACGGGTTATGTATATTTAACATTGACTGCTCAAGAACCAACTGATGAATCAGAACCGATAAATTATATGTTCAAATGTGATGATTCCACTTATAATGATTATCCAGGTATGATGCAGTGGCTTAGCACAAATACATTAGATCTATTTATGGGTAATAGTATGAGAGAGTCTCGGTGGTATGTTAAATATAGAGATGGAGTTGGCAACGAAACAGAATGGCTTCCACTGAATGGTATAGCAATACCGTATATGAGAGCTGAATGAAATTAAACATTTAAGCCGCTCTAAAAGGGCGGCTTTTTTATTTGAGCAAAAAAATAAGCCAGATTCCAACTTTGTCAGAATCTGGCTTCGGAGGAGGGTGATGAAAAGTCGTATAATTTCGATTGAAATATATAAACTTATAACTAATATATATTATATCGTTTGAAAGCGACAAATACTTTAATAACTAATGATATATATTGATTTTTTTTAAAAATGTTCAAAAAAAATAAGAAAAAAATCAATTTACTTTCAAAATCATGAGAAAACAATGAACGATAAGAAGAAATTGAGTGATTTGAATCTCAGTAAACAAAAGAGCAAAAAATTTGCGGTTTTAGCTTGTTATGATTATATTACAGCTAAATTGGCTAATGAATCCGGAATAGAAGTCCTTTTGGTCGGCGACTCTGCAAATCAGCATTTACTAGGTCAAGAAAACACATTATCGGCAACTATGGATTTCATGGTTGAAATCACCGCCGCTGTTAGAAGGGCGGCCCCTTTGTCCTTTTTAATTGCTGATATGCCCTTTCTTTCCTACCAGTGCGGAATTTCGGATGCTGTAAAAAATGCGGCTCGCTTTATCATCGAATCAAAAGCTGATATCGTAAAAATAGAAACTGCCCATCCATATCTTCCTGTCATAAAAGCAGTTAGCGATGCGGGCATACCTGTGATGGCACATATCGGGATCCGTCCTCAAACCAATGTATTCACTGTCCAGGGAAGAGATGCACAAAAAGCTATGGAACTTGTAACCCTCGCTGAGATGTGCATTGAAGCTGGAGCCAGGGCTTTACTCCTGGAAGGAACCGCCTCTGAGGTGGCCAAAAACATCACTGAAAGTTCCCAAGTACCGGTGATCGGATGTGGTTCAGGGCCTGATTGTGATGGAAATGTGCTCATTGCGCCAGATGTTTTGGGTCTTACCATCGGAAAAATGCCTAAATTTTCGAAAAAGTTTGGCGATGTCAAAACATCTATCCTGAATGCCCTAACTGATTACCGTCAGTCGATTGAGACCGGCTGTTTTCCTGATGACGACCATAGTTATCACATAAAAAAGCAGGAATTTGAAACATTCCAAAAATATATCAACGAAAAAAAAGATGACTGATCGCAATCATGAGGATATACTAGTTTTTATAAGGTTTTAACAATTTGTTTGTGAAATTTGAAAGGGAGAATAAATATGAAATCCACAAAAGTGCTAATATTACTCGCAATTTTCTCAATTGTAAACTGCACATTTGCGCAGGAAAATCAGCAAGATTATACTTTTCATGTTGAACAGTTATCTAAAGCTTTCAGAGAAGCCGCCGCCAAAGTGATGCCCGCAGTCGTTTACGTGGAAGTTACAACGGACGCGCGAGGTACATGGCGTGATCTGTCGATGGGAAGCGGAAGCGGGGTTATCATAGATGCCAACAACGGGTATGTATTAACCGCAAGCCACGTAGTTCAAAATGCCGTCAGGGTTACAGTTAAGCTGCCCGATGGTCGATCTTTCGAAGCTAGCGAATTTTTAAGCGATCCTAAAACGGAAATCGCCCTGATAAAAATAGATGCAAATGATCTTCCCCAGGCACAGTTGGGAGATTCTGACAAAATGCAGGTAGGAGACTGGGTTCTTGCCATCGGCTCGCCGCTTGGAGAAATCCTGGCGAATTCGGTTTCTGCCGGAATTGTCAGCGGAAAAGGAAGAACTACAGGCATACTGCTTCAGGAACAAGGCTATGAAGATTTCATACAAACAGATGCGGCCATCAACCGCGGCAACAGCGGCGGGCCGCTTGTCAATTTGAAAGGTTTGGTTATCGGTATCAATTCGAATATCGTTTCCGCTACAGGTATGAACGCCGGACTTGGTTTCGCCGTGCCGAGCAATTTGGCTAAAAGAGCCATCACGGACTTAATTGAACTTGGCAGAGTCGAAAGGGGATACCTGGGTATAATGATGTCTGATCTTAATGCATTGAGAAGATTTGCACCGGATACATACAAGAAATTGGAGAGGAAAGAAGATGCGGTTTATGTAACCGACATCGACCAGGAAGGCCCCGCAGCCGAAGCAGGAATAAAGCAGGGGGATTTAATTACAGCAATAAACGGTCAAGAGGTTGAAGGTTCCCTTGAACTGAGAAAAGAAATAGGACTTGCAAGACCGGGCGACAAAATTGATTTAACTGTCATTCGCGATGGAGATGAAATAAGCCTGGATGTGACGCTTGGAAGATTGGAAACGGAAGAACAAGGTTTTGCTACCAAACTTGCCACCTCAACACAGGCATATAACACAATTGGAATAATAGTAAGAGAAGCGACCGTAAGAACCGGCGGCTGGGGCAATATGAGAAGGGTAAGCGGACTTGTTATAAGATATATCAAGCCCAATTCTCTCGCTGCTGAATTCGGGCTGGAAACAGGCGATATGATCGTGGAAGTTAATGGCGAAGATGTTACCACTGAAAAGCAGCTTGAGCAAGCTTTGCAAAAAGCTAATTTAAAAAAAGGTATTAAAATGACCATTCTTGACGACCAGGGGTGGCATCGTGTCATTATTCAAAAAAATGACAATTAGATAAGTAATTGAATATGCTCGAAAAAACATCAACCCAAATACAGGCCAAACCTTTAAGTTTAAAGCCTGTGATATTTATCGACGATACCGTTTTAGATGGTGAATTTGAAATTGTCAGGCATGTTCTTACCGGTTTTGCCGACATGTCTTTTAAAACCACCGTGGTTTGTTCTTCCAGCAAATACTGTGATTTCTCAGGAGACGGCCATTACGAAATGACCACCTATCCTGCCTACAAGCTGCCGTTTCTGGGCAAGCAAAATATGGCTATACTCGTCAATACTTTAACTGAATTTAAACCGGATATTCTGCATAGTTTTTCGTCCGCAAAGTCCAGGTTTATTTCAAAGCTTTCATATAAGCTCAATGTTCCTTACATAGTAAGCGTAGATAAAATGGGTGCTAAACCGTTCATTTCTAAAAATTGCGGCCGCATAATCTGTGCGTCTGAGAGTATCTATTCTAATTTGGCTCAAAAAAAATATTACAAAGAAAAGTTAGAGCTTGTCAATTATGCCACTTTTGTCGAAGATGATATTACTTGTTTCGAGTCTCTGCAAAAGGTAACCAGCATGATATTGGTCAGCGATTTCAAGCATTTTTCCAGACTCGAACCTTTGTTAAATGCGATCAAACATCTGGCAATAGATGGTTATGAGTTTATCCTTTTTATGATAGGCTCGGGCCCGGCAGAATTGAAAATTCGCAGATTGATAAAAGTTCTGGGGCTGAGTAACATTGTCAATGTCGTGCCGCCGATGAACCCTTTGCGTGAAATCTTTCGCGAGGGCGACATATTTATCCAACCGGAAATTAATCAAAAATTTAATCCTTATCTGCTCGAAGCTATGAGTGTAGGAATGGCTGTTACAGGCTGCCAAGGCGGAGTTGATGATTTACTTATAAAGGATGAAACTGCCGCAATTTTTGATTCAGATGACGAACTAAGCATATATTCTACGATACAGGAACTTCTCGACAAAAGAGAAAAGACTCGGCAACTTGCGAAAAATGCCCAGGTCAATCTGAGAAAAAATTACAGCGTAAGTAAAATGGTAGATTCTTTGATCAAAATTTATGCGCAAGTCAAAGCAGATTTTAAATCAGATTAATTGATAGTGAAAATTGAGGTGTCGATTACTTTTCCACAGTATAAACATGCTGCATGCCTTGCCGAGACCGTATGTCCGCATGAAGGGCACTTGACTGCTTTTCGTTGATTCTTGCCGTCAAGCTTGCCGTCTCGCAGATCGATCTCTTCTACTTTTTTCAATAGATCAGCTTCACTAAGATTTAGCCGCTGGCTTATCAATTCCCATAATACCTCATTCAACAGCATGGACTTGGCTAAATTGTCTTCTAAAATCCGAATCTTTGCATTAACCTGGCCTGTGGCATTCGCAGCTGTCCTGGCTTGAGCCATTTCTCCGAAATTGTTTAATGGCTCACTTCGCAAATCGTTTCGGCCCATGTTCGCAAAAGCCGCACTTGATAAAATATTGAACAAGTTCATTTTTTAATCCTCGCTAAAGTTGATAAATTAAACCATTGACAAATAATTGAATTCTGTTAAATTTTACTTTTAAATACTAGCAAATTTATTCCAATTTTTGGAGGGTAAAATGTTCAAAAAGCATTTATTTGGGTTAATTTTTGTTTTCATTTTCGCCGGTGTCTGTCTGGGTGCCCAAACTGCATTTGAAAAACTCCTTACCAAATGCCCCGACGATATGGTCTTTTTTATCGGAACCAGCGGAACTGACCAGCTTGAAGCTGATTTCAGGAAAAGTTTCCTGGGCCAGGTTTACTACGAACCTTCCTTTAATACTTTCATAACCGATTTGATGAGGGCTGCTCGGACAAAAATCGGCTCTGACCCGAACAATTTCAAAGAAATTGCGATCTGGGACCAAAGCCATCAGTCACTGCCGCTGCTTTTTAGCAGGCCCGGCGTTTTCGGCTTGCGAATGAATAATTCGGACGACGATTTAAAATATTCATTTTTTTACATTATGGATTTTAACCAGGTTCCGGAAAGAAAAGAACAGTTATCCGAAAAAATTCACCAGCTTGAAGGATACGTCGGAAGATTCGAAATCTCGAATTATCAGATCGAAGATTATAATCTGCACACGATCACCGATTCTAATCAGCCAAAAGGCGGATGGGGTTGGGTAAATGACCATTACGTTTTTGTTGGTGGAAATGATAACGACTCTGCCATCCGAAGTATTTTAAAAAAATCACAAAGCCAAACTGACTATTTGAAAGGTGTCGAAGGTACAGACGATTTGTTGGCAGTTTACATCGATTTCGAAAAGATTAAAAATATCCTTTCTGCCAACTTTGATAAACCCCCAACTGCACGACAGTATAAACAACTTGAAGATATGATGAACAGGCTTGGACTTGGAAAGTTAAAAACCTTCAAATCCCGAACCGGTTTTGACGGCTCTGAAATGGTCGAACATACATGGATCGAATCTCCAACTCCACATAAAGGAATCCTGGCTGGCCAAAACCCAATAGAAAAGAAATTGATTCAGATACCTGATACAAATGCCCTGTCATTGTCAATTTCCAATTTGGATTACAAAAAAATATTCGAGGTATATCTGCAAGCCATAAAGGTGTTCACTGATCAACAGAAATCATTTTCCATCGAAGCTGAACTTGAAAAGTTTGAAACGCAAAACAATTTTTCAATCCGCCAGTTCCTGTCAAACCTAAAAGGGGATACCTTGTTTTTACAGGAGCAGGGGATCGGCTTTGTGCCGGCAGCTGCTAAAAATTCTGCGATCATCTTAAAAGTCAAAGATGCAAATTTGGCTTCTGATCATCTTGATACAATAGCAGGTATGATAAATGCTCATCTCTCTGAACAGGCAAAGTTAACTCAGCAGAAATATGAAACAGAGAAGTTCTATAATCTTATAATACCTCAATTATCTATGGCAAATATTCGTCCTGCATTTGGTATCAATCAAAACAATTTGATTTTTGCTTCTAATGAGTTGTTCTATAAAGACATCGCTAAGAAATCAAATTCCAAGCCAAGCAAAACTTTACTTGACGATGGGCAATTTGCAAAAAGATTCAAATCCACCCCTGATAATACAATCAGTTTCTATTACATCGACATGGGACGTCAGTTAAACAGTTTATATATGACACTTGGGCAGTTTTATCCTATGCTGGCTATGGGAGCTGTCGAACAAGGAATCCAGCTGCCCGCCGCAGTACCTGCTATAAACAAGCTGTTTTTGCAAGCGCCTGATCTGTATCAATATGCATACCTGGCAAATGACGGCATGCATATCAAGTCAAGTGGGGTGGTTACTGCATCTTCCTTTTCGACTGGCGGGGCAGCAATTGGAGTTGCCGTTGCGATGCCGGCGATTGCCAAAATGAGGGAAAAAGCTCAGCAGGTATTGTCAGGATCAAATTTAATACAAATCGGGAAGGCAATTTACATGTATGCAAATGATCATGGAGATTTTCCTTTAAGCTTGAATGAACTGAAAGAATACGGTTTAGATGATAAAGTTTTAGAGTCTCCGCGCAAGCCTGACAGTTACCACGGCCCCAGCTATATACTTGTAAATGGCGTCTGCATCGATTCTCATCCAGGCAATATCATTGCGTACGAAAACCCTGTTTTTTGTAAAGAGATGATTACAGTGCTTTACTCAGATTCTCATGTTGCGCTTATTGAAACAAATGAATTCGTTGAAGATCTGCGAAAAACATACCAGGACATTGAAAAAGAAATGCCCGACATAGAATTCGGCACCGCCTGTAAAAAATCTCAATTTCGGCTGGATGACTTCTTTGAAGGCATTTAAGAATAGAACTGGTTTTGCACAATCGCTGCCGCCGCTCCGATGATCAACGCGCGTTCTTTTACCTTTGAGCCTGTAACCTGTATGTTGCGTGAAGAGCTGTCGAAAACCTGCTCAGGAAATCCCTTTGTAACCGCCTCAGCGAAATACTCAATATCCGCATCTAAAACATATCCCGCAAGAATAATAATATCGGGATCATAAAGGTTAACCGCAATCGCGACAGCCCGGCTAAATTTTTCGCCGATATAATTGCGAATGCTAACGGCGTACTCATCATTTTGTTTCAAAGCACTTGCCCACGCACTTATAACTTGTTCGGGAATTGTGAAATTCTCGAAGTTTTTGGCAACTCCGGTATCGGTTTTTAAAGCGATATCACTTTTTATTTTATCCGCGATTGCCCGCCCGGAAATCAATGCTTCCAGACACCCTTTATTTCCACAGCCGCAAACAGGCCCATCAGGTTCAACTATTATATGCCCTAACTCACCGCATCGATTGGTTGAGCCATGCACCAACTTCCCATCAAGTATGAGATTGCAACCCACACCATTTGCGACATTGATATACAAAATATTGCCTGAAGACAACGATGGATCGTTATTTAGTTCTGCAAGAAGTCGAACCTTGGTAGTAAAAATTTCGACAGGGCATTTGAATTTGTCATCCAGAAGCCTTTTCAATTGCACATTTTTCCATCCAAGCGGACTTGAGAGATTTACCACGCCATCTTTAGAGATCGAACCGCTCAAAGTAATACCAACACCGGTCAGCTTATCTTCGCTAACGTTGTTCTTGCTCAAAATGCCTTTGATATTTATCTCCAGCAGCTTTAAAACTGTTCCCGGCAAGTGATCACT
Organism: uncultured Candidatus Kuenenia sp.; assembly: GCA_964542055.1. Lineage (GTDB taxonomy): Bacteria > Planctomycetota > Phycisphaerae > Sedimentisphaerales > CAMDDF01 > CAZITB01. The sequence continues at coordinate 41,409 of CAZITB010000004.1, forward strand.
GCCCATAGTAATCTTGATCTCATCGATCAGCTGAGAATTGAAATCAAACAGCCCGGCAATAATATAACTTGGATTAATCTCCACCCCAACGGTAAAACGGCCCTGTGGGTTTATATCAATAATGACAGGTTTGGCACCGCGTTTTTTGCTTTCGCCGGGTTTTTCAATTATCAACGCCTTTTCTCGGAGCCTTCCAACAATATAGCTGATTGTTGAACTGTTAAGCCCCGTTCTATGGCATATCCTGGCTTGGGAGAGCGGTCCCGATTTCAACAAAAGCTCCAAAACCAGCAATTCATTTCGATGTCCGGCAGATTTGGAATCAAACGCAGTTGTATTTAGAACTTCTTTCATATAAAGAATTTAACTCAAAAAATGAAAAATAACAATAAAAAACCTTGCAAATAGAACAAAACAGCATTATATTTTACTCATATCGTGAGTTTATTAAGATTAAACTTTTGCGAAACGTAAACGTGCAAAAAAATTACCCAGTTAATTAAATGGTGAAAAATGAGTGAAATGTTTTCTGTAAAAGATAAATGTATCGTGATAACCGGCGGCGCCGGCGTTTTGGGCTCGAGCATGACGAGATTTCTGGCTGAAAATGGCGCGAAAGTCTGCATCATGGATTACGACGTTATGCGTGCCAACGAATTGGCCAAGGAAATCGAAGCAAACGGCGGATTCGCACTGCCCATCCAGGCTAATGTCCTTGACAGGTCTGCCATAAACAACGCTTTCAGCTGTGCACTGGATTCCATGGGAAAAATCGATGTGCTGATCAATGGTGCCGGCGGAAACAAAAAAGAAGCAACTACCTCACCTGCAATGTCATTTTTCGACATCCCCGAAGAAGCTTTCCGGTGGGTATTCGATCTGAACATGCTCGGCACGATCCTGCCTTGCCAGGTATTCGGAAAATATATGGCAGAGAGAGGCGAAGGGCTCATCTTGAACGTTTCAAGCATGAACGCCTTCAAACCGCTTACAAAAATTGCCGCATACTCCGCCGCAAAAGCAGCAGTAAGCAACTTTACTCAATGGCTTTCTGTTCATATATGCCAGAATTACTCCAAAAACATACGTGTAAATGCAATAGCTCCGGGATTCTTTCTGACCGAGCAAAACAGATTCCTGCTTACCGAAGAAAAAACCGGCGATTTAACCGCCAGGGGAAAAACCATCATCGACCATACCCCGATGGGACGATTTGGAAGCCCGGAAGAGTTAAACGGCACAATCCTCTGGCTTTTGAGCGATGCTGCCAAGTTTGTTACCGGCATTGTGGTACCCGTTGACGGCGGTTTCAGTGCGTTTAGCGGTGTATGATAATTTCTAAAATAGGAAAATTCAAAATGGCTGATTATTCAAAAGCCCTAAAAGATATGGTACCCACAAAAGGCTTTGACAAATTCGTTTCAGGCGAATATGCTGGAGACTGTGAGTGTTTGCCTGTTAATCCTACCCGGTGTTTATTATGATTTATTATAGTAAAGGCGGTCCAAACGAAAATCTAAATGGCGACGATCTAAAGTCCGGCTTGTATGCGGCTCTTGACAAGATCGGCCCAAGCCAGAAAGTGCTGGCTTTACCGCCTGATACAACCCGCATCCACTCCAAGGCAGGGCCAATCACAAATTTCGCATGGCAATATTTCGGCGACAAACTCACTGACATCATGCCGGCTCTGGGAACCCATTTCCCAATGACCCAGTCCCAAATCCAGCACATGTTCGGCGATATTCCAATCGATCTTTTCCGTGTCCACAAGTGGCGTGATGATTTGCAAACGCTGGGTACCGTACCTTCCGATTTCATAAAAGAAATAAGCGAAGGTAAACTCGATTTCGACTGGCCCGCACAGGTTAATAAACTTCTTGTTGACGGCGGACATGACCTGATCCTTTCCATCGGTCAGGTAGTCCCGCATGAAGTTGTCGGAATGGCAAACTACAACAAAAACATATTCGTAGGCACCGGCGGTGCCGAAGGCATAAACAAAAGCCATTACCTCGGCGCGGTTTATGGAATGGAACGTATGATGGGTCGAGCCGACACCCCCGTCCGTAAAGTCCTCAACTACGCATCCGAAAATTTTGCCAAAGATATGCCGGTAGTTTACGTTCTGACAGTGGTCCAGGCCGCCCAGCAAGGCCAGATCGTCCGAGGCCTCTTCGTAGGCGATGATATCGAATGTTTCAACCAGGCAGCCGAACTCTCTTTAAAAGTCAATTTCCAAATACTCGATAAGCCCCTGAAAAAATGCGTGGTATATCTCGACCCCGAAGAATTCGCCAGTACATGGCTTGGTAACAAATCAATTTACAGAACCCGCATGGCTATGGCAGATGATGGAGAACTTATCGTTGTCGGTCCCGGCGTCCGGGAATTCGGCGAAGACAAGGAAATCGACCGTCTAATAAGGAAGTATGGATATGTGGGGACTGAGCGGATTTTGGAACTGGTCGAGGAGAATGAGGATTTGAGGAATAATTTGAGTGCGGCGGCACATTTGATACATGGTTCATCCGAAGGCCGGTTCAAGATAACTTATTGTCCCGGCAAATTGTCCAAAGAAGAAATTAAATCGGTCAATTACAACTTCGGCGAACTTGAAGAAATGATGAAAATCTACAATCCCCAAAAGCTCAAAAACGGATTTAACGAAGTCAACGGTGAACAAATTTACTTCATCTCCAATCCGGCACTTGGCCTTTGGGCTAGTAAAGAGAGATTTGAGTAAAATTAATTTAATACGGAGCGAAAAATGAGTGAAAAAAATAAAAAATATTCTTTGCTGGTTGCGACAAGTATGGGTATCAGGCTGACCCCTGTTAATTCACAACCTTTTTACTGCAGTGATATGTTTAAGATGCAGGCGACCAGTGCCGAAAGCAATGTTGCGAGCGTTTCATCTTATCTTGGAATGGGAGTAAAAGTTTTGACGGCGTTTGTCAAAGACAGTCCTGTTTCTCATTTTATAAAGGATAACCTTAAGAGCCGGCGAATGGATTTTGAGGGGCCCGAGTTTGACCAGGGGGGGCCGTGGGGCTATCGACATCAGATAAATATGGCTGACAGCGGATGGGGCAGTCGCGGTCCGAGGGTTCATAACGACAGGGCAGGCGAGGTAGCAAGAGAACTTAGTGTGGAGGATTTTGACCTTGAGCGTATATTCGGCGAAGAGGGTGTCAGGATAGTTCATTTGTCGGGGCTTATTGCGGCGCTGTCGCCCAAGACGAGCAAGTTTTGCCTTGATATTGCAAGGGTTGCCAAGGAACACGGGTCGATGATCTCATTTGACCTAAATCACAGGGCAAGTTTCTGGAAAGGCAGAGAAAAGGAACTTTCTGAGGCATTCGCTGAGATCGCTTCAAGAAGTGATATATTAATAGGTAATGAAGAAGATTTCCAGTTGTGTCTTGGCATAAAGGGCCCGGAATCGGGCGGTCAGGGGCTCGATGAAAAAATTGAAAGCTTTAAAGAAATGATCGGCAGGGTGCAAAAGGCGTATCCGAATACAACTTATTTCGGGACGACTCTTCGTGAGGTTGTTTCCGCGAATGCTCATAAATGGGGCGCGATTGTAACCGACAGCAAGGAATGGGAAATTATCAAACCGCGTGAGATAGGCGTTCTTGACCGTATCGGCGGCGGAGATGGATTTGTTGGCGGTTTGCTTTATGGAATATTAAATGGATGGGACGTGAAAAAATGTGCGAGGTTCGGCTGGGCCAGCGGAGCGCTGGCAACGACGATGCTCACTGATTATTCACAGCCTGCCGACCAGGAGCAGGTGTGGAGCATATGGGAAGGTAATGCGAGAGTTAAGCGGTAATGTTATTGCTTTGAGTGAATAAATTAGAAAAATAAATTTAAAGATACGGAGAATAAAAATGACTAAGAAAGCGGATATTGCAGTTGTGGGTTTGGCGGTAATGGGCGAAAACCTCATTTTGAATATGGAAAGCAAAGGCTTCACAGTCGCTTGCTATAATAGGACGGTTTCTAAGGTTGATGATTTTATCAATGGCAGGGCAAAAGGCAAAAACATCATCGGCTGCCATTCGGTAGAGGAGCTTTGTGATAATCTGGCGTCGCCGAGAAAAGTAATGGTAATGGTCAAGGCCGGTAGTCCCGTTGATAAGTTTATTGACCAGATACTCCCCCATCTTGATGACGGTGATATCATTATCGACGGCGGCAACAGCCACTTCCCCGATACGATCCGAAGAACCGAATACGTCGAAAGCAAAGGTAAACTTTACATCGGAACCGGTGTCTCAGGCGGCGAAGAAGGCGCCCTCAAAGGCCCATCGATCATGCCAGGCGGCTCACCCAAAGCATGGGAAAGCGTCAAGCCGATATTCCAGAAAATCTCTGCACAAACCGAATCAGGCGAACCATGCTGCGAATGGGTAGGCGAAAACGGAGCAGGCCATTTCGTCAAAATGGTCCACAACGGAATCGAATATGGCGATATGCAGATGATCTGCGAAACTTACCAGATGATGAAATACGGTCTGGGCATGTCAAACCAGGAAATGCACGATGTATTCGCCGAGTGGAACAAAGGCGAACTGGATTCTTACCTGATAGAGATCACCCGCGACATACTCGGCTACAAAGACGAAAACGGCGATTATGTCCTCGACCAGATACTCGATACCGCTGGCCAGAAGGGCACAGGTAAATGGACCGCAATCGCAGCTCTCGATCTCGGCCAGCCATTGACCCTAATCGGCGAAGCAGTTTTTGCAAGATGCCTGTCCGCACTTAAAGATGAACGCGTCGAAGCGTCAAAACTTCTAAAAGGGCCAAAAGAAAAATTCGACGGCGACAAAGATCAGATGATCGAAGATCTAAAACACGCTCTCTATGCTTCAAAAATCATCTCGTACGCACAAGGTTATCAGCTGATGCGTGCAGCAGCCGAGGAATATAAATGGAATCTCAACTACGGCGGTATTGCACTAATGTGGCGGGGCGGCTGCATCATCCGTTCGGTCTTTTTGGGCAAGATCAAGGAAGCATTCGACAAGAACCCCGACCTGGTCAACCTGCTGCTTGCACCGTTCTTTAAAGATGCAATTGATGCTGCTCAGCCTTCATGGCGCAGAGTTATAACTTCAGCAGTTAACATGGGAATCGCAACTCCTGCTTTGAGTACTGCTCTGGCATTTTATGATGGCTACAGGCAAGACCGTCTCCCTGCCAACCTGCTCCAGGCTCAGCGTGACTACTTCGGCGCACACACTTATGAACGCGTGGATAAACCAAGAGGCGAATTCTTCCACACCAACTGGACCGGAAGAGGCGGATCAACAGCAGCTTCAACTTATAGCGTATAATTGGAACTGAGCTCACTATGAAAACATTTGTTACGGAAAATTTTCTACTGAATAACGAAACGGCACGACGGTTATACCATAACCACGCCGCTAATATGGGCATTTATGATTACCATTGCCATATACCGCCGAGCCAGATCGCCCAGGATATCAACTTTCAGAATATGACCCAGATCTGGCTCTATGGCGACCATTACAAATGGCGTGCAATGCGGACTAACGGCGTTGATGAAAAGTACTGCACCGGCGACGCAACCGATTGGGAAAAATTCGAAAAGTGGGCTCAGACCGTACCTCATTGCCTCCGCAATCCGCTGTACCATTGGACGCATTTGGAGTTACTAAAACCGTTCGGCATCGATGAAATACTGAACCCAGAAAGTGCAGCCAAGATTTATGAGGCATGCAGCGAAATGCTCGAAACTAAAGATTTCTCCTGCAGAAATCTCATTCGCAAAGCCAATGTGAAAGTGATCTGTACAACTGATGACCCCACCGATGATCTTAAAGACCATCAAAAAATTCGTGACGATGGATTTGAAGTAAAGGTTCGTCCCACTTTCAGGCCAGACAAATCAATGGCAGTTGAAAATGTCAAGGATTTCAATAGCTGGGTAGATAAACTCGCCCAAGCCAGCGATACCGAAATCAACAATTTTGAAACTTTCATCGAAGCAATCGCCAAACGTCATAAATTTTTCCATGAAAACGGCTGCCGCATTTCCGACCACGGCCTGGAAACCGCCTACGCTGAAGATTATACCATGGCCGAGATCAGGCAAATGTTCGATTCAATCCGGTCAGGCCAGCAGTTGTCAAAAGATGAGCAGTTGAAATTTAAATCCGCTATGCTCATTGAACTTGGCGTCATGGATCACAATGCAGGCTGGGTTCAGCAGTACCATCTCGGTGCACTTAGAAATAACAATACCCGATTGTTCAATCAATTAGGCCCCGATACCGGTTTCGATTCAATCGGCGATTTCGAAACAGCAAAACCGCTGTCAAAAATGCTTGACCGGCTTGACAGCCAAGACAAACTTGCCAAGACGATCCTATACAATCTAAACCCACGGGATAACGAAGTGATGGCAACTATGATCGGCAATTTCCAGGATGGCTCGATCCCCGGCAAAATGCAGTACGGCAGCGGCTGGTGGTTCCTCGACCAGAAAGACGGTATGGAAAAACAGCTAAACGCGCTTTCTAACCTCGGTTTGCTCAGCAGGTTTGTAGGCATGCTCACCGATTCGCGAAGTTTCCTTTCTTATTCAAGGCACGAATATTTCCGACGCATCCTTTGCAATATGATCGGCTGTGAGGTCGAAAACGGGCAGCTTCCAAAAGACATGAAACTGCTCGGCGAAATGGTCGAAAATATCTGCTACAACAACGCCGCAAACTATTTTGGCATTTAAACTTTTTTAACGTTTTTTTTTCGGCGAATCGAATGTGGGTCGCTCTTTGAACGATCCCTACATGGGTGAATACTGTTTGTTAAATTCCTATCACATCGCTTCCGCGATTGAGCTTTTCGGGTCGCTTGCGCTCTGCGATATTGGGATTGATTTTTTATTTTTGGAAGAGGGAGGATTTTGGGATATCGAGTGTTATTGTGACCGGTTGGTCTTTTTGGTAGTCGGTATCCTGGGAAAGGGCGGTTATTGTTGTGTGGCCATCGAGTCTTAAGTGGATGATGTTTTCTCTGCCAAGCGGTTCGACCGAGAGGATGCGGGCGTTGGCGTGAGCGGTATCTTTGTCTATATGGACGTATTCTGGTCTTATGCCGAAGATGAAATGTGAAGAGCCGAATTTTTTGAAGTCACGAATTTTTTGCGGGGGTATTTCGAATCTTTGCTGGCCAAGTATCATGTATAAGTTTCCATCCTGTTGGATCGTTGAAGATGGGATTAGGTTCATGGGCGGTGAGCCGATGAACTCGGCAACGAAAATGCTTGCGGGGTTGTCGTATAGATCAGCGGCAGAGCCGATCTGTTCGATTTTTGACTTGTTCATTACCGCGATACGGTCGCCAAGTGCCATGGCTTCGCTTTGGTCGTGGGTGACGTAAACGGTTGTAACTCCGAATCGCTGCTGGAGGTCTTTCAGTTCGGCTCGCATGGCGATTCTCAGGCGGGCATCGAGGTTTGAGAGTGGTTCATCAAGTAGGAAAAGGTTTGGTTGGCGGACGATGGCGCGGGCGATGGCTACTCTTTGTCGCTGGCCGCCGCTTAGTTCGGCGGGACGGGCTTTTAGCAGTTCGGTAATTTCGAGGGTGGCGGCAGCTTTTTCGACGGCGGGTTTAATTGTTGATTTTTTTTCGTGTGATACTCTCAAGGGGAAAGCGATGTTTTCAAAGACGGTCAGGTGGGGGTAAAGGGCGTAGCTTTGGAAGACGAAAGCGACGTTTCTTTGTTTTGGGGATAGGCATATATTTCGCCTTGCGTCGGCGATTAGCTGGTCGTCGAAAAGCATTTTACCGGAGGATGGTTCTTCAAGGCCTGCGAGGATGTTCAGGAAAGTGCTTTTTCCGCAGCCGCTGGGGCCTAGCAGGACGAAGAATTCTCCGTTGGCGATTTCTACGCTGACATTGTCCAGGGCGGTTATCGAACCTCTTAAAGATGTGAAACGTTTTGCGATATTTTGAACTATTAATTTCATGGTGTTATCCTTTTACAGCTCCTGCGGTGAGTCCGCCGATTATCTTTTTCTGGAATATCAAAGCGAGCACTACGATTGGGAAAGTTGTCGTTACTGATGCTGCCATGATGGTTCCCCATGGTACCTGGCCGTGGAGGCCCTGAAAGAGGGCGATGCCGACAGGTATTGTGCGGGCGTGGTAGTCGGTGGTGAGCATGAGGGCGAACATGAATTCGTTGAATGCGAAGATGAACGAGAGCAGGAATACGCTTAGTATGCCCGGTGCGGCGACGGGCAGGATTATTTTGATGAGTATTTGCCAGTATGAGCAGCCGTCAACTCGGCCGGCTTTGTCGAGGTCTTTGGGGATCTGGGCGAAGTAGCTGACGAGTATCCAGAGGGAGAGGGGCAGTATCCATGCGATGTATGGAAAGACCAGTGCTGGGTAGGTGTTTATCAGGCCCAGGCGAGCCATGAATTTGAAGAGGTAGCCGATGAGGCCGATCTGGGGGAACATCGAGACGGCGAGTGCGAAGTAGAGCAGATGCATTTTGCCGGGGAATTTCAGGCGGGTGATGGCGTAGGATGCCAGTGATGCCATTATAACGCAGAAGAGGGCGCTTAGGAATGAGACGATAAAGCTGTTTCGGAAGTACGCGAAAAAATGGAGTGACTGGTCGGTGAAGATTCGCTGGAAGTTTTGGAGAGTGAAGCTGAAGGAGACCTGCTCGGAGAGGAAGTCGGCGTTGGTGGAGAGGCTGACGGCGGCCATGTAAATGAATGGGAACAGGCAGAATGCCAGGCACAGGAGCATGCCGGTATATGTAAGTATTTTTTTTATCGTTTGTTCATTCATGATATTGTTTTCTGGAAGCGTCCGAATTTAACGTATAAAATTGCGAGCAGGGCGGCGATCAGGAATACCAGGATGGAGATTGCGGAGCCGTAGCCGAAGTCGCCGCTGACGTAATATTTGTAGGCGTAATATGAGACGGATGAGGTTGCGCCGCCGGGGCCGCCGCTGGTTAAAACGTAGATGAGGTCGAAGATGCGGAGGGCGTCGATGGTTCGAAATAATAGCGATACGATTATGACGGGTTTTAAGAGCGGGATGGTGATTTTGAAAAATGTCTGGATGAAATTTGCGCGGTCAACTTTGGCTTGTTGGAGTATCTCGCCGGGGATTGATTGGAGACCTGCGAGCATTATGATAGCGACAAATGGTGTTGTTTTCCATACGTCGGCGATAACTACGGCGGTAAAGGCGCCGGCGCCGGTGCCGAGCCAGTTTATAGGCTGATCTGAGATGCCGATGGATGCGAAGAGATAGTTTGCGAGGCCGTAGCTGTAGTTGTAGATGAGCTGCCATGTTTTGGCGGAGATTGCGGCGGGTATGGCCCATGGAATCAGGACGCATGCTCGGAGTAAAGCTCTTAGCGGGATATCGGAGTTCATGAGCATTGCGAAGAGGATGCCGAGTACGATTTCGATTGGGATCGAGATGAGGATGAAGAGCAGGGTGAATTTGAGGGACTGGCGGAAGCCGGGGTCTGCGAAGATGTATTGGTAGTTTTCGATGAAGATGAATTTGCGGGTGAGGAATGTTACGTCGCGGAAGAGGCTGTTTATGAATGTGCCGATTACCGGGACGAGTATGAACAGGAACAGGAACGCAATGAGAGGTAGAACGAATAGAGATGCGCTTTTTAGTTCGTTTAATTTTATGGACGTTTTTTTTGTATTATTGGTTGCCATATTTTTTGGTAATTTTATCAATTTCAGTTTGTGCCATTTTTAGTGCCTGGGCCGGTTTGTATTGGCCGCTTAGGGCGCTGTTTATATATTTCTGGATGATTTCGGAAACGAGAGTGTAATATGGTATTGGTGGTCGAGGACGGAGGTTTTCGAATATTTTTTTAAGTTTTGCGAAGTGAGGGAATTGGTTTATGACGGTTGGGTCGGTGTAGATGTCTTTTCGGGCAGGGTTCCAGCCGAGGCCCAGGGCAAGCTTTTTTTGGGTGTTGTAAGAGAGTATGAATTTTACGAGTTCGAAGCTTTTTTCTTTTTGGTCTGAAAATTTGGATACGCCTACGTGCCAGCCGCCGAGAGTGGCGATGGATTGGCCGTTTTCGAAGTGGGGCAGTGGTGCTATTGCGACTTTGCCTTTTACGGGGGATGCATCGCTTTGGTGGAGGGGCCATGCGTAGGGCCAGTTTCGTTCGAAAAGGGCGTTGCCTTGCTGGAAGAGGATTCGGACTTGCTCTTCTTTCATTTCGGTGTATGTGTTGGCGGGTGAGATTTGGTGTTTGTAAATGAGGTCCTGCATGAATTTTGTGGCCTGGATGTTTGGTTTGGTGTCGATTGAGATTTTTTGGCTGTCGGTTAATATGCCGCCCTGGTTTGAGGCGGTGAACTCGAGCCAGTTGCAGACGAGTCCTTCGTATTGTGCTCCCTGCCAGACGAAGCCGTAGAAGTATGGGTTTGTTTTTCTGATTTCGGATTGGATTGTGATGGCCTGAGTTAGGAGTTGGGGCCAGGTTTGCGGTGGATTTTCGAAGCCGAATTTTTTGAGCAGGTCTTTGCGGTAGTAGAGTATGCCGCCGTCAACGTAAACGGGCATTGCGATGAGTTTGTTTTGGTAGATGTCCACGAGTTGGATGACGTTGGTGAAGAAAATATCTAAATTGAGCTGGTTTGGGTCGATGTGGTTTTCGAATGGTTCGAGCCAGTTGGAAGCGGCGAACTGTGTTACCCATGCGACGTCCATGAGAAAAACGTCGGGATCGTTTCTTTTTGAGGTTAGTGAGGTGATCAGGCCTTGTCGGCGGAGGTCGGTGTCAGTTGGCTGGCGGAGGAGGTTGACTTTTATTCCGGATTGCTGCTGAAAATCATTGAGCAGCTGTTGCCAGAATGCGAGTTCTGCGGGTGCGCCGCCGATGGCGAAGGATATTCCGTCGCTTTTTTTGTTTTTGCAACCGGGAAAGAAAGCAGCGGTGGATATTAAGAGCAGAATAATTGCGCACGAAAGGAAATGGAACTTAGATTTGGATTTTTTTGCAATTTCCATGTTCATTCCTGAATTTCTTTTAATATAAATCCAATATAACGGATATGATAAATTTATCCAGTGTTGTTTTTAGTTGATGTTTCGCAGTGTTAACTTTCGCACTTTTTAGGTGACAAATTTTAATGGTTTATAAACAAAAACAT
>CAZITB010000005.1:0-524 GCA_964542055.1 uncultured Candidatus Kuenenia sp.
ATAATTTAATATAATTTGTCTCGAACCTTTGTCGGGTTATTTACGTAAACTTTTGAAGTTGTGGGGGGGATTTTCAGGCAAATTGTGTAAATATTTGATTTTAGGAGAGTTATAGATGACAGCTGATATCTCGCAGTTGACAAAGTTGGTGGAAGAGAAATCAAGTTTTATCGGCAGGATGTTTGGTGAGATGGATAAAGTTATCGTCGGACAGCGGTATATGCTGGATCGAATGGTGCTGGCGATGCTTTGTAACGGACATATTCTGCTGGAGGGTGTGCCGGGACTGGCGAAGACGCTGGCGGTTACGACGTTGGCAAAGGTTATCGATGCCGATTTTAAACGAATTCAATTTACTCCTGATCTGCTTCCTGCGGATGTAACAGGTACTCAGATATACAGGCCTGCTGATGGTCAGTTTGTGGTTCGCAAAGGGCCGATCATGAATAATATCATTCTGGCTGATGAGATCAACCGTGCGCCGGCGAAGGTGGTTTCTATATTTCGTCGCCGATCTCTTCGCC
>CAZITB010000005.1:534-49773 GCA_964542055.1 uncultured Candidatus Kuenenia sp.
GTTGGCTGAGTTTCATGCTTTTGTTCATCAGATTTGTTTTTGTTTCATTCAGGGGGACCGAGACGTTTAAGCTGCCGGAGCCTTTTTTAGTATTGGCGACGCAGAACCCGATCGAGCAGGAAGGCACTTACCCGCTGCCCGAAGCGCAGCTTGACAGGTTTATGTTGAAATTGAAGATCGAATATCCTACTGATGCGGAAGAGCTTGAGATTTTGAACCGGATGTCGGTTACAGATAAGAAGTTTGTTGTTGGTTCGGTTATTGAGCCTAAGGATATAATCGAAGCGAGGGGAGTAGTTGACCAGATTTATATCGATGAGAAAGTTAAGGATTATATCGTCAGGATCGTTTCGGCTACGAGGAATCCGGGTAAGTTCGGGCTTGATAATCTCGGCGAGCTTATAAATTTTGGAGCGTCCCCGAGGGCGACAATTTATCTGGCGGTAGCATCGAAGGCGCATGCGTTTATGAACGGCAGGGGATATGTAACTCCGCAGGATGTCAAGACCATTGGTTATGATGTTTTGAGGCATAGGGTAATAGTATCTTATGAAGCGCAGGCTGAAGAGATGAAATCCGAAGATGTTATAAAAACAATTTTTGATAATATCGAAGTTCCTTAAAAGCAAGTTGACGGTTAACTACCAGGTGAAAATATGCTTTCGAAAGAACTGAGAAGCAAAATTCAGCAGATACAGATTTATACATCGCGGATGGTTAACGCATCGTTTGCGGGGCAGTATGAGTCTGTGTTCAAGGGCCGGGGGATGGAATTCGATGAGGTGCGGGAATATATGCCCGGCGATGATGTTCGGAGTATTGACTGGAACGTGACGGCGAGGACAGGCAGGCCACATATAAAGCGTTACAAGGAAGAACGTGAACTGACGGTGATGTTTATGGTTGATCTGTCGGCGTCGGGTGATTTTGGGTCTAGGGGGAGGTTCAAAAATGAAGTGGCTGCGGAATTTTGCGCGGTGCTGGCATTTGCTGCGATTCGAAACAATGACAAGGTAGGGCTGATAATTTTTACCGATCAGATTGAACTTTTCATCGCTCCCAAGAAGGGTAGCAGTCATGTCTTGAGGCTGATACGTGAGCTTTTGCATTTTGAGATGCCAAAGCGGAAAACAAATATTGGGCTTGCGATGGATTATATTGCCAGGGTCATTCGGAAAAAGGCTACGGTTTTCCTGGTTTCGGATTTTATCGGCGTGGATGCTGCGAATATGAAAAAAACTTTGTCACTGGTTAATAAAAGGCATGATGTGATAGCGGTGCCGGTAAGTGATCCGGCGGAGAAGGAGATGCCGCCGGCGGGGATAGTTGAGCTGTTTGATGCTGAAAGCGGCGAGAGAGTTGTAGTGGATACTTCGAGTAAGGCATTTCGAAAAAGTTACAGGGAAAATACTTTTAAGCATGAAAGCCGTTTGAAGGAAATTTTCAGATCTACAGGTATTGATTCGATAGCTGTTACGACGGATAAGCCGTATATAAATGATCTGGTGAAATTTTTTCATATGCGTCATAGGAGATTTTAAGGTAAGTATGAGACGAAGGATTGGACTGATTTTAGTTTCGATATTATTGTTTGCAAGCGGGTTGCAGGCTAAGGAATATTTTTATTCCGAAGATGGGGTGAGTGTAAAGATCGAAGTTGATCGAGAGGAAATTACGCTTGCGGAGACCCTGGGTTTAGAGATAACGGTTAAATATCCGGACGGGGTTGAAGTTGAATTGCCGCAGGTGGAAGATTCGAATGATTACATTGTGATTGGCAGCGAAGAGGACAGGCGGTTAGATGTTAATGAAGATAAGCTGGTTTACAGTGTCATGTATAGGCTTGAGCCGCTGACGGAAGGTTTGATGAAAATCGGGGGTTTTGGGTTTAGCTTTGTAGATGGCAATGAGCCTGTTACTGTTGAAACAGAGGCTATTGAGGTCAAGGTTGTTAAGACAATTGATCCGAATGATCCTAACGTGATTGCAAATGCAAGTGAGATTGAGCCGGTTGCGATGCCGCCGTTTGAAGCCAAGTGGTGGATGTTCGGGCCGATATTTTTGGTGCTTGTGTTGATAATGGTATTAGCGTATTTGCAAAAGAAAAAGTCAAGGAGCATTGGCAAATTGGAGGTTGTTTTGCCGGCACATGAGATAGCATTGAGGCAGCTGCAGGAGTTAATGAATGAGAATTTAATCGCGGCGGGGAAGATAAAGCTGTTTTATGAGCGGCTGTCGAATATATTGCGAAATTATATCGAGGCAAGATTTGATATCAATGCTCCGGATCAAACTACGGAAGAGTTTTTGAATGAATTGTCGGTCAGCAGGACGTTAGATGATGAAGATAAGAAGTCGCTTGGTGAGTTCTTGAAGCAGTGCGATTTGGTGAAGTTCGCAAAGCATACGCCTGAGCAAAAGGATGTTGACGATTCTGTTGGGCTTGCGGTGGATTTTATTGAGAAGACCAAAGTTGAGCCAGGGCAGCGGGAGGAGGTTGGGTCATGATAAACCAGCTTTACTGGCCATGGGCTTTGATGCTGCTTTTAGTGATTCCTGTAGTGGTATGGCTTGGGGTGCGCAGAAGCAGAACGGCAGGTTTGAAATTTTCTTCTGTAAATCAAATAAAGTTGAGCCAGAGTTCATGGCGGATAAAAATCCAGCCGCTGTTGACCGTTTTGCGTGTTTTGACTTTGGTGTTGTTGATCATCGCGATTGCGAGGCCGAGGTATGGGACGAGTAAGTCGGTGATTGCAACAGAAGGTATCGCGATTGAACTGGTGGTTGACTGCAGCGGGTCGATGGCAGAGGAGACAGATTTTTTTGGTCAGAAAACAAATAAACTTGAAGCGGTCAAGAGGATAGTGAAAGATTTTGTTCTGGGAGATGATGATGGTCTGGAAGGCAGGCCGGGTGATTTGATCGGTCTGATAACATACGCGACTTATCCGGAGACATTGTGTCCGCTGGTTCATTCGCATGAGATTCTGGTTGAATTTCTGGAAAAGGCAGAGCCGATCCGGGATACCCAGCTTGGCAATACTGCTATAGGTGATGCGCTTGCGCTTGCGGCGGCGAGGCTGCACCAGGCGGAGACTGAAATTGAGAATCAGGAAATGTTTAAAGTTTTGGAAGAAGTTGACAGAGAAGAAGAACCGCAGGACAGTTTTGAAATAAAGAGTAAGGTTATAATTTTATTGACAGATGGAAAGCAAAATGCGGGGGAGTACGATCCTTTGCAGGCTGCGGAACTGGCGAAAAAGTGGGGGATAAAGGTTTATTCGATCGGGCTAGCTTCGGATGTTTATCAGCAGACTTTGTTTGGGCCGCGGAAGATTCCTGCTTCGGCTCAGATCGATGAGCGGCTTTTGCGAGCGGTTTCGCAGGCTACCGGCGGGCAATATTTCAGGGCTAATGATGCTGCTGCTTTGAAGGAAATATATGAGACGATCGATTCGCTGGAGAAGACCAAAGTAGAGTCGATTCAGTACACTCAGTTTTCTGAGAAATTTGGGCCGTTCGCGATGAGCGCCCTGGCTCTGCTGGTTTTGGAGATTTTGAGTTCGACGACTTTTTTGAGGAAGATTCCTTAATGTTAGGTAATGAAAAAGCATTGTGGCTGTTGTTTTTGGTGCCGGTATTGATAGTACCCGCGTATATATGGTGCTTTTACAAGAAGCAGCGTGCTTTGAAATTTTTTGCGGATATGGATTTGCTGGGCAAGCTAAACCAGCAAAGGAGTATTGGTAAGCAGGTGCTAAAGGCGGTAATGCTGATTGGGGCTTTTGTGTTTATTGTGATCGCGCTGACAGAGCCGGCTTGGAATCCCAAACCGGTTGAAGTGAAAAGGCAAGGGCGGGATGTTGTGATTCTGCTGGATGTTTCACGGTCGATGCTGGCTGAGGATATTAAGCCGAGCAGGCTGGAGAGGGCGAAACTTGCGATAAAGGATTTGCTTTCGGTGCTTGACGGGGACAGGATCGGGATCGTGACGTTTGCGGGTTCGGCGACGGTTAAGAGCCCGTTGACGAATAATTACGGTTTTGCGCAGATGGTGCTTGAGAGGGATGTTACGACGGAATCGACGCCGGTTGGGGGTACGAATCTGGGTGATGCGATTCGCAAGGTAACGCGGGAGATATTTGATGAGTCGGGCAATAAGTATGCAGATTTGATCATTATCAGCGATGGTGAGGAAAATGAAAATACTTTCCCGGTGGAAGCGGCTCGGCAAGCGAATGAAAAGGGGATACGTATAATTGCGGTTGGGCTGGGAAGCCAGTCGCCGGGTGCGAGGATTCCGATTTATAGTAATGGATCGAAAAGTTTTTTGAAATATGAAGGGCAGGAGGTCTGGAGCAAGCTGGACCCTAAGATGCTGGCGGAAGTGGCGATGGCAACCGAGGATGGAAAGTTTTTGACGGTTGGACCGAACCAGACATTTGATTTTGACGAATTATATAAAGATTTAGTGGCCAGTGCCCAGAAGAGGGAATTGGAAGCGGCTACGAGTATCAGCTATGAGC
This sequence comes from uncultured Candidatus Kuenenia sp., assembly GCA_964542055.1. Classification (GTDB taxonomy): domain Bacteria; phylum Planctomycetota; class Phycisphaerae; order Sedimentisphaerales; family CAMDDF01; genus CAZITB01. Next base: position 5,061 of record CAZITB010000005.1, read on the forward strand.
AGAAGTTCCAGATATTTCTGGCGTTGGCATTGGTATTTTTGATTGTAGAGGTGTTTATAAGTGAACGTAAAAAAGTATAGCTTATTATTGGTAATTTTTTTTGGCTGCGGAGCATATGGCGGTAATGTTAATTCGCTGATCAGGCAGGGTAATGCGTTTTATCGTGATGCGAATTATGCGGATGCGAACGAGATGTATCAGCAGGTGATGGATGTGGATGGGGAGAATGTTGTGGCTTTGTACAACAAGGCGAATGTGTTGTTTAAGCAGGGTAAGTTTGAGCAGGCCAATGAATTGTACAGGGTTGCGGCGAGTCAGTCGGAGTATCGGGAAATAGCTGAGAGGGCGAAGTACAATCTTGCGACGGCGAGTTTGAATAAGGGGCTTGAAAAGGTCGATCCGATGAATCCGAATTTTGAAGAAAGAATTGAGAATTTTCGAGAGAGCATAGAACAGTACAGGGAGGTAATAGAGGAAAACCCGAATAATAGGACGGCGGCGAATAATTTACAGTTTGCGAAAATTAAAATGCAGGATGTAAAAAGGGAGTTCGAAAAACATAAGAAACAGCAGGAACAACATCAGAAGCAGAAAGAGCAGATGCAGGATGAATTGAATGATCTGGCAGAGAAGCAGCAGGAATTGTCTGAGCAGGCTGGTAAGCAATCGCAGGACCCGAATGATGCGCAGGAGCAGGAAGATTTGAAAGAGCAGCAGCAAGAGTTGAATGAGCAAACTAAAGAGGCTCTTGATAAGATGAAAGAGATGAATCAGCAGCAGGGTCAGCAGGGGGAGCCGGCGCAGCAAAAGCTGAAAGAGGCTATCGATAAACAAGGTCAGGCGAGTGAAAGTCTGGAAGATGATAAGATGGATGAGGCTCAAAACCAGCAGCAGCAAGCGGCTGAGAAGCTGAAAGAGGCTGCTGAGGAGTTGAGTGAAAAAAAGGAAGACGAGAAAAAGCAAGAAGGCGATCAAGAGGGAGAAAAAGAGCAGAAAGAGTCTGAGCAGTCTGAAGGTGATGAGCAAGAACAGCAGGAACAACAAGATCAGCAGCAGGTACAAGAGCAGCAGGAAAAGGAAATGGAGCAGGTAGATGCTACGGCAAAAGATATAATAGACAAAGAAGAAGATATGCGTAAAATACAAGGAAGAATACGAGGTTATAAAGAAGTTGAGAAAGACTGGTAACATAATATTGGCGTTTTGTCTGGTTTTGGTATTTGCTTGTTTTGCAAGAAGTGAAGAGGTTAAGGTGCATGCGCAGATAGGCGAATCGAGAAGTGTTTATCTTGGCGATGAGTTTGCGTATCAGATAATTATTGACGGCGTTTCTGAGCCGGGCGAGGTAGATTTGGAGCCGCTTGAGCAATGGTCGCCTTCGGGTTATGCAGGGCAGAATCTTTCGCAGCGGTCAATTACAATCATTAACGGGGAACGAAGCGTTCAGGAAGTAAAGCGCTACATAATGCAGTATAATTTGAAAACGTTTGATGTTGGCGAGTTTACGGTCCCATCGGTGGATGTTACGGTTGATGGGAAAAGCTATAAAACTAACCGGGTGAAAGTTAATGTGCTTGAGCCGGGTAAGACGGACAAGATGGAAGTGAAGGTTAAAATTTCGGATGAGGTATGCTATGCCGGTCAGCCGGTAACAGTGACCATAGATTGGTTTATTTTCGAAGATGTTCGGAATTATATTTTGAGCTTTCCCGGGTTTGAGTTGGATAGTTTTTATTTTGCAAACAATCCTGCTTTTATGGAGGTTCTTGCAAAGGAAGCTAGCCTTGATGTTTCGGGTTTGAAAGTTCCGGCGTATCAGAAAGAGGGGCTGCTGGGCGGGCGGACGGGCTTGCTGGTGAGAATGCAGAAGGTACTTATTCCGAAGTCGCCGGGTAGGTATGAGCTTGGGAAGCTTAAGATCAATGCTGATGTTGCAGTTGGAAGTGTGCGCAACAGCAGGCAGACATTTTTCCGCGATCCTTTCAATATGGATTCTAAGCGGTATGAGCGATTTGTTGTGGAGTCGCAGCCGATTAGCTTAGAAGTTAAGCCGCTGCCGGAAGAAGGCAGGCCGGAAGGTTTTTACGGGCTGGTTGGAAATTATGAAATTCTAGCCAGTGCGCAGGCATCTGAAACAACGCAAGACGGTAAATTGAAAGTCGCAGTGGGTGAACCGATAACATTAACGGTCAAGATAGGACCTGCCAATTATACCGAGCCGATAAAAGCACCCAATCTTTTTGCCATACCTGAATTTTCGAAAAATTTCAGAATGCCTAAGCAGCAATCCGATCCGGAAGTTAAAGGCAATTACAAGATATTTACTCAGACCATCAGGGCTGAAAATGATAATGTGACTGAGATTCCTTCGATACCGCTGGCTTATTTTGATGTTGAGAGCGGAAGTTATAAGACGGCTAAATCTGAGCCGATACCTATCGAAGTTACCTCAGCGGAGAAATTGACCGTCAGTGATTTTGTTGGTGGGGATAATGAGAATTTCTCAGGCGGACTTGAAATGATTGAACAGGGCTTGAACGCGAATTATGAATCTGATGAAGTTTTAGAGGATAGATATTTTTCATTGAGCGCAGCGATTACCAATCCGGCTTATCTCTGGTTGTGGGCGGGGCCGTTAGGTCTGGTAGTTTTGAGCGGGGCTTATAAAGTGTTGATAAGTTCATCTCCTGAAAAGCGAGCGGTCAAATTAAGAAAGAGCGCATTCAACCGAGCCGCCGCTATAATCAAGCAAAGCAACGGGGACGATTATCAGAAAATATCGGCGGCGATGAAGCAATTTATTGGTGAACGTTTCAGCAGGCCGTGGCAGTCGCTGACCAGTGGAGAATGCAGTGATTTAATTTCGAACAATACAGGTAATGACGAATTTGCAAGGGAGTATGGTCAAATCTTAAAAGACTATGAGTTGACGCATTATTCGCCTGTCAAAACAGCAGTCGGGCAGGATAAAAAGGATTCAATAATCAAATTAATGAAAGAGATTGACAAGAAGGCAAAATGAAAATTAAGTTGAAGGTAATTACGATACTTTTATTTTTTGTTTCGGGATTGGCTAGTGCTGCTTTGACCGAGCAGGAAAAATCTAAACTTTTTGAGCAATCCAACAAGGCATTTCATAAAGCCAATTCGATTACCGATGATAAGCAGGCCAGGGAAGATGCTTATGAAAAGGCGATTATCGGATATGAGACAATCATCAAACAAGGGCCGGTGAGGAACCCGAAACTGTATTACAATCTGGCGAACGCCTACTTTTTGAAAGGCGAAGTCGGGGAGGCAATATTGAATTATCGTCGAGCGATTGAATTGGATAGTTCAGATAAAAACATTAACAAGAATCTTGCTTTCGCAAGGGCAAGCCGGCAGGACAAGTTCGAAATTGGGACCGAAGAGAAAATCATTCAGACACTATTTTTCTGGCATTACGATTTTTCGGTAAGAACTCGGTTTTTGGTTGGGTTAGTAAGTTTTGCAGTATTTTGCCTTTTGGTGTCAATTGGGATACTTAGAGGTAAGAAGTCCAGTATGTGGTTGGCTGCTGTTTTCGCATTTGTATTTGCAGCGGCATTTTTAGGGTCTGTGATTTTTGAGCAGCAGTTCGAAAATGACCGTTATTATGGTGTGATTACTGCCGACCAAGCGGTTGCAAGGCGAGGTGATGGTAAAAATTACCCCGAAAGTTTCAATAAGCCGCTTAATGAGGGGGTAGAATTTAGATTGATTGAGAAACGAAACGGCTGGATGCATGTCGAGCTGCCAGATGGCAGTGATTGCTGGCTGGAATCTTCAAATGTTGATATTATATAAAAAAGGATCGGTAAAAATCCGTTTTACCGATCCTCAAGGAGGACGATGTTGTATAACACCGTTTTCTTTTAGAACGGTTAACAACTCTGATCGCTAACCGTTTGTATCAACATTTAATATACGATTGTTTTTGACGAATGTTTGACTTTTTTGACACAAGGGGGGTGAAAAATGTGGAGTTCGGGGAAATATCTGTTTTGAGGGGGAATTCGCATAATTATAAAGATGATTTTTAGTTGACAGAAGCAGTATTTAAGCTAAACTAAGGCGTTTTAACGGTTCAAAAACTGAATATTATTGCCATCACGGAGGTATAGCAGTGGCATACAATTGTGTAGTATTGATTAAGCAAGTGCCTGATACTAAAAGAATTACGGGTCAGGCGATGAATGAAGACGGAACAGTAAACAGAGCTGCGCTGCCGGCAATCTTCAACCCTGAAGATTTGAATGCTTTGGAAATGGCTATCCAAATAAAAGAGCGTTTTGGCGGCACTGTTACCGCTGTAACGATGGGATTGCCCAATGCAGGAGGTATTTTGCGAGAAGCGCTTTATCGGGGAGCCGATGATGCTGTTTTAGTTACTGATAGAAGATGTGCTGCATCTGATACACTGGCGACGAGCTATATTTTAAGCTGTGCGGTAAGGAAGTTAAATCCTGATATTGTTCTTTGCGGAAGACAGGCCATTGACGGAGATACCGCCCAGGTTGGCCCTCAGCTTGCGGAAAAGCTTGGAATGACCCAAATAACCTGTATCGAAAGCTTGAATGAGCTTAAAGATAATGAAGTTGTTGTAAAAAGGAATATCGGTAACGGATGGCAGGAAGTGAAAACTAAACTGCCTGTGCTTTTGACTGTGATCGATGAAGCCAACGAGCCTAGAATACCGGCAGCGAAAAGGTTGATGAAATACAAGAACGCGAAAGTTCCGGCAGAGGTAAACGGCGACGAAACATTGCTGAAAAAGCTGGAAGATAAGGGTTTGCTGATCAAGCAGTGGGACCTGGATTTTCTTGAAGCAGATCTTCAGTGGTGCGGTCGCGACGGTTCTCCTACCAAGGTTAACAGAATTCAGTCGGTTGTTTTGGCTGCGAAAGAGACCAAGGAAGTAGAAGCAACGCAGGATGGCATTAATAGTATGGTCCATGAATTGATAGTTGACCATACGATTGGCTGATTAGAAACGAAAATATCATTATAAGGATGTAGATATGATAGAAGTAAATAGACAAGGCGAGGTTTGGGTTTTTGCGGAGCAGCGTGGCTGCAAGATTGAGGATATATCTCTTGAACTGCTCGGACGCGGTAGAGAGCTTGCCGATAAGTTGGGAGTGAAGCTGGCGTCAGTGCTTTTAGGCGACAACGTTAAAGGGCTTTGCGATAAATTGATCCATTATGGCTGTGATAAGGTTTACCTGTCAGAGAATCCGCTGTTTGAACACTATCAAACCAACAGCTATAATAAAATTATTTGTGAGATTATTGAAAAACATAAACCGCAGATATTTCTTTTTGGCGCATCTCCGGTTGGGCGTGATTTAGCCCCGAGGATTGCAAGTGCGATGAAAGCCGGTTTGACGGCTGATTGTACAGATTTGCAGATAGGAAGCCACGAAATCAAAAAGACCGGCGAAAAATATGATAACCTTCTTTTGCAGATACGTCCTGCGTTTGGCGGGAATATAATTGCTACGATTATCAATTATGACCGCTGGCCTCAAATGGCTACAGTTCGTGAAGGTGTTATGGCGATGCCGGATGCAGATGGAACCCGCAAGGGTGAGATAATTGAAGAAAAGGCCTATTTGACTCCGGATGATCTGCCGATCGAGATACTTGCAGAGCATATGCAGGCCAAGAAGGTAAATTTAAAGGCATCTCGTGTGATAGTTGCAGGGGGAGCAGGTGTTGGCTCCAAGGATAATTTCAAGCTGATCTATGAACTTGCCAATTGCATGGGCGGGGCACCTGGTGCGACCCGTGCGGCTGTTGATCTTGGTTATATCGACCGCGACCACCAGGTTGGTCAAACAGGTACGACAGTTCGTCCAAGCCTTTATATCGCAGCGGGAATTTCGGGAGCTATTCAGCACCAGGCGGGAATGAGTGATTCGCAGAAAATAATAGCGATCAACAACGATCCTGAGGCGCCGATCTTTGATGTTGCGCATTATAAGATTGTTGGCGATTTGAACCAGGTGATCCCGATGATGATCAAAGCTATAAAAGAAAAAGTTTAACATCTTTAGGCTTTTTGTTATTTCAATTGTTGCAAGCAAAACGGAAAAGTTAATTATGTTTGATAAGAAAACTCAAGGAATGGAATAATAGCATGGCAAATTTTTATACTGATAATGAAGATATTCAGTTTATTTTAGAGAATATGGATATGAGTGGTTTGGCGGATCTGATGGAAGGTGATTATTCAGATTCCCAAAAGTATGATTCAGCGCCTGAGAATGCCGAAGAAGCAATTGAAAATTACAAGCTGGTTCTGGAATCTCTTGGCCAGTTGTGCGGTGATTTCATCGCTCCAAGGTCTGAAGAGATGGACAAAGAGGGGAATAAGCTGACCGAGGATGGCAAGGTTATTCGTCCCAAAGCGATGTATGAGATACTTGAAAAATTGGCCCAGGCTGAGGTGATGGGAATGACTCTTCCGCACAGGTTCGGGGGAATAAACTTTCCTTCTCTTGTACTTTCGGTTGCAAATGAGATGATTTCGAGGGCTGACGCATCATTAATGAATATTTTCGGGCTGCAGGGAATTGCTGAGACAATTAATGCTTTTGCCAGCGAGGAAATCAAACAGGAATATCTGCCTGAATTGTCAGCGGGTAAAACCACCGGTGCGATGGTTTTGACTGAGCCGGATGCGGGTTCTGACTTGCAGGTATGTAAGGTTAAAGCATTTCAGGATGATGCGGGAAACTGGTATTTGCATGGTGTGAAAAGATTTATTACCAATGGCTGCGGTGAGGTGCTGCTTGTGATGGCAAGGAGTGAAGCAGACCGTTCTGGCGGTTTGGGACTTTCGCTGTTTGTATGCGGCCAGGGACCTACTGTTCATATTCGCAGGATCGAAGATAAAATGGGTATTCATGCGTCGCCGACATGTGAGATATTCTTTGATAATACGCCTTGTAAGCTGATCGGTGAAAGACAGCGCGGGTTGGTAACGTATGTTATGGCACTTATGAACGGTGCTCGCATTGGTATCGCTGCCCAGTCTTTGGGAATTGGTGAAGCGGCATATCGTATTGCTCGTGATTATGCGGCAAGCAGAGAACAGTTTGGCGGTCCTATCGAGAAGCTGCCTGCGGTTAGAGATATGCTTATAGATATGAAAATTGAAGTTGAGGAAAGCCGGGCACTGCTTTATGAGACATGCCGGGTTGTTGACTATGAAAATGGCTATGAGAGGATGCTGGCGGAAGAAAATCTAGACGCTGAAAAGAAAAAGGAAATTAAGCAGAAGCAGCGGATGATCAAAAGATTTGCGGCTATGCTGACACCTATGAGTAAATATATCGCATCTGAAATGAGTAATTCAGTTGCTTATGATGCTATACAGATTTTGGGCGGTTCGGGTTTCATGCGTGATTATGCCTGTGAAAGGCTTTATCGCGATGCGAGGATTACCAGTATTTATGAGGGAACATCTCAGCTGCAGGTAGTTGCGGCGGTAAGAGGTGTTTCGAATGGAACGGCGGCGAAGTACATCGCGGAACTTGCAGATTTTGATTACGATCCGCAGCTTGGGGATATTTTAGAAATTCTTAAAAAAGAAACAGAAATTTTAAATGAATGTGTTTCTTTTGTAAAAGATAAAGGTATCGACTTTATGGATTTGTACGGCAGAAAACTGGTGGATATTTCCATAAAGATTATTTGCGGATACCTTTTCTGCAGGCATGCGTCAGGTAAAAAGGATATGGATTTTGCGGTTAATGGGAATGGCAAAAAGGTTTCCATGAAGGCAAGGAAGGCGAAAATCGCAAGAAGGTATATCTGCCGTAATGAACCTAATATCAGGGCATGGGCAGATACCATCAAGGCTGGATGTGTTTCATCATTCGAAAATTACGATGAATTAGCAGGTGCAGTACCTGAGTTAAATTAATATGTTGATTGTCATATTTTACAAGGGACGTTTCAAAAGCGTCCCTTATTTATTTTGTAAAAAAGGGTTTCCCTGTTAAAGATAAACCCTTTGGATAACTTAGTATCAAAGTATCAAAAATCTAGATTAGAAACCGTAAACGGGTCTCAACTCTTCAGGTGTTGGCAGGTTTTCGTAGTATTCGCCGCGAGGACCAATGTAGCCGGGGCCTTGTTTTGTCAGGCGAACGGAAATCTTTGAGCCGTTGCTGTTTGTAACCCAGACGGTTTGTGTGTTTTGTTCGGCTCTGACTGAATTGATCTGCTGCTGTTGTTTTTTTCTGTCAGATTCGTTACCAATTGCATAGCCGGCACCTCCTCCGACAGCTGCTCCGATAAGAGTGGCTTCTGTGTCGCCGCCAGCTAATTGTCCAATACCTGCGCCCAACGCACTACCAATAAGTGCGCTGTTTCCGGCATCACTTTCACAGCCAGCTATAAACAAACCAGCCACTGCAGCGACGATAGTCAATGTAAATAACATTTTTTTTAACATACTTGCCTCCATTCATTTATTTTAGTTGCTTTTTATTCATTTGCCGTTTAAAACTATTATATAAAACAGTTGTTTAAAATGTCAATTAAAAAATATAGAAATTTCTTTTTTAATAATTATAATACAGTTAATCAGTGTTATTTGTTCCTTAAGCTTGCAAAAAATTGAAAATACAGCTAGGATATAGTTTAGATTTTATTAACATTAGACAAAAGCGGAGATTAGAATGAGCAAAATCAAACTCGCAATCAATGGAGCCGCAGGACGCATGGGAAAAAGGATTTTGGCTATCGCCTTAGATTCTGGTAATTTTGACATTTCCGGAGCTGTAGATATAAAAAATCACGTTGATTTAGGAAAAGATGTTGGGTTATTGGCTGGACTTTATGAGCTTGGTATTAACCTTTCTGATGATTTTCCATCTAAAACGGATGTTGTAATCGATTTTTCTCTGCCCCAGGCAGCTGATATGACCATTGATTACTGTGTTTCAAACGGTGTTGCTTTAGTAATGGGCACGACCGGATTGAATGAGGATCAGTTGAAAAAGATCGATGCAGCAAGTGAGAAAATTCCTGTTATTCAAGCTACAAATATGAGTGTTGGAATGAATGTCTTGTTTAAATTAGTCGGTAAAGTTGCAAAGGCGCTGGGCGAGAACTATGATATTGAAATTACAGAAGCTCACCACAGGTTCAAAAAAGATTCTCCAAGCGGTACGGCTTTGTCCCTGGCTGAAAATGTCTGCAAATCAGTGGATTATGACTATCCTGATTGTCTTGTCCATGGCAGGGAAGGCAGGGATTGTCTGAGGCAGGAAAAAACGGTGGGAATGCATGCGATAAGGGCAGGCGACATAACCGGTCAGCATAGTGTGATTTATGGGGCGTTAGGTGAAACTGTTACAATTTCACATAATGCACATAACAGGGATACGTTTGCCCAGGGAGCTGTAAGAGCCGCGGGCTGGCTTGCAGGTAAAAAACCCGGAAAGTATTCTATGGCAGATGTTTTAGGGCTCTCCAGCATTTAGGCTTGAAACGAGATTTGAAAAAATAATGTTTTATTTCATGATAAAATGCCGAACAAAGTAATATAAACAAACGTTTAATAAAACAGAACTTTCCATTAAAAAACTGTTGTCCCGTGCAGAAGAAGAAATTATGCGAAGAATTTTTTACAATTTAATAGCAGTACTTTTTTTATTTTTTCTCTGCGCTCAAACAGTTGCTTCCAATGAAGATGTTCAAGTCAAAGCCCAGTTTGAAGTTAGTAAATCAGCTTTATTTGACGGCGGTTCCAGCGAGAAAAATCGGGTTAATGCGGCGGTTTTGCTGTTGCTAAGAAAAGAGCCGCAGGCACGCGATATTCTCCTTTCAGCATTAAGCGATTCAAATAATCCTATTCCTAAAATTGCAGTCTGCAAAGCTTTGAATCAAAGCACTACCTGGGTTGAATCTATTTATAATAAAGAAGATTTTATTGTGCCTTTACTTTCGGTACTCGGTGGAGACCAAGAAGGCAAAGCAGCAGCAGAGGCACTGCTAATTTACGATTACAAGGAAATCTCAGATCAGCTTATAAAAATAATTAAAGATAATAAAGCCGAGAAGAAAAAACGATTAGATGCAGTTTACGCACTTCGATTAAGGCCCGATAAAGAAGCTATGTTGAAGCTGATAGAGCTGGTTGATGAAGGGGATGCAGATGTTTCGGCAGCAGCAGCACAGGCACTCGAAAAACTTTTGGGTGTTCCTGCAGGTGCCGATAAAGCAGAGTGGCAGAGAATTTCGGCAGAGTTAAAGAAAAAAAGCAGAGATGAATTTGTTTCGGACAGGCTTATTCGTCAGTATGATAAAGTTCGCGCCCTTGAAGAAGAACTTGCAGGATGGAAACAGCTTTATTTTAATGCTTTGAATAAATTTTATGACCAATTGATTGAAGATGATGTGAAACAGCGGTTTCTGGCTGATCAACTGGGCGATTCCAGAGAGGAAATAATTTTATGGTCGTTGGAAAAGCTGGAAAGTTGGATCAAAAGCGGCAAGGCGGTATCAGCAGACGTATGTAAGCCTCTTTTAGACCAGGTTTCGAGCAGGTACAGGAATGTGAGATTGTGGGTAGCTAAATTGCTGGCCAGTCTTGGTTATACAGCTCCGTCGGAAGCATTGCTGGCTCAGTTGAAAGTCGAGACAGACCCATCTGTTAAAATGGAACAGTTTAAGGCTTTGGGAGAGGCGATTTATTTTGGGTTATCACCGGGTTCGCAAGTCAAAATCGACAACCAGGTTCGAATCGACACGTTGGGAATAGCAAGCGGTTACTTGAATTCAGATAAATTGAATGATTCCATCACAGCAGCTAAAGTAATACAGAAACTATTGGAACAGAACGGTCTTGAACATTCAGTGGCTAAAAGCTATTTCCAGGAAATTTCTGACCGGTATAGTAAAATACCTCCCGAAAAAGCGGCAGAACGGGGAGAATTTGCTTCCGTAATGAGCAGATTAAGCCAGAACAGCAGTTTTTACCGGGTGGATGCGGCTGCTATTTTCAAGCCTTTGTTTGAGAAGGGTCTCAGTGAAAACGGATTACTCGTCAAGCAATCAAGTATGAACGGGCTGGAAAATATTGACCCTGTCGGAGCTTTGAAGATTTTTAGGGACTTGAAGCTTTATAACGACCCCACAGAGTCTATTCGGGTAGGGGTTTACGATTTAGCGGAGCAGGTTGGCGGAAACGAAGATTTGGCATGGTTGGTTGAAAAATTGCCGTCAAATGGTGATTCTGAAGTCGCCTGGAGAGTTTTTAGTGCAGTTGCGGAACGGCTTGATGGAGATATTAACCTCAAATGGTTGGAAAAGATTGACAAGGGTCAGGTTAATGTTGATCATTATTTGAGATATTTGTCTTTAGTAGAAAATAAGCTACAGCAGGCCAAGAAGGATCTGCCGCTGACTTTGAAGATAGAAAAGGCTCAGATTTTAAAAGATAAAGGCGATTTGGACAATAGTTTAAGCTATTATAATGCCTGTTTAGCAGATGCGAATAATATTTCAGCGGATCAAAAGGATGTTGTTTGCTCAGAGATGGCGGGTGTCTACATAGCCAAACAGGATTTCGCAAATGCAGGTGATAAAATTTCTAAGCTTCTTGCCAGCAGGGACTTAACAGAGGACGATTACCTTGCGGTATATATCAGTAATTTTATAAAGAACGAATCTGTCGAGCCGGATGCAAAAGCAAGTTTTTTGGGTGTTATAGGTTCTTTGCAGGTTGCGGAGCGACCGGTTTGGAGCTCAATGATGGCCAAATGGAGCAAATTGGCATCTCCGAATGACCCCAATTCTCCACCAGCGGTAACAAATAAGCAAAAAAAACCCTCCCAGTCAGAAAAAAATTAATTTTTTTAAATATTTGTGTTTGCCTTTTAATACAAAGGCATATATACTCTCATTTTCGCCTTATAGTCGGCATTTGGAGAATCCCTATTCTTAGTGCTGATAAAAGGCTTTTTTATGTTATAAGTTGCTGCTGTAGCTCAGTGGTAGAGCGCGTCCTTGGTAAGGACGAGGCCATGGGTTCAAGTCCCATCAGCAGCTAAGTTGCTTTTAAAGTAAAGTTAGCTATATTTTTTTTCGTGTAAATAGTAAGAAATTAAAACCTAAAAGACTAGTGGAGGTTATTTTAAAATGGCTAAGGATGTATTTCAACGTACAAAGCCGCATCTAAACATTGGTACAATCGGTCATATTGACCATGGTAAAACCACGTTAACAGCGGCAATCACAATGAGAATGGCAGTCAAAGCCGGATCAAAGTCCCGTAAATTCGATGAAATCGATAATGCTCCGGAAGAAAAAGAACGTGGTATTACCATTAATACAGCTCACGTTGAGTATGAAACCCCAAATCGTCACTATGCTCACGTTGACTGCCCAGGTCACGCTGACTATGTGAAGAATATGATTACCGGTGCTGCTCAGATGGACGGAGCGATTTTGGTTGTGGCTGCCAGCGATGGTCCTATGCCTCAGACCCGTGAACATATCCTTCTGGCTCGCCAGGTAAACGTTCCAAAGATCGTTGTTTTCCTGAACAAAGTTGACCAGGTTGACGATCCTGAACTGATCGAACTTGTTGAAATGGAAATTCGTGAGCTTCTCGATAAGTACGAATTTCCGGGCGATGAAATTCCGATCGTTAAAGGTTCAGCTCTTGCTGCAATGGAAAGCGAAGGCAATGATGATGAAGCATGTGCGGCAATTGATGAACTTATGAATGAAGTTGATAACTATATCCCGGTTCCTGAACGTGCAGTTGATCTGCCATTCCTTATGCCGATCGAGGACGTATTCAGCATTAAAGGCCGTGGTACCGTAGGTACCGGACGTATCGAACGCGGTATGGTTCGTGTTGGTGACGAAATTGAATTGGTTGGTCTTGGTAATACTCGTAAAACCACCTGTACAGGCGTTGAGATGTTCAACAAGACACTTGACGAAGGTCAGGCTGGCGATAACGTTGGTCTGTTGTTCCGTGGTGTTGAAAAGAAAGACCTCGAACGCGGTCAGGTTGTTGCAAAACCAGGGTCGATTACACCTCACACGCATTTTGAAGCTGAAGTATATGTACTGAGCAAAGAGGAAGGCGGTCGTCATAGCCCATTCTTCCCCGGCTATAGACCTCAGTTCTACTTTAGAACAACTGACGTTACCGGAGCTGTTAATGTAATTAAGAGCCGTGAAGGTAATCCTGTAGAAATGTGTATGCCTGGCGATAATATCGCTATGGAAGTTGAAATTATCAGCCCAATCGCTATGGAAGAAGGACTGCGTTTTGCAATTCGTGAAGGCGGTAGAACTGTTGGTGCCGGTGTTGTAACCAAGGTTATCAAATAGTTCAATTTGTGCTGAAAAGGCTTTTCAAGGTTGACCTCGGCGTAAGTCGGGGTCGGCCTTTTTACGCTTATATATTTTTTGTTATCATTAATGTTTGTAGGAAGTAAAAGATGGCCAAGGGATCCAAAAGAGAATATGTTTGGCTTGAATGTAAAGAATGTGGCGATAGAAACTATCGTACTGAGGTAAATGTGAGCGAAGGAGTACCTAAAATAGAGCTTAAAAAGTTCTGTTCAAGGGAACGTAAGCATACTACCCATAAAATACGCAGAAAATAAACATTCCAGGCCAGTAGCTTAATTTGGCAGAGCAGCGGTCTCCAAAACCGCAGGTTGGGGGTTCGATTCCCTCCTGGCCTGTTTAAAACGGAATGAAAAACTAAGCAGAGGCTGCAATGAATTTGAAGATATACAAAAAAGGACAGGGTAAGTACACGAGACTGACTACAGCCGCGGCGTTGATGGTTATCGTAGGCTTTGGTTGCTGGCGTATTTACGAGATGATGGAAGGCTTGATGATTGCAGATACCAGCACTAAGCTGATGGTGCAGACTTTGGTGCCGGTGTTGATATTTGCAATTTTCGGCGGTCTGGTTTACTGGCTTTTGAACAAAGCTCGGATAGTTGATTTTATGGTCAATGCCGAAGGTGAGGTCAAAAAGGTAAATTGGTCTTCTAAGCACGAGATTATGGTATCGACAACGATTGTGATATTCACAGTTATTTTCTTCGCGGTTTTCCTTGGGCTAACTGACGTGATATTCCAGTTACTGTTCCGCGGTATCGGATTACTGCCTAGTTAGTTATCGTTAATAATAAATTTCTAAACCAGTTATCTGGGGTAAGAATATGCTTTGGTATGTATTAAGAGTAGCATCAAATAAAGAAGAGCAGGTTAGAGAACGGCTTGAGAGAAAAATTGCAATTGAAGGTCTTTCCGATGTGATCGGCAGGGTCGTTGTGCCTGTTGAGCAGATCAAACGTATTCGCGCCGGTAAACAGCGAGTCAACAAGCGCAAGCTTTACCCCGGTTATGTGTTTATGGAAATGGAACCGAAAGAAGACGGCAGAATACCGGAGAATGTCTGGTTTCTGATCAAGGAAACTTCCGGTGTTGGTGATTTTATTGGAACAGAAGGAATTCCGACTCCAATGCGGGATACCGATGTTGCGAAAATGCTTTCAGAAGTTGAAAAGCCCGAAGAAAGTCCCAGCATAAAAGTTGAATTTTCAAAAGGCGATGTAGTTAAAATACGTGAAGGCGCTTTTGAGAATTTCGAAGGTGTTGTTGAAGAAATTGACGAAGAGCGAGGAATTGTGAGAGTAACTGTTACTATTTTTGGTCGCAGTACTCCGCTTGATATTGAATATTGGCAGATTGAAAAAGTTTAAAATTCGAAGCTATTACGATTTACATATATGTCAGGTTAAATGAAATCTGGTGAAAATTAGTTTGAGGTAGAAATGGCAAAACAAATTACAGGTAAAATTAAATTACAAGCTCCGGGCGGTCAGGCTACTCCAGCTCCTCCTATCGGGCCGGCACTTGGTCAGCATGGAGTTAACATTGGACAGTTTGTACAACAATTTAATGAAAAAACAAAAGAGTTAAACGGAATGACAGTTCCTGTTGAAATAACAGTTTATAATGACAGGTCTTTCGATTTCATCGTAAAAAGCCCCCCAGCAGCAGTGCTTTTGAAACAGGAAGCAGGTGTTGCCAAGGGCAGCGGTGTTCCTCATACCGATAAAGTAGGCAAGGTTACATGGGAACAATGTAAGAAGATTGCTGAAAGAAAACTTGAGGACCTTAATGCTTTTGATGTTGAAAGCGGAGCCAAAATCATTGCCGGTACCGCGCGAAGCATGGGAATCGAAGTTGAGTAGAGATATCGCATAGCTAACCACGGCTTTATAACAGTGGAAGAAAATTTTTAGTTTTTTCGACGGAGAATTTAATGAAACAAAGAAGCAAAAGATACAAAAAATTGGCTGAAAGAGCCACAAAGGAGATTTTGCCTTTATCAGAGGCGGTTTCGAAATTAAAAACCTTCGATAAAGCCAAATTCGATCAGTCTGTTGAATGTGTGATCAATCTTGGAATTGACCCGAAAATCGCAGATCAGCAGATCAGAGGGGCGATTTCTCTGCCTAACGGAATCGGCAAGTCCAAAAAAGTGATCGCTTTTTGTGATGATTCAGAGGTTGAAGATGCCAAAGCCGCAGGAGCTATCGAAGCGGGCAGTGATGATCTTGTGAAAAAAATCAGTGACGGCTGGATGGATTTTGACGTTGCGATCGCATCACCGAAAGTGATGGGCAAGGCCGGAAAGTTAGGTAAAATTCTTGGTCCACAGGGAAAGATGCCCTCGCCGAAAAATGGAACCGTAACTAGCGATGTTGTAACCGCGGTAAAGGAATTTGCTGCAGGTAAGGTTGAGTACCGTAATGATTCGGGCGGAAATGTTCATGCAGTTGTTGGAAAACTTAGCTTTGATGAAGATAAAATGAAAGAAAATATCGATTACTTTATTTCTCATATTAAGAAGTTAAAACCGACCACAGTCAAAGGTACTTACATGAAGGGAATCTCTATAAGTGCTACAATGAGTCCCGGTGTGCATGTAAACGTCGAATAATACAGAAAAACCAAAATAAAGGTGAATCATGAGTAAATATATTAAAAATCTAATGCAGCAAGAACTTGAGAGACGTTTTGAGGGTATTAACGAATTTGTGATCGTAAATACCATCGGAATTGACGGTACAAGCAATAACGAGCTCCGTGGAAAACTCAAAGACAAAGGTATCAATCTTGCAGTTGTGAAAAATTCGATGATGCTCAAAGCTCTCGAGAGTATGGGTGTTGATAATGCCCAAATGCTTTTTGAAGGGCCGTGTACTTTGGTTTACGGCGGCGACAGCGTAGTTGATGTCTCTAAAGAAATTGTGGATATCGGCAAGAAAGTTAAGCAGTTTACTATCAAGGGAGCTTTTGTAGAAGGCGAATGTCTGGACGAAAAGCAGGCTATTGAACTTTCAAAAATGCCGACCAGAGCAGAACTTCATGCGAAAATCGCTGGTGCAGCAATGAGCCCAGGTTCAAAACTTGTTGGTGCGATTGCCGGTCCTGCCGGAGTTATCGCTGGCTGTATCAAGAGTGTTATCGAAAAAGCGGAAAAAGAAGCCGCATAAATTTATAATGAAAACGCCGTTTGCGGTCGCCCCTTATAGGGTTAAACGAAACGAAGTAGTTTCGGCAGCTGCAAGGCATTGGAAAATAGGAGTAAATAAAAATGGCAGACGAAGCAAAAACATGGAACGAAGATATCAAGTCAATCGGTGACAAAATCGTAGCTCTTACCCTCATGCAGGCTAAAGAGTTGGCAGATTACCTAAAAGAAGAATATGGTATTGAACCTGCAGCTGGTGGAGCCGTAATGATGGCAGGACCTGCAGCCGGTGGTGGCGAAGCAGCTGAAGAAGCAGAAAAAACCAGCTTTGACGTAGTATTGACAGCCGCTGGCGACAAGAAGATCCAGGTAATTAAAGAAGTGAGAGCTATAACCGGTCTTGGTTTGAAAGAAGCGAAAGAACTGGTTGACGGCGCTCCGAAAGCAGTAAAAGAAGGTATCAGCAAAGAAGAAGCAGAAGAGATGCAAAAGACTCTCGAAGCAGCTGGTGCGTCTGTAGAGCTTAAATAGTATTCATATATCAGCCCGTGTTTAAACGCGGGCAGCAATCATTATATATTTATAGAAGTTTTATGAAATTGTGTCTCGAAAATAATCGAGTTAATTTAATGCTTTTTAGCGGGAGTGTTTAATATGGAAGCACGGCCTGTACGTAATTTTGGCAAAATCGCTGACGGTATTGATATACCTAATTTGGTTGATGTCCAAATGGCAAGTTATGCCAGGTTTCTTCAGCGTGATGTCGCAATTGACAGCCGAGAGGATGTAGGTCTTGAAGCTTTACTGAGGGAAATTTTTCCTATCGAAAGTTATGATAAAAGTATCCAGCTTCATTATTTAGGATATGAACTTGAAGTCCCTCGTTACAGCCCTAGAGAATGCATAGAGCTCGGTCTAACTTATGGTCATCCTTTTAAGGTTCGCTGCAGACTGGACAGACAAAAAGGCGACGATATTTCAGAACAAGCAATTTACCTGGGTGAAGTGCCTATTATGGTAGGCGGCGGTGAATTCATAATTAACGGTGCCCAAAGGGTTATCGTTAATCAGCTCCACAGAAGCCCCGGTGTTGATTTTATAATTGAAAGTAAAGAAGGCGACAGGATTCTTCACGGTGGCAGGATTATACCTGAAAGAGGAAGCTGGATCGAAGTAAGCGTCACAAAGAAAGACGTGTTGATCATCCGTATCGATCAGTCCAGCAAAATACCAGCCACTGTTTTCCTGCGTGCCATGAGTGAAGAATATGGTACAACAGAGCAGATCATAAGGCTTTTCTACAAACCTAAAAAAGTCAAAGTTGAAAAGCTTGAACCAACTATGTGGTCTGTTGGGCCGATCGTTGATACTGAAACAGGTGAGATTATCGTAGAAGCCGCTTGTCAGATCGGTGATAGAGTCGCTGATATACAAGCAAGCAGTATTGAAGAGCTTGAAGTCCTTACGAAAGTTAAAGATCCTTTGATCTTGAATACGCTTTCCGAAGACGACTGCGAGAGTCGCGAAGAGGCGTTGCTTAAGCTTTATTCAAGATTAAGGCCGGGAAATCCTCCCCAGGTTGATAAAGCAGAAACCCTTTTCAATGAAAAATTCTTCGATTCTAACAGATACCGTCTCGGAAAAGTCGGACGCTTCAGGATAAACAGAAAATTCAGCATAAATATCAGCGAAGATGAAATGACCTTGAGGCCTGAAGATTTTCTCAATGCCATGAAATATGTTTACGGTTTGAGAAATGGTCAGGGCGAAATCGATGATATTGACCATCTGGGAAATAGAAGGCTCAGAACAATAGATGAGCTGGCGGCTGATGAAGTTCGCAAAGGTCTTTTGAAACTGCGAAGAACTGTTCAGGAACGCATGAGCATGAAAGATCCTGAGCAGATAACCCGCATAGCCGATCTTTTGAACAGCAAAAGTGTTTCTTCAAGCATAGATTATTTCTTCGGCAGAGGTGAGCTTAGCCAGGTTGTTGATCAAACCAACTCACTGAGCCAGTTGACTCACGAGAGAAGGTTGAGTGCACTTGGTCCTGGCGGTCTTAACAGAAAACGTGCAGGTTTCGAAGTTCGCGACGTTCATATCAGTCACTATGGTAGAATTTGTCCAATCGAAACTCCTGAAGGTACAAACATTGGTTTGATATCTTCCTTGAGTATTTTCTCAGCAGTTGATCAATACGGATTTCTTGTAACCCCATACCGTGAAGTAAAAAATCAAAAAGAAACGGGTAAAATAAAATACCTTCGTGCAGACGAAGAAATGAGAGAGGTTTTCGCTCCTCCCGGAGCATTGATACCCGGTGAAAAAAGACTAAAAGACGGTTTGGTTCTTGCACGCAGGGCTGGTGATCTGATGCAGATCGACAGTAAGGAAGTTGACTATGTTGATATTTCACCTAAGCAAACAGTTGGAGTGTCAGCGTCTTTAATTCCTTTCCTCGAGCATGACGATGCAAACCGTGCGTTGATGGGTTCTAACATGCAGCGACAAGGTGTGCCGCTTCTTATTTGTGAAGCTCCTCTTGTTGGAACAGGTATGGAAGGGCCGGTCGCTAAGAACTCGAGCATGACTGTTAAAGCAATCAACGCAGGAACGGTAACAGCTCTTGATGCAAATAAAATTGTAATTAACGAAACAGATGAATACGTCCTGGAGAAATTTGTCGGTCTTAATGAACGTACCTGTTTGAATCAAAGGCCGATTATTGATTTGGGCGAAAAAGTTGAAGCAGGCCAGGTAATTGCCGATGGCGGTGCCAGCGAACGCGGAAAACTCGCTCTTGGTAAGAATATTCTGGCAGCGTTTATGCCTTTCGATGGATACAACTTTGAGGACGCTATTTTGATCAGCCAGAAGCTGGTTAAAGACGATACTTTTACAAGTATGCACATTGATGAGTTCAGTGTTGAAGTTCGAGAAACTAAACTTGGACGTGAAGAATTTACACCTGATATACCAAATGTAAGCGAAAAGGTTTTGAGAAACCTCGATGAAAATGGAATTATCAGGGAAGGTTCGCGAGTTTCATCAGGCGATATTCTGGTCGGGAAAGTTGCACCAAAATCGAAGACAGAGCTTACTCCAGAAGAAAAGCTTTTGCATGCGATTTTTGGTCGAGCCGGTGAGGATGTTAAAAACGACTCGTTGGAACTGCCCAGCGGATATGATGGAGTTGTAATCAAAACAAGCCACTTTAAACGCCATGGCGGCAAAGGTGAAGAGTCCAAAAAGGCGCTCAAAGCCGAGATCAAGAATTTCGAAACAATGATGATCGCAAAAGAATGTGATCTTTTCCGCCAGATGATGGATAAGGTTCATGAGGCTTTGCCTGAAATAAGTATTGTTGACCCCTCAACACGTCAGAAAGTCGGAGCAAGTGAAGATAACGATGTTATCTTTGAGCAAATCGAAACTTTTGATATCTCCTGGGTAAAACCTGCAAGCGACAGGGAAAAAGTTCAAACAATTATGAACAAGTACTTGCCGAAGATCAAGGCCATTCGCCAAGAGCGTGAACTTAAGATCGAAAGAATGAAGCGAGGTGACGAACTTGCCAGCGGTGTTCTTGAGATGGTTAAAATCTATATCGCTACCAAGAGAACTTTGAGCATCGGTGATAAGATGGCTGGTCGTCACGGTAACAAGGGTGTTATCGCCAGGATCATGCCGGAAGAGGATATGCCTTTCCTCGAAGACGGTACTCCTGTCGATATTCTTTTGAATCCGCTTGGTGTGCCTTCTCGTATGAACGTTGGACAAATTCTCGAGACACACCTGGGCTGGGCAGCTAAAGTGCTTGGCTTTGATGCTGTTACACCTGTATTTGACGGTGCAAGCGAAGATGTCATCCAGCAGGTAACCAAAGAAGCTAATGATCATATTCAAACGCGGCAAAAAGAGCTTGAAGAAAATAGACAGGCTCCTCCTGCTGACGAAATATTTGCTCAGATTCCCAATACGTTGAAGACGCAGCTTTATGACGGCAGAACAGGGGAGGCTTTTGAGCAGAGAGCTACGGTTGGTTACATTTACATGATGAAACTCCATCATCTTGTTGATGATAAGATCCATGCCCGTTCAACTGGTCCTTACAGTCTTATTACTCAGCAGCCGTTGGGCGGAAAAGCCAGAACCGGCGGACAGAGGCTTGGTGAAATGGAAGTATGGGCATTGGAAGGTTATGGTGCCGCGTACACATTGCAGGAACTTTTGACCGTTAAAAGTGACGACATCGAAGGTCGTACCAAGATTTACGAATCGATGGTCAAAGGCGAGAACACTTTGGAAGCGGGTACGCCTGTTTCGTTCGATGTTCTCTGTAATGAAATTCGTGGTCTTGGTTTGAATATGCAGTTGGAAAAGAAGCGTTTGCCAAGTGCAAAGCTATAGTTTAAAAATTAATCTCATTCAAGGGAGATAGTCATAATGGTAGAGAGCATTTATGACAGAATAAATGATTATGGTTCGGTAAAAATCAGCTTATCAAGTCCTAATGATATTCGAAGCTGGTCTTTCGGCGAAGTAAAAAAGCCTGAGACAATCAATTACCGAACTTACAGGCCTGAGCGTGACGGTCTGTTCTGTGAGCGTATTTTTGGTCCTGAAAGAGACTGGGAATGTGCGTGCGGAAAGTACAAAGGTACTAAATTCAAAGGTATCATTTGTGATCGCTGTGGTGTAAAGGTTACTCACAGCCGTGTTCGCCGTAAAAGGATGGGACACATTAATTTAGCGGCACCGGTCGTGCACATCTGGTTTTTCAAGTCAATGCCTAGCCGGTTGGGAACTTTGCTTGCGATGAAAACAAGCGATCTGGAAAAAGTTATCTATTTTCAGGATTACGCAGTTACCGATCCAGGTGATACACCTTTAAAAGCCAAACAGCTTTTGACAGAAGACGAATACCGAGAAGTTCAAAATAAATATGGCAATTCTTTTAAGGCTTCTATGGGTGCCGAAGCGGTATTTGAGCTGCTTAGAAGCCTTGATCTTGAACAGCTTAAGGGCGAGCTCAATGCGGGGATTTTAGAAACTAACAGTAAGCAGAAGATCAAAGACCTTACCAAAAGACTTAAGATCGTTAACGGTATTCTTGCAAGTTCTAACAAGCCTGAATGGATGATAATGGAAGTTTGTCCGGTTATTCCTCCGGATCTGAGGCCGCTTGTTCTTTTGGAAAGCGGAAACTTTGCCACAAGTGACCTTAATGATCTTTATAGAAGAATCATTAACCGTAATAACAGGCTCAAAAAACTCATCGATCTCAATGCACCTGAAGTAATTATTCGAAATGAAAAGAGAATGCTTCAGCAGGCAGTAGATGCGTTATTTGATAACGGCAGATGCCGCCGTCCTGTACTTGGCAGTAACAACAGGCCTTTGAAGAGTCTTACGGATATGATCAAAGGTAAGCAGGGTCGTTTCAGGGAGAACCTGCTTGGAAAACGTGTTGACTATTCAGCAAGAAGTGTGATCGTAGTTGGTCCGAGTTTGAAACTTCATCAGTGCGGACTTCCCAAGAAGATCGCATTGGAGCTTTATCAGCCGTTTATCATTCGCAAACTGAAAGACAGAGGTCTGGCCGATACAATTAAGAGCGCAAAAAGAATGCTCGAAAGACGAGATGAGCAGGTTTGGGATATTCTTGAAGAAGTTATTCACCAGCACCCAGTGATGCTGAACCGTGCACCTACTTTGCACAGAATGGGTATTCAGGCGTTTGAGCCGGTTCTTGTTGAAGGTAACGCGATTATGATCCACCCGCTTGTTTGTAAAGGTTTCAATGCCGACTTTGACGGTGACCAGATGGCGGTTCATCTGCCATTGAGTGTAGAAGCGCAGGTTGAAGTTCATACACTGGTACTGTCGCCAAATAACATTTTTGCCCCTTCAGACGGTTCTCCAATTATGAGCCCTTCTCAGGATATAGTTCTTGGTAACTATTATCTGACTTGTATGCGTGAAGGTGAAAAAGGCGAGGGCATGTTCTTCAGGGATCATTTTGAAGCAATTTCCGCTTACGAACTTGGCAAGGTCAGTGTACATGCTAAGGTTCGCGTTTTCATAGGACATGATCGCATGATCATCGGGGACAATAATCTCAAATATGAAAACGGAATCATCGAAACAACCCCTGGTCGCTGCATGTTCAATGACATACTTCCTTTTAAAATGCCTTTCTATAACATGGCACTTTCTCAAAAGAAACTCAAAAGCGTGATCAGCGATTGCTTTAAATATGTCGGCAGTTCAAAAACGATCGATCTGCTTGATGATATTAAAGAGCTGGGTTTCAAACGTGCGACCCTGGCAGGTTTGAGCTTTGGTGTGACCGATCTTAGAATACCTGATACTAAACAGGCAATCATTGACACTACACAAAAGCGGGTTGATAAAATTCAGAAAAATTACGCTCACGGCATATTAACTGAAGGCGAAAGATATAACCAGGTTATCGATGCATGGACACATGCCCGTGTTGCAGTAACTACCGATATGATGCTGGCGCTAAAGAATGATACCCGTGACGGTAAACCTTACCTTAACCCGATATTTCTAATGAGTGATTCGGGTGCAAGAGGTAGCGTTGACCAGATTCAGCAGCTTGCAGGTATGCGTGCGTTAATGGCCAAGCCAAGCGGCGAGATTATCGAAACTCCGATTATTTCGAACTTCCGTGAAGGTTTGAACGTTCTTGAATATTTCAGTTCCACACACGGTGCACGTAAAGGTCTGGCTGATACTGCATTGAAAACAGCGGATTCAGGTTATCTGACCCGTAAACTTGCCGATGTTGCTCAGAATGTGATAATCAATGAACACGATTGCGGAACGCTTCAGGGAATAACAAAAAGTACGGTTTACAAGGGCGAACGTGTCGATATTCCATTAAGAGAATTGATAATTGGAAGAACCGCACGAGATAACATTAATGATCCGATTCGTGATGAAATGATCGTTCGTGAAAATGAAGTAATTACACCTGAAGCGGCAGAAAAGATTGAAGCTCTTGGGCTTGATGCGATTCGCGTTAGAAGTCCTTTGACATGTGATAGTCTAATGGGTATTTGTGCGAAATGCTATGGCTGGGATTTGAGTGCCAGCCAACTTGCAGAACAGGGACTTGCTGTTGGAATAATTGGAGCACAGTCGATCGGCGAACCTGGAACGCAGCTGACTATGCGTACATTCCATACCGGTGGTATTGCTTCAAGAACGATTCTTGAAAACGAACAAAAAGCCACTCAG
The DNA here is from genome assembly GCA_964542055.1 of uncultured Candidatus Kuenenia sp. Taxonomy (GTDB): domain Bacteria; phylum Planctomycetota; class Phycisphaerae; order Sedimentisphaerales; family CAMDDF01; genus CAZITB01. Next base: position 28,894 of record CAZITB010000005.1, read on the forward strand.
GCCGGTGAAATCAAATACTACGAAATGAATGTGGTAACCGTAACCAGTGAAACAGGTCCTAAACGTGTTGCACTTAAGAGAAACGGTGAAATTGCTGTAGTTGATGAAAAAGGCAGAGAACTTGAGAAGTACAAAGTTCCTTATGGTGCTGAAGTAGCAGTAGAGCAAGGCGACAAAGTTAAAGCCGGCCAGAGCTTATATGTGTGGGACCCACACAGAGTACCTATTTTGGCAGAAGTTGGCGGTATAATTCGGTTCCTTGATATCATCGAAGGTGAGACCATAAGGGTTGAAGAAGAACGCAAAGGTCAAAAAGGCAGACCTGTTGTAATCGAACACAAAGGCGATAAGCATCCGCAGATCGTCATTGAAGATGAAGCAGGTAAAATCCTTCACGTGCACTATCTGCCTGCAAAAGCTCGAATCGAAGTAAATGAAGGTGTTAGTGTTGAAGCCGGTGCACTGCTTGCTCGTCAGCCAAGAGGCGGCGGTGGAACACAGGATATTACCGGTGGTCTGCCCAGGGTAACAGAGATTTTTGAAGCACGTAAGCCGAAGGAACCAGCCGCGATCGCAGAGATCAGCGGACGCGTTGAGCTTAAGAGTGATAAACGCCGCGGTAAAATGACAATTATCGTTCGTAACGAGAGTGGTATGGAAAAGGAACATCACGTACCTCGTGACAGGCACCTTAATGTGCATACCGGTGACATAGTTGACGCAGGTGACTTCCTGACAGATGGTCCTCTGGTGCCTCATGATATCTTGAGGATTCGTGGTGAAGAAGCACTTCAGAGGTATTTGTTAAAAGAAGTTCTAAACGTTTACCGTTCACAAAATGTAACTATCAACGATAAACACGTTGAAATCATTCTTTCTCAGATGATGAGAAAGGTGGAAATAGAATCTGTTGGTGACAGCGGACTGCTGCCGGGCGAAATTGTTGACAGGCATAATTTCCGATTGACTAATGACAGCCTGAGCAAATGTCTGAAAATCAACGATGCAGGTGATACAGACCTGGAAGTTGGCAGTGTCTATACCAGAGAAGAAATTGAAAAAGCCAATGAAAAAGTTGCGATTCTCGGCGGCGAAGGTGCGAAAGGTAAAAAACCAAGACCTGCTACAGCGAAAACATTGCTGCTTGGTATAACAAAAGCCTCCTTGCAGTCAGAAAGCTTTATTTCGGCAGCTAGTTTCCAGGAAACAACTAAGGTGTTGACAGAAGCTTCCTTGTCTGGTAAAATCGACAACTTACGCGGTTTGAAAGAAAACGTAATTCTTGGACACCTTGTTCCGGCTGGGACAGGATTCAGAAATTATGTCGATATGAAGGTTAAACACCTTGCTCAGGCACCAATACCGAAGGAATTCCGCGAAGACTTGAAAGAAATTGATGCAGAATCTAAAGCAGACGCCGCATTGCGTGAGGCTTTAGGACTTTAATTTAGAATAGATATATAACGGAGATAAAATGCCAACAATCAATCAGTTGATTAGTAAAGGTCGTAAAAAGAAAAGCGGTAAGAGGATATCCGATATTACCGGATGCCCTCAAAAACGTGGTGTTTGTCTTGTTGTAAGAACACAGACACCTAAGAAACCAAACTCTGCGTTACGTAAGATTGCCCGTGTTCGTTTGACAAACGGCAAAGAAGTAACTGCATATATACCCGGAATCGATCATAACTTGCAGGAACATAGTACAGTTCTGATTCGCGGTGGCAGAGTTCGTGACCTTCCTGGTGTTCGTTATCACGTGGTTCGCGGAACTCTTGATACATCTGGAGTTGCTAAACGTAAGCAGGGCCGCAGTAAATACGGTGCAAAATCAAGCTAATCATTTCATTAATATAAAGGTTAAAGTTAGATGGCAAAAAAATTTACAGCGTCAGAAGACCAGTTGAAACCAGATCCTGTTTATGACAGTATTCTTATTTCCAAATTTGTAAACTGTCTGATGTGGGATGGTAAAAAAAGTACAGCACAAAAAGTTTTCTATGATGCATTAGAAATTGTTGGCAAAAAGATCAAAGAAATGCCGAGTAATGAAGTTTTTGAAACAGCGATCAATAATGTTAAGCCGATGTTAGAAGTTCGCAGTAAACGAGTTGGTGGTGCAAGTTACCAGGTTCCTATGCAGGTTAAGCCAAAAAGACAACAGGCTCTTGCATTCAGGTGGATACTTGCGGCGATAAGAGGCAAAAAGGGTAAACCCATGTCTCAACGCCTGGCGGCTGAATTGATGGATGCTTACAACAAGACCGGTACTGCCATTACTACAAGAGAAAATACCCATAGAATGGCTGAAGCAAACAAAGCTTTCGCACATTTTGCATGGTAATCCTAATTTAAAGATTTACTGCCACGGACATTTGTATGCTCGTGGCATTTTTTTTATATGAAAAATAGAAGTTAAAATGGCCAATAAAATTAACAACTTGCGAAATATCGGGATTATGGCGCATATTGATGCCGGTAAAACCACGGTTACCGAACGAGTACTTTACTATGCCGGCAAAATTTACAAAATGGGCGAGGTCCATGATGGAACCGCAGTAATGGATTACATGGAAGAAGAGCAGCAGCGTGGAATCACTATCACTTCTGCCGCTACCCGGTGTAAGTGGAACGACGTAGATATAAACCTTATCGATACTCCCGGTCATGTTGATTTTACTGCCGAAGTTGAACGATCACTGCGAGTTCTTGATGGAGCAGTCGCTGTATTTGATGCGAGCGAAGGTGTTCAGGCCCAAACAGAAACAGTTTGGCGGCAGGGCCAGAAGTACAATCTTTCATGTTTGTGTTTCATAAACAAAATGGACAAGATAGGAGCGGATTTTGAGCGGGCTTTTGCAAGCATCAGCCAAAAACTTGTTTCAAATCCTGTTGCAGTTCAAATTCCTATCGGAGCCGAAAGCCAATTTAAAGGTTTGATCGATCTGGTTAAGATGAAAGCTGTTTACTATGATGTTGAAACAGTCGGGGCCAATTTCAAAGAAGTTGACATTCCAGATGAGCTAAAAGATCAGGCTCAGGAATGGCGACATAAACTTCTGGAAAAAATCGCAGATTTCGATGAAAAGTTAATGGAAAAATACCTTACTGATGAGCCGATATCAGAGGAATTGATCAGAAAAGCCATCAGAAAAGGAGTTGTAGCTAACCAGATTCACCCGGTTTTCTGCGGTTCGGCATTAAAATATATAGGCGTTCAGCGGCTATTAGATGGGGTAACAGATTATCTTCCTTCGCCTTATGACAGGCCTGAAATTGAAGGTTTTGATCCTGAAAACAAGGAAAAAAAGGTTATAATCAGGAATGATCCTGATGGACCTTTAGTAGGTTTGGCATTTAAAATCAGTGCTGATAAACATGGCGATTTGTACTTTGTGAGGATTTATCAAGGTTCAATAAAGTCAAATAGCCGCATTTTCAACCCGAACAGGGGTCACAAAGAAAACATCACCCGAATATTCGAAATGCACGCAAATTCCAGGAACATTCTGGATAGTGCTCAGGCAGGCGATATTGTGGCTGTAATCGGGCTTAAAGATACTGTTACTGGCGATACTATATGCGACGTTAAAAATCCTGTTCAGCTCGAGAGCATAAGCTTTCCCGAAACGGTTATCAGCATGAGCATCGAGCCAAAAACAACGGCAGAAAGAGCGAAACTCGGCGAAGCACTTGCAATTCTGCGTAAAGAGGACCCTACATTTGATTGTAATTACAACCCTGAAACCGGCCAGACTATTATTAGCGGTATGGGAGAGCTGCATCTCGAAATTTTGCAGCATAAATTGGTAAGAGACCTAAAAGTCAATGTACGTACCGGTAAACCGAGAGTGGCTTATAAAGAGGCAATCAGCAAAGGCGCAAAAGCTGAAGCTAAATTTGAAAGGCAAACCGGCGGAAGAGGCCAGTTTGGGCATGTTGTTATCAAAATTGAGCCGTTGTTAGATGAAAACGGCCGATATAAACGAGAAAATGAGTTTGCTGTCGAAGTAACCGGTGGTACGGTCCCTAAAGAATACTTCCCAGCGGTTGAAAAGGGCGTAATGGATGGTTTGAGCAGCGGTATTCTAGCAGGATATCCTGTTGTAGGAGCAAAAGTTACGTTAATTGACGGCTCGTTCCATCCTGTAGATTCTTCAGAACTTGCTTTTGAACAAGCCGGAGCGATGGCTGTTCATGAAGTTGTAGAAAACGCAGGACCTGTGCTGCTTGAACCGATTATGAAGGTCCAGGTAGTAACCCCGGAAGAGAGCTATGGTTCGGTTCAGGGCAGTTTGATCGCTAAACGCGGAATTATAACCGATACCCATGGCCACGGGATAACCCGTATTCTGGACGCAAACGTCCCCCTGGCGGAAATGTTTGGCTATTCAAGCGATATCAGAAGCATGACCGCAGGCAGAGGGTCATTTGTAATGGAGCCGTTTTGCTATGAAAAAGTGCCTGAACAAATTTCTGAGAAAATTTTAACAGGTTACTATTGACGGCATATAAGATTTATGTTAAATTATTCCTTTTACAGCCGGAGCGAGCATGGCAATGAATGTCGTGCGATTTACGAGTTGGGCTGATTTCATCTCGTATTCAGCAAAAGGATTGCAGGAAGTCCTTGTATTCGGCCCCGATTTTAGGGCAATTTTTTAACGCAAACCGGTGAGTTTGCCGTAAAATATCCCTTTAATATAAAAATTTCGATTTTTTACTTGTTTTTAGTATTAAAAACGATATGTTTAGAAGTTTTCCGCTTTGCAAAGAGCGTTAGGTAATAACAGTTTAGGAAAAGTATGCCAATGAATAATGAAAAGATCAGAATTAGGATGGAAGCTTATGATCACCGTGCTCTTGACAATTCCGCAAAGGAAATAGTTGAGCAAGCCAGTAGAACAAATGCACGTGTCAGTGGTCCGGTACCGCTTCCTACTCGGATCGAAAGATATACTGTTCTTAGAAGCCCTCACGTAAATAAAAAGTCACGTGAGCAATTTGAAATTCGAACTCATAAAAGATTGATAGATATATACGAAGCAAACGTTCGCACAGTAGAAGCCCTTAACAGGCTTGTTGTGCCTGCGGGTGTTTTTGTCAAAATAAAAGCATAGTTAATACCCTATAGTTTTAAGGTACGCTAAATATGGCGATGTTACTTGGAAAAAAAATTGGAATGACTCAAATTTACAGTGAAGACGGAAAAATGACTCCGGTAACTGTAATTCAAGCTGGTCCCTGCAAAGTTCTGCAGGTAAAAACTGTTGAATCAGACGGCTATAATGCCCTGCAGCTTGGTTTTGATGAAGTGAAAAAATCCCGTGTTAAAAAGCCTAACGAAGGTCATGCCGCAAAGGCAGATACAACTTCGAAAAAGTTTGTGAAAGAAATGCGGCTTGGTGATAAAGAACAAGCTGATTTCGAAACAGGCGGCGAAGTTAAGGTAAACGTGTTTGCAGAGGCAAAATATGTCGATGTGATTGGAACCAGCAAAGGTAAGGGATATGCCGGTGTTATGAAAAGACACGGTTTCGGTGGTTTTCCTGCTTCGCACGGTACCGAAAGAAAACATAGGGCCCCTGGTTCGATTTCCAGTTACGCAAGTGATGCCGGTCACGGTGGAAACGTCAAAAAAGGTAAGAAGATGGCAGGGCGAATGGGTGGTGATAGAGTGACCACCAAAAATCACAGCCTGGTAGGTGTTGATGAAGAAAAGAATCTGCTTATTGTAAAAGGTGCGGTTGCCGGACCTGCAGGCGGATATGTTGTTGTAAGAACTTCTAAGACTCATAAGAATAAATAAACGGAAAATAATAATGATAAGTGTAGCAGTTCATGATAGAACCGGTAAGGAAATTGACACACTGACAGTCGATGAGGCTGTTTTTGGTGGTTGTGTCAGATATCCGTTATTGAAACAAGCCATCGTTATGTACCATGCAAATAAGCACGTTGGTACAGCAGCGACAAAGAGCCGCGGAATGGTAGAAGGTTCAACAAGAAAGCTTTACAGGCAAAAAGGAACCGGTAATGCCCGTATGGGTAATATCAGGACAAATATTCGCCGAGGCGGGGGTGTGGCATTTGCAAAGGTTGCAAGAAGTCCCCGCAAAGATATGCCTAAAAAGCAGAGACAACTTGCTAAAGAGTCAGCAATTTTAGCTAAGCTCCAAAGTGGTCAAGTTATAATAGTTGATGATTTGAAAATGGAAAATGTAAAAACCAGGGACTTTTATCAGGTTCTTGGTAATTTGAAAATAGATAGAAGCTGCCTTATTACAGTAAACGATTATGATAAGAATCTTTATCTTTCTGCCAGAAATATCCCGAAGATTGACGTAATGAAGGTCAGTCAGCTTAATGCGGGTGATATTTGCTTAAAGCAGAAGGTGCTTTTCACTCGTGAAGCTTTTGAATCTCTTTTGAAACAGGAAAAATAATTTTTTACAGGTGCAAACGTGGATGACCATAATGTAATAATTAAACCTTTGATAACTGAGCAGACGACACATTTTGCTAATGTTCGCGGTGCTTATTCATTTGAGGTTAATAAAAAAGCAAACAAAATCCAGATTAAAAACGCGATCGAGCGTTTATATAATGTAAAGGTTGTTGATGTTCGTACTTCCAACAGACAAGGAAAAATCAGAAGAAGAGGCAAAAGCATCGGCAGAACGCGCAGTTGGAAAAAGGCAGTTGTAGTGTTAAATGAAGAACATCACATAGATTTATTCTAAGCAAAGTAGATAAGAGGCAATATATATGGGTATTAAACTTTATAAACCGACGACAAATGGCAGAAGAAACGGCTCGGTTAATGATTATGCAGAGCTGACGACGGACAGGCCGGAAAAGACACTCTGTAAAAGAATCAAGAAATACGGCGGTAGAAATGCCCATGGTAAGGTTACAGTAAGGTTTCGCGGCGGCGGAGCACGTAGGATTTACAGGATTGTAGATTTTAAACGTAATAAAGACGATGTCGCTGCTACCATTAAAAGTGTTGAGTATGATCCCAACAGAACATGTTTTATAAGCCTGGTTGAATATGCCGACGGCGAAAAAAGATACGTCCTCGCACCGGTTGGAATCAAAGTCGGTGATGTTATTGAAAGCGGACAGAAAGTTGAACCAAAAATTGGAAACACTATGCCTTTGGCATCTATTCCTGTTGGCGTGGAAGTTCACAATATAGAAATGACAGCTGGCCAGGGCGGTAAACTTGCCCGCGGTGCCGGAGCGGTAGCTAAAATCATGGCGAAAGAAGGTGACTGGGTTACCTTTATTCTTCCTAGCGGCGAAATGAGAATGGTCCGCAAAGAATGCAGAGCTACAATCGGAACCGTCAGCAATACCGATCATCAGAATGTTAAGATCGGAAAGGCCGGCAGAAAAAGACATATGGGAAGGAAACCACACGTTCGTGGTAAAGCAATGAACCCGGTTGCTCACCCGATGGGTGGTGGTGAAGGCCGTAGTAATGGTGGTCGTCATCCTTGCAGCCCTAAAGGTCTTCCGGCCAAGGGCGGTAAAACCAGAAGCAAGAAGAAAAACAGCAGCAATAATATAATCAGAAGACGTAAAAATGTAAGACAGGGTCAGTTGGTACTCTAAGGAAATAAATTTTAAAAGGATAGAATATTAATGGGACGCTCTCTTAAAAAAGGACCATTTGTCGATGAAAAGCTTTTCACAAAAGTGCAAAAGCAAATTGATTCAGGTAAAAAAGAACCGATCAAGACCTGGGCAAGAAGATGCACCGTTGTTCCTGAGTTTGTTGGTTACACCTTCATGGTTCATAATGGAAAAATGTTTCATAAAGTTTTTATAACTGAAGATATGGTAGGTCACAAGCTTGGAGAGTTTTCTCCTACGAGGACCTTTAAGGGTCACTGATAAGTGGCAATTTATATTCATTGAAATAATGACCGCAGGAATTTGAAATGATAATCGCGAACAGATTGAAAAAATTGATGAAGCAAAAAGGTGTTAGCCTTAGCCAGCTTTCCGGACAGATCAGCAGGAGCGGCTTGTCAACTAAAGAGGCTCAAACAGCTTTGAGAAATTGGCAAAGAGGTATGTTAAAACCGATGCCCACAAAATCTGATGTGCAAAATATTTCTAAAGCTTTAGGCGTCGAAATGCTCGATATCCAGGGCTGGAAGGCTGTTTATAAATATGCTCCTGTTTCACCGACAAAGGCGAGGCTTGTGACAGAGCTTATTGCCGGCAGAGACGCCCAGGATGCATTGGACATTTTGAAGTTTACACCAAAAAGAACGGCAAAAATGGTTGAGCAGCTATTGAAAAGTGCCATCGCAAATGCTGATGAGCAGGAAGCCGATGTCGAAAATCTGTTTGTCTATGAAGCAAGAATTGATGGTGCCGGAGTAAGGCTCGGAACAAAAAGATGGCGTGCAAAAGATAGAGGCCGTGCCCATTCGATTCGCAAACAATGCAGCCATATCGTTTTAACATTAGCACAGGAAAATAATTAATATAATAGAAGAGTAACTATGGGTCAGAAAATTTCTCCAATTGGTTTCAGAACGGGAATAAACTTAGCCTGGCAGAGTACGTGGTTTGCCCCCAAGGCAAACTATGGCGAGTGTCTGATAGAAGATCAGAAGATCAGGAAATTCGTTGACAAACGTTTCAACAGGAGCGCTCCTTATGGTGCTGTTTCTAAAGTTGAAATAGCCCGTACTAGAAATGAAGTTAAGGTAACTCTTCATACCGGTCGTCCGGGTATGGTAATTGGACCAAGAGGTTCAGAAGTTGATAAACTTCGCGAAGAACTCGAAGAGTTGATCAATCGCAAGGTAAATGTAAACGTTATTGAAATCACCGAACCTGCATTGGATGCTTTTCTGGTCGGTGAGAATATCGCACAGCAGCTTTCTAAAAGAGCGTCTTTCAGACGTGCAATGAAACAGGCTTGCGAGCAAGCGATGAGTGCTGGAGCTAAAGGTGTTAAAATTCTCTGTGCAGGCAGACTTGGCGGAGCTGAAATAGCAAGATCTGAAATGCAAAAACTTGGCAGCATTCCGCTTCATACTCTTGATGCGAATGTTCAATATGCAAGTGTTGATGCCAGAACCACATACGGAATTATTGGTATTAAAGTGTGGATTTACCTGGGTAAATTTGGTGAAGAGATCACGCCCATAAAACTTACAAGCAAAAAACCATTCAAAAAACCGGGCGGCAGGCCCTCCGGCGGCAGACCGTCAGGCGGTAAAAGAGGCAAAACTGAAAAACCAGTGCCTTCGCATGAAGTAGAAGATACAACAACAAAAACATTGGAACAGTAACTGTAAGTAAGGAAGATAATAATGGCTTTAATGCCTAAAAGAGTAAAATATCGTAAACATCAGCGTGGTAAGATGAAAGGTAATGCCACCAAGGGCAACTATGTTGCATTTGGTGAATATGGACTTCAGTCTCTGGATACCAGCTGGATAACTGGCCGTCAAATCGAGGCAGGCCGTGTCGCTGCCACTCACTTTTTGCGCAGGATCGGTAAAGTTTACATTCGCATTTTCCCCCATCAGTCGGTTTCTTCAAAACCGCTTGAAACAAGAATGGGTAAAGGTAAAGGTGAAGTCGAATTTTGGGTAGCAAAAGTTAAACCCGGAACGGTATTATTTGAAATAGGCGGAGTTCCTGAAGATACAGCTAAGCAGGCACTGGCAAGAGTAGCTCATAAAATGCCGATAAGGTGCAGATTTGTTACAAGAAGGCACTCATTAGGATAATCAAGGTAAAACAATGAAAGCTAAAGACATAAGAGGTATGAGAAAAGATGAACTGGGCAAAAAGCTCGAAGAATTACAGAGCCAGATTTTCGCCCTGCGTACTCAGTCAGTTACAGAAAAAATTGAAAACGTCAAGGCAATAAGCAATATGAAAAAAGACATTGCCCGCGTAAAAACTGTTATCAAAGAACAACAGTTGTCACAAAAATAACTAATTTAAGGTTTGTTTACCAATTATGGAAGAAAAGAAACTAGTTAAAGCGTTGCGTGGTGTGGTTGTTAGCAGAAGCGGCGATAAAAGCGTTCGCGTAAGGATCGATTACAAGGTCAAGCATCCGCAATACGGAAAGTATATTAAAAAGAGCACCAAGCTTGGCGTTCATGATGAAGACAACGTAGCCGGTCTCGGTGATACAGTTGAAATCATTGAGTCCAAGCCTATAAGTAAGACAAAAAGCTGGCGCCTTAAAGAAGTCGTGCAGAAAGCTGTAATTAAATAATTTAAAGAGGATAGAGCGTTGATTCAGCAAGAAACAATGTTAGAAATAGCCGATAACAGCGGCGTGAAATTGGCACAATGTATCAAAGTACTTGGCAGAGCTGTTAGCCGAAGAGGCAAATACACTCGTCCTACAGCTTCTGTTGGTGATATTGTCATTGTTGCTATTAAGAAGTCTTTGCCTACATGCCAACTGGATGACAAAAAAGTTCATAAGTGTGTAATTATCAGAACAAAAACACCTGTAAAAAGACCAGACGGCAGTTATGTTAGGTTCGATAGCAATGCAGCGGTAATGCTAAATCAAGAAGAAGAGCCTGTAGGTACCAGAATATTCGGTGCTGTATCGCGAGAATTAAGAGAAAAGAACTTTATGAAAATCATCTCGTTAGCTAGCGAGGTAGTTTAATTTAATTGAGATAAATTATGGCAGCGAAAATTAAAAAAGATGATATGGTTCAAATTATTGCCGGTGAGCACAAAGGTGCGGTAGGCAGGGTGCTTAGAATTAACCGTGATAAGGACCAGGTTGTTGTGGAAGGACAAAACAGAAAGCTTAAACACGTTCGTCCTTCACAAAGGAACCCACAAGGCGGAAGAATAGAAGTTGAGCAGCCTATTCATATTAGTAATGTACTCCCGGTTAATCCTAAGACGAACAAGGCATCAAGAGTTCGTTTTATTGTTGACGACAAAGGTGCAAAGAAAAGAGTCACGCGGGACGGAACAGAATTGGGAATCGTTAGAAAAGCTAAAAAATAATTTTAAGGTGTGTTAATGGCACGTTTGAAAGATATATATAAGTCGCAAGTAGTATCGGGAATGCAGGAAAAGTATAATTATAAAAACCCGATGGCTGTACCAAGAGTAGAGAAAGTTGTGATCTCTATGGGAATAGGTAAGGCCATACAGGATAAAAAGTTCCTGGAGGCTGCGTTGAAGGATTTGACAAAAATCGCTGGCCAAAAGCCTCTCGTTTGTAAAGCCAAAAGAAGTGTGTCCAATTTCAAACTTCGTGAAGAGATGGAAATCGGACTCAAAGTTACCCTAAGACGCCAGAGAATGTATGAGTTTATGGACAGACTTATCAACCTGGCGATACCAAGAGTCAAAGACTTTAGAGGTTTGAATCCTAAGAGTTTTGATGGAAGAGGTAATTACTCCATGGGTATAAATGAGCAGTCGGTTTTTCCTGAAATAGATCCCGCATCTGTTCAAAATACCCAGGGAATGAATATTACGTTTGTTACTACGGCCAAGAACGATGAAGAATCATTCGAGATGCTTCGTTTGTTCGGTATGCCTTTTAAAACATTAAATCCTAAATCACCGGAGTAATTTAATGGCCACAAAAGCATTAATAAATAAAAGTAAAAGTAAACAGAAGTTCAAAGTTCGTTCATATACAAGATGTGAACTTTGCGGCAGGCCAAGAGCCGTTTACCAGAAATTCAAAATATGCCGAATCTGTTTCAGGACTCTTGCTAGTGAAGGCAAGATTCCAGGCGTAAAGAAAGCAAGTTGGTAAAAATTAACATTTTAAAATGTTGGAGTTTGATAAATGAGTTTAAGTGATCCAGTAGCTGATATGCTTACAAGAATACGCAATGCTTCGCGCGTCGGCAAAAAAGAGGTAAAGATTAAAGCCTCTAAAGTATGTGCCGGAGTTGCAGATGTTTTGAAAAGCGAAGGCTATATCAATGATTACGATAAAATCGATGACGGTAACCAGGGAATCTTGCGTATTATGCTTAAATATACAATGGACGGTGAACCTGTCATCAATGAAATCAAAAGAAAAAGCAAACCTGGCTGTCGCGTTTACAGTTCAGTAGGAGAAATTCCCTCTGTTATGGCTGGTCTTGGAATATCAATTATTTCAACCAACAAGGGAGTTTTAAGTGATAGAAAATGCCGCGAAGAAAATGTAAGCGGCGAAATTATTTGTACGGTGTGCTAATGAGTCGCATAGGAAAAAAACCGATAGAAATACCTTCAGGCGTAAAAGTGGAAGTTTCCGGTTCTAAGATCAAAACATCTGGGCCCAAAGGGAATTTAGAGATGAGTTGTCATCCTTCTATTGAAGTCAAGGTTGAGGAATCTAATGTCATCGTTGACAATCCCAAACCCGATGATAAGGTCGCTAAAGCCCTGCATGGCACGATGCGTTCTTTGGTCAGTAATATGATCGAGGGTGTAAGCAAAGGCTTTGAAAAGAAGATGGAAATTTTTGGTACAGGATTCAATATCAAAGAGCAGGGCAACAAGCTTGTTTTGAATGTTGGATTTTGCCATCCTGTCGAAATGCAGATTCCAAAATCTGTAAAACTGGCAGTTGAAGTACCTGCTACCAGAGGTAATGAAGTTCCCGCTAAGTTCTCACTTTCGGGCCCTGATAAACACGAGTTAGGCCAGTTTGCCGCGAATGTACGCAGAGTAAAACCTCCTGAGCCCTACAAAGGCAAGGGGATCCGCTATGCAGACGAATTTGTAAGACGCAAAGAAGGAAAAGCTTTCGCATCCGGCGGATAATCATAAGGGCATATATTAACAATTTGATATTGGTGAAACAATGCAATTAAGTAAAAAAGAACAATCTCATTTGAGAAGAAAAAAACATATCAGGAATAAACTTTTTGGTTATCCTGACAGGCCAAGGCTCAGCGTATATCGCAGTGGAAAGCACATATATGCTCAGATAATTGATGATGTCTCTGGTTTGACACTTGCTTCGGCTAATACATTAAACAAGTCGATTAAAAATGATGTGAAAAACGGCGGTAATAAGAAAGCTGCAGAAAAAGTTGGCTCTGCGATTGCTAAAGAAGCGCTTAACGTCGGTATTAAATGTGTAAAATTTGATAGAAACGGCTTTTTGTTTCACGGTCGAGTAAAAGCATTGGCAGATTCGGCACGAAAAGAAGGTCTGGTATTTTAAAGAATAAGAGAGGTTTGAATTGGCAGAAGAACCGAGAATACAATTTGAAGAAGAACAGTCGCTTGAGAACACTGTAGTTAAAATTTACAGATGTGCAAAAGTGGTAAAAGGTGGCCGTAGATTCAGCTTTGCCGGTCTGGTAGTTGTAGGTGACCGCAATGGAAATGTTGGTGTCGGATATGGAAAAGCCAACGAAGTTCCCATGGCCATTGAAAAAGCTACCAAAGACGCAAAGAAGAATCTCAAAAACATCAGCTTGGTTTGCGGTACTATACCTCATCAGGTAATTGGCCGTTTCAGAGCGACCAAGATTGTTCTGGTCCCGGCCAGTCCCGGTACCGGTGTTATTGCCGGAAGCAGCTCTCGTGCAGTACTTGAGTACGCAGGTGTAAGAGATGTACTTACCAAAATATACGGAAGTACCGGTGCAAAAAATGTCGTTAAAGCTACTTTAAATGCTTTGGTAAGCTTAAAGAGCAGCGAATTGATTGAATCTATGCGTGGCGTAGAAGTTGAAGCTATTAAAAGGTGGTGATATATAAAATGTTAAGTCATGAAATAACTTCAGTTGCTGGAAAGAATAAGGCTCGCAAGCGTATTGGACGAGGGCGTGGTTCCGGTGTCGGCAAAACATGCGGCAGAGGCCATAAAGGAAGCGGCAGCAGAGCTGGTTCATTTACCAGGCCAACTCATGAAGGCGGACAAATGCCTTTATTCAGAAGGATGCCCAAAAGAGGTTTTAGTAATTTCCAGTTTGCAAGACGTTACGAAATAATAAACGTATCGCAGCTCGATAATTTTGAAAATGGTTCAGTAATCGGCATTGAGCAGCTGGTTGATGCTGGAATTATCGATAGCGTTGATAGCAAAGTTAAGATTCTTGGCGACGGCGTGCTGACAAAGAAGCTTGAAGTTGTCGCACATAAATTCAGCAAGTCTGCTCAGGAAAAGATCAGCGGTTGCGGTGGAACTGCAAAAATTGCATAAGGATTAATGATGCTGCGAAAAATATCTAACATATTCAAAGTACCGGACTTGAGAAACAAGATATTGTTTACTCTCGCTCTGTTGGCGATCTACAGGGTAGGTTTCGCAATTCCGATTCCTATGTTTGATGCTGCCAAGATTCAGGAAATGGCTGCCAGCAGGGCTGGCGGAGCGCTTGGCCAGGTAGCTGCATACCTGCAAATGTTTAGCGGCGGAACATTAGATAAAAGTTCTCTGTTCGGTCTGGGTATTATGCCCTACATTACGTCGTCAATTATTTTGATGCTCTTGGGCGAAGTTTTACCTTCCTTAAGAAAACTCAGACAGGAAGGCCAGGCAGGATACAAAAAAATACAGGAATATACAAGATATCTAACAGTACCGATTTGTATTATTCAAGCAATAATGTACACACGAATGCTCGGCAGCAATCAGTTTGTTTATGATGGCATGGAAAACTGGGCAATGGTCTTTGGTGTTGTCGGTATGACCGCTGGTACAATATTTTTGATGTGGCTTGGTGAACAAATTGATGAATTCGGTATTGGAAACGGAATCAGCGTTTTGATTATGGCAGGTATCGTTTCAAGTATGCCTTGGGCTGTCAGAGAAGTGTGGCAAAGAACCGATTTTAGAGGTGCTGGAGAAGCAGGTACTTACGGTCCGACTGTTATTCTGTTTTTGATTTGTGCTTTTGTTTTTGTTGTTGCTGGAGCAATTTTAATTACCCAGGGACAAAGAAGAATACCTATTCAACAAGCTAAACAGATGAGAGGCCGCAGAATGTACGGCGGACAAAGACATTATCTGCCTCTTCGTGTTAATCACGGTGGTGTAATGCCGATTATTTTCGCGTCAAGTTTCATGCTTTTCCCGACAATACTTTTTTCATGGCTAAGTGGTCTGTTCAGTAGTATGGAATGGGACGGGCTTGCAGGTGCTATGAGAGCCGGCCAAAACGCAACCCAGCCTGGACAATATGCATATACAGTTATCTATATAATTTTGATTTTCCTTTTTGCTTATTTCTGGACAACAGTGCAGTTCCAGCCGAAGGATATGGCTAAAAGGCTAAGAGATTCAGGCAGCTTTATACCTGGTTTAAGGCCGGGCCACAGAACCGCCGAATATCTCGAAACCGTTATGACCAGGATCACCTTCTATGGTGCAGCATTTTTGGCTTTTATCGCGGTAATACCGACTGTTATTTCACAGTCACTTGGAATCAGCTACAATGTTTCAGCTTTCCTCGGCGGTACCGGTTTGCTGATCGTAGTAAGTGTTTCACTTGACTTGGTACAAAGAATCGAATCGAATTTGATAATGCGTAACTACGAAGGATTTAGTCAATCAGGAAGAATTAAGGGAGCTTATTCATGAGGATAGTTTTACTAGGACCTCCCGGAGCAGGCAAAGGAACTCAATGCAAAAGGATCGTTGAAAAATATGACCTTGCGCATTTGTCAAGCGGAGATATTTTACGTGCCGAAAGAAGCCAGGGAACAGAACTCGGCAAAAAGGCAAAAGAATATATGGATTCAGGACAGCTTGTACCTGATGATCTGATCATAAAAATGATGGTCGGTGCAATGAAGAAAGCTGGCGGTAATTATGTTCTTGATGGTTTTCCAAGAACAGTCGTTCAAGCCGAAGCACTTGATAAGGCACTGGCAAATGAAGGTGAAAAAATAGATGCTGTCGTAAACTTAGAAATCGATGATCAGGTAGTAGCATCGCGAATGACCGGCAGAAGAAGCTGTTCAAAATGTGGTGCGGTTTACCATGTCGATAATTTGAAACCTAAGACTGAAAATCAGTGTGATAAAGGTTGCGGTGAACTTGTTCAGCGACCCGATGATAAACCTGAAGTTGTTTCTAACAGGTTGAAAACGTATCATCAGCAAACTGAGCCGGTCCTGGGTTATTATAAAAATGCAGGTTACACAATATTTAATATTGACGCAGATAAAGAGATAGATGATATAACTGCAACGATTTTTGATAAGCTGAATAGTATTTCAGCGTAGTTGGCAGAAGTATGGCAATAAATATCAGAAGTCCCAGAGAGATTAAGAAGTTAAGAGAAGCTGGGAAAATTGTTGCAGATGTTCTTTGTAAATTGAAGCAGGAAATCAAACCCGGAGTAAGTACCTGGCACCTTGATAGGATCGCTTTGGAAATGACCGAAAAGTTCGGTGCCAAAGCTTTATTTAAAGGTGTCAAAAGCCCTTATGCCAGAAAACCTTTCCCCGGAGCTATATGTGCCTCTGTTAATGAAGAGGTTGTACACGGAATTCCTTCTAAGCTGGTTAAAGTCCAGGAAGGAGATATCTTAAGTATAGACTTCGGTGTAAAGTATAAAGGTTATTGCGGCGATTCGGCTTTTACAATGGCAGTAGGCAGAGTTAGTCCTGAAAAGCAGAGGCTTATGGATGTTACCAAAAAGCTTTTGGACACAGCGATTGAAAATTCTGCTCCTGGAGTAAAATGGACTTCAGTTGCAGCCAAAATGCAAAGCTGTGCAGATACCGCAGGATTTTCAGTTGTTACCGACTTTGTAGGTCATGGGATTGGAACCGAAATGCATGAGGATCCGAAAATCCCAAATTTTGTGAGTCCGGAGTTGTTGAGAGAAGATATTTGCCTTGAAGAAGGCATGATTCTCGCAGTTGAGCCCATGGTAAATGCCGGTAAAGCGAATGTGAAAACTCTCAAAGATGGCTGGACGGTTGTAACCGCTGATAGAAAACCTTCAGCACACTTTGAGCATACCATAGCAATAGTAAAAGACGGCTGTGAGGTTCTTACGATATAGAAAGTAGTACTATGGCAAAAAAAGATGCAATAACATTAGAAGCAGAAGTGATCGAAGCATTACCAAATGCTGTATTTAGAGTTAGACTCGAAAACGATCATGAAATTTTGGCACATGTTTCAGGTAAGATGCGTATGCACTTTATCCGCATAGTGCCAGGCGATAAAGTGACTGTGGAATTGTCTCCTTATGATCTTACGCGAGGCAGAATTGTAATGCGAAACTAAAAACATATATATTAAATAGGTATATATTATGAAAGTTAGAAGTTCAGTTAAAAGAATATGTGAAAATTGTAAAGTCGTTCGTCGAAAAGGCGTGGTTAGAGTAATTTGTTCGGCTGACCCTCGTCATAAGCAACGTCAGGGATAAAATTTATAGGAGTTATTATGCCCCGTATAGTTGGTGTAGATGTGCCAAATGATAAACAAGTTCTTTTTGCCCTTACCTATATTCATGGTATTGGCAGATTTGTATCAGGCAAAATCTTAAATGAAGCAGGTATAGATCTTACCAAAAAAGCCGGTGATCTTTCTGAAGCGGACGTAGCTGCTATATCTCAAATACTCGATCGTGAATATCTAGTTGAAGGTCAGCTGCGGCGTCAGGTTTCACAAAATATTTCAAGGCTTAAAGATATAACCTGTTACAGAGGTTTAAGACACCGAAGAGGACTACCTGTTCGCGGTCAGCAGACTCAAAGTAATGCACGAACAAGAAAAGGTAAGAGAAAAACCGTTGCAGGTAAAAAAGGTGTGAAAGATCTTAAGTAATTGATTTGAAACTCTTAGGAAGTTTATAATATGGCAAAAACAGTAAGAAGAAAAGTTAGAAAACAAGTAGCTAAAGCTATTGTGAACATCAAAGCTACTTTCAACAATACTTTAGTAAGTATTTCAGACCCTGACGGAAATGTTATCTGCAGCGATTCCGGCGGCAGCGTAGGATTTAAAGGCTCAAGGAAAAGCACTCCTTTTGCTGCTCAAAGAGCATCTGAAAAAGCAGCTAACACAGCTAAGAGATTTGGTGTTCGTGAAGTTGAAATAAAAGTCAAAGGCCCAGGTAGCGGCCGCGAAAGTGCGATCTCTGCTATTCAGGCAGCTGGTTTGAGAATATCATCTATCGAAGATATTACTCCACTGCCCCACAATGGATGCAGACCGCCAAAAAGAAGAAGAGTTTAATAGTAATATAAATCAGTTAATGGAGATATGATATAAATGGGACGCTATTTAGGTTCAAGTTGTAAACTTTGTCGTCGCGAAGGTATTAAGTTAATGCTTAAAGGTACTAGATGCGAAAGTGCAAAATGTCCTATAGAAAAAAGAGAACGAAATGTCGCACCCGGTCAGCATGGCTGGCGCCGTGGTAAAATGAGTGATTTCGGTGTTCGTCTTCGTGAAAAACAAAAAGTTAAAAGGTACTATGGCCTTTTTGAACGCCAGTTCCAGAAATGTTATGAAAACGCAGATAAAATGCGTGGAAATACCGGTGAAAACCTTCTTATCTTACTTGAATCCAGGTTGGATAATGTGATTTACAAATTGAATTTTGCTCCTTCAAGAAAAGCTGCCAGAATGCTTATCAGCCAGGGACACATATATCTAAATGGTAGAAAATGTGATATTGCAAGTTTAAAGGTTAAACCAGGCGATAGAATTACTCTGAAGAAATCTGAGAAAACTATGAAAAAAGTCAAAGAGCAACTGGAAAGCAATCCTAATTTCAGTGTTCAGGGTTGGCTCCAGCTCGATGCTGCAAAACCTGAAGCAACTGTAGTTGCTCTTCCTACCAGAGATGATATTCAGATACCGATAGAAGAAAATCTTGTAGTTGAGTTCTGTTCAAAATAAATTTTAATAGATGGCAAAATACAGATAGTGGATTTCGTGTTGGTCTGCGGTTTCTGCTGAGAACTTTGCCTGTTTAGGAGGCCTTGTATGAGAATAACCTGGAGAGGTTTAGAATTACCGACAAGTATACAAAAAGATAATCAGATTGAAGATGCCAATTACGGCCGCTTCTTCATAGAACCTTTCGAAAGAGGGTTTGGAACTACGATTGGAAACAGTCTAAGAAGAGTCCTGCTTTCTTCACTCGAAGGCAGTGCGGTAACATCTGTTAAGATTGATGGCGTTGACCATGAATTTACTACAATCGATGGAATCAAAGAAGATGTTACAGAAATCCTGTTGAATGTAAAAAGATTAATTCTGAGAAAAAAGTCTGATGAACCGAAAACTCTTTTTGTTAGTGCAACCAATGCGGGAAAGATCACCGCTGGTCAGATTGAATCAGATGCTTCTGTGGAAATTATCAATAAAGATCTTGTTATTGCCACTCTAACTGAAGATGTTGAATTCAATATGGAGCTGACAGTTGAAACCGGAAGAGGTTATTCGCCAGCCGCTGAAAGAATAATTGAATCAGAACGTTTTGATCAGGAAATTGGAAGAATAATCGTTGATGCTATTTATTCGCCGGTTTTAAGAGTAAGGTATAAAACTGAAGATACCCGTGTAGGCCAAAAAACCAACTTCGATAAACTAGTATTGGAAATCTGGACCAATGGAACCGTAACACCTGATATGGCTCTTGTAGAAGCTGCTAAAATTTTACGCAAGCACATTAATCCTTTTGTGCAATACTTTGAAATGAGCCAGGAAACTGTCGAAGAAGAAATGGCACCTGAAAAGGGCGAAGAAAAAAGCGGTGTTGATGAAGAGCTAGCCTCAAAGTTGAACACTCCGGTTCAGGATATGGAACTTTCTGTGCGTGCCAACAATTGTCTTGAATCTATAAATGTAAATACAGTTGGTGATTTAATTAAAATGCATGAATCTGATCTGCTTAAAGTACGCAGTTTCGGAAAAACTTGCCTTAGAGAAATAAAAAGAAAGCTCTCTGATATGGGACTTTCGCTCGGCATGACTGATATTGAAGTTTAATAACAATTAAGTATAGCAGGAATTTACTATGCGTCATAGAATTGCAGGAAAACAATTAAATAGAACAAGTTCTCACAGAACCGCTCTAAGAAGAAATCTTGCGTGTTCGCTTTTTGAACATGAAACTATCAGCACTACCATGCCAAAAGCAAAGGATGTAAGAACTTTTGTCG
Source organism: uncultured Candidatus Kuenenia sp. (assembly GCA_964542055.1). GTDB lineage: Bacteria > Planctomycetota > Phycisphaerae > Sedimentisphaerales > CAMDDF01 > CAZITB01. Next base: position 49,018 of record CAZITB010000005.1, read on the forward strand.
AAAGACTTATTACAATTGCCAAAAAAGGTGACCTCGCTTCACGCAGAAGAGCAATAACTCTTTTAGGCGGAAATAAGGTTATCTACACGCAAAATGATGGCGATGTAGAAAAAACAGGTACTGTTGTAGGCAAACTCTTTAGTGAGATCGGCCCCAGGTATCTCGAAAGGCCCGGTGGATACACCAGGATTGTCAAGCTTCCTAAGAAAAGACTTGGCGATAATGGTGAAGTTGTCCTTTTGCAGCTTGTAGGCGAGCAAAAGAAACCTGAAAAGAAATCTGAATCAAAGAAAAAGTAATCCTGCTTTGAGGCCGTAATGAAAGATTGCATATTCTGCAAAATTGTTCAAGGCCAAATACCTGCTAATGTAGTTTACGAAGATGATGCTTTTCTTGCTTTTCTTGATATAGGGCCTTTGAACGAAGGCCATACCTTGGTAATCCCTAAAGATCATTTTGATAATTTCGCCAGCTGTCCTGAAAATGTTATTTCAGATTTGATGTTGGTTGTAAAAAAAGTGGCAAAATCAGTTCAAAAGAGCGTTAGCTCTGATGGTTATAACGTTCTTTGTAATAATGGTAAAGCCGCCGGGCAACTGGTTAATCATATCCATTTCCATATTATCCCAAGATACAGCGGCGACAGAGTTTTCAGTAAATGGGTATCAAAAGAATACCAACCCGGCCAGGCTGAATCGCTGTTCTGGCAGCGAGGTACCGATCGCCACGATGGTCAGCCCGATCACCGCCTCCGAC
>CAZITB010000006.1:0-46340 GCA_964542055.1 uncultured Candidatus Kuenenia sp.
TTTTCTCTTGAACAAATAATGACATTCTAATTTCGAACTGATTCTCAGCTAACATTTGTTGTTTAAGATAAGATCATAAAATTTAAACAAGCTCTTTTACATTTCAAAATTCTTCTCCTCCAAAACACGGCCAAGCTTACCAGGGCGGGTCGTGTTTTTTTTGCAAAAATTCATTTTAATCTAACATCAAAGAAATAGTAGCTTAACATTGAACAGTTATAACCGCATACAAGAGGATGGTGATGAAATGACCTGCGAAAACACGAAACGTAAAACGAGGTCATCGCTCCCGCAACCGGCAGTTAAAAACTGTCGGTTTTTTTATGGAATAAACAACCTGCAGCAGCTGCTTTTCAGATCAAATATTCCCATCTCTTCATAGATAAATTTCGCAAACATTCGATGGCCGTATTCGTTAGGATGGAACTCATTGCTCATCAGCAGGTAAAGTTTGTCAATATTTTCCTGCCAATATTTGGTATGGTCGATCAAGGGTAGTTTGAATCTGGCTGCTGTGTCACGGATCGCCTGCATGTAGCTGTCAAAATCAGGGCTTCTCTCCGGAGCGGTGCCCGGCAATATCAGGCAAGTCGTTTGCATTACACATAAAGCTCCTAACTGTTCGAATTTCTTCACAAGCTCTTCTAGATTGCTTTGAAATTTCTCCAGAGGAACATCGCGATTGCTTGAACAGTCATTCATTCCTATCATCAGAAAAACCACCTCAGGCGAAAACCTTTTTACACGCCAATCAAAACCTGCAAGCAAATTGTCGGTAGTATCGCCGCTGATGGCGGTATTGATCACCACATCCGTCATGCGGCCAGATTCGAAACGAACACGTTCGGCAAACAACTGGGTATAATCACGCCAGCCCATTGTATGGGCAGCACCGTGGGTTATGCTGTCGCCATAAAAAAGCCACGTAACAGGCTTGGAAGATTCCAATAGTTCTCTAACTCGCTTCATAAGGTTACCTGAAAAACAAAAAAAAGGCTCCCAAAAATTCCGAGAGCCTTAAAAATTTAAAATTATATTCTTGGGTAAGTACCCAGATATTCGGTTTTGGGCAGTTCACCAACCAGCGGTGAAGCGTATTCGACAAATGCGTCGGTAATACCATTACCTTCGGCATTAATCCACTCATCTGCCATTTCTTTAGTATGCTCTGCAACATTTTCAAGATCTGTCCGGAACAATTCCACGCCGTAATCTTTTCCGTTACCGGTTCTTTTCATAGCTACCGAACCGCTCTGGAACTGCTTCGAATACTCAACTGCCTCTCTTCCGCAGCGGCGAGCTTCATCAACATCTGTATCACTTTGCAATCCTGGGAAGCTCCTCTGTAGATAACCGAACGTATCGGCACGAACGCGTTTTACGCCCAAGCCCCCTTTGATCTTTCCAGCTAAATAATCTGCCAGTGCGCCGGTACCGGAAAGCTGAACATTTCCGTGGGCATCTCTTTCAGCATTTTCGGCAATTTTTTCAGCGTAAGTTTTGCCGTCCACATCAGTTACACCTTCGCTTACAGCGATAAGACATCTGCCGTATTTCTTGTAAACATTCTCTACCTGGCTAAGCATTGTTTCTACAGACAATGGTCTTTCGGGTACATAAATCAGGTGCGGACCGTCATCTTCACGTTTTTTTGCTAGTCCCGCTGCAGCTGTCAAAAAGCCCGCGTGCCTTCCCATGATAACGTCGATTTTAATGCCAGGAAGTGCCCTGTTATCGAGATCATCACCCATAACCGCACAAGCGACGAACTTTCCTGCTGTTCCAAAACCGGGGCAGTGGTCGGTAACCCGCAGGTCATTGTCAACTGTTTTTGGGACATGAAAAGCCTTGAGGTCATAGCCTGCTTCGACTGCCATATTATTAATGATATAGCAGGTATTGGCTGAATCGTTACCACCGATATAGTAGAAATAACGGACATCGTGCTTTTTAAATACATCGAGAATTTTTTCACAGTAAGCTTTGTCAGGCTTGTCCCTGCTCGAACCCAATGCCGATGACGGTGTAGTTGCCACTATTTCCAGAGTATCCGGCGATATCTTCTTCAAATCTACGAAGTCTTCTTTTACTATTCCAGCAACCGCGTGAACCGCTCCGTAAAGATTATCGATTCCATCAAATTTGCTGGCTTGCTCGATTACACCGACTAAAGAAGCATTGATTACGCCTGTCGGCCCGCCTGATTGACTTACAATCGCATTAGCCATGATAATGTCCTTTCAACTGATATTTTATATTATTTTTACCAAATAAAGTCTAACTGAATATCGCCGCTGTTAAAAAGCCGTTTTCGATAGTTTGTTAGCCCGCTGAAAATATCATATCCAAAGCCGTCAATCAAGGTATTTCGCTGAATTTGCGCAAAAAAAAGCCTCCAGGAATAAACATGAAGGCTTTGATTGGACTTTAATAATGTTTTTGTCTTTTGGTGTATTTTCCTATTTTTGGGTACTTGCTGATTTTGTGATATTTGGACATTTTCATTTTTGTTCTCCTTTGCATTTGATTTAAAAAATAATTAATTTAACGTTTTGTGTTTGTTTATTCGATATAATTTATGCTTTCTTTTTTCTCAACCAACTTACAACTGACATTCCCAAACTAGCCAATATCAGTGATCCAGGTGCAGGAATTTTTACGAGCAAATCCTGAATCTTGGTACCGTCGGCTTCTGTAAGTACCATAACTTTGATACCATAGAAGCCATTGGCATTTTCGTTCGCATAAGCTAGCAGTTCCGCAGTAAGACCAGAATTCATACCAATTACAGAACCCTCCCCTTCGATGTGCCAGATAACATTCTGCAATGTTTCTACAGAAGGATAACCGCCATCAAAACTGGTGTTTGCTTGCAGAGAACCGGTCAAAAATTCATTGTAAAGGAATGCCGTTCTCTCATCGAGTGGATCTCCTACACCGGGAGGTAATACGCCACCATCGATTGATCTGTCACCAAGTTCGGCAAAATAAACCCTGCTTCTTATGTTTTCCTCTCTTTCCAAGCAAAATGTTTGGAATGTTTCTCCTTCCGCATAAATACCGATTGGGCCATCCACAGGCGTAGCAAAATACTCGCCGGTTCTGAGGTTTTGCACCTGAACCTTCATGTTCGGTGCAGCCAGAACCGACACTGTTGCAATTAGCACAATCATTGTTACATTCGTCAAAGTTCTCATTTTTGTTCCCCTTAAAAATATTAAAAAAGTTTTATTATAAGCGCGCAAACAATTTACGGCTTTTTTCCTTAGTTAATTTTTAACACCAGACATATTATTTGGTATGGGCCTCCGTCCCCCACATGCTTACTCGCATGTACAGATAATTATAGACATGGGATATTAAGGCGGCAAGTTTCAGAGAAATTTTTTATAAAATATTTTTTAAAAACCCATAAATCGCTGTTTATCAAACAAAAAAAGACTTCCTGAAATAGGAAGTCTTTTTGAAAAACGATAGATATTTCGGTAATTATTTTCTTCTGCGTATCCAGCCAACTACGCTAACACCTATGCTTCCAAGTAATACCGCTCCAGGAGCAGGGATTACTTCACTCCCACAAATTTTAGCATAGATATCTTTGGTATCTGAACAGCCTTCTAAAACCCGGAAACTATCCGTATATCGACCAAAGTATTTTTTGAAACCAACAATCTCAACATAGTAACCTGAATCTTCTACTTGATAGGCATGACCGATATTTTCTATTACAAGACAATCGCTAAGAGGCTTGAAACTGAACTCCATCCCAACATCGATTTTTTGCTCATAATACTCAGGATCTGTAATTGTGGTAGTCAGATCAAGTGAAATTCCGGTAATGCTTGTACCGGCTTGGGTCAACCCGTTTTTGAAATAAATTTCACCAATTTTAAATGGTGAACAGAGATCATCGCTGAACTGCCTCCCTGTAAATTTCAGCTTGGTCTGACTTCCGAAATACTTGGACGCAACACCAGTTGTAATCCGGTTTGTACCCAGCCCTGTCAGATAAGAAGTGTTGCCCTCTGGGTCAACCCACGTTCCTGACGAATATCCATCGAAGCCTGCCAAAGCAGCACAAGAGAATATTGCCAGTACCAGCATCCCCATTACTAATCTTTTTGTTTTTTTACAATTCTTCATTTGTGTTCCCCTTTGAACCTTTCATTGATTTTACATTTTTGCTTAGCTACACTCTCGCTAAACACATTTAAAAAAGACACAAGAATTCCATCCCCAAAAAAATCCATACCAATTTATAGGCAAGCCAAAGTTAAAAAAGCAATTTTTTTAAGATATTCCTATAATTTTTGTATAGGTAAAAAAAAAGCCCTTGGCATAAAACCAAAGGCTTGTTTGTAATCTTCTAAATTTCAGTTACTTAGCAATCTTTTTTTCTGCGTATCCAGCCAACAATGCTAACACCCAGTCCACCTAAAATAACTGCTCCAGGTGCCGGAACAACAGGACTACCTGTGATTTTTGCATATATATTTTTTGAATCAGTGCAGGTTTCAAGAACGGTAAACGTATCAGTGTATCCACACAAACCGCCAAAACCGAGGATTTCTATGTCATAGCCTGAATTGCCGATACTGTATTTAGTTCCTGCATTTTCCATAACCAGCGAATCTGCAAAAGTATGAAAATCAAAGTTTAGGCCAACATCATAAACATCCTGAAAATACGCCGGGTCAGTAAATGTTGTTTCGATGGCAAGTGTAATCCCGGTTATACTTGTTCCAGTCTTTGTAAGACCATTTTTGAAGCTAAGCTGGCCAAGCTGAAAAGCAGAACCCAACTGACCGGAAAATGGCATTCCTGTATAGTCCAATTCGGTTTTACTGCCGATCAAAAATGTCGGTTTACCGGTAACAATATGATTTGTTCCCACTCCGGAAACAACAGCATCCGGTCCGCCGACTGGGTTTTGAAACTGACCGGTTGTGTAACCGGCAAAACCTGCCAGAACATTGCAGCTAAACAACGCCAACACTACTAAACTTGTTAATAAACTTTTCATTTTTAAACTCCCACTATCAATACCATCAACTTTAACTTTCCCTTAACTACGTAATGACACACTCATTGCGCAAATTCCATGTTTAATTTCTTAGATTTGGGAATCCGTCCCCATCGATTGGCTTATTATAATCTAATTACAAACCCGATGTCAAGGATAAAATAGAATTTTTTAGTTAGTATAACCACAAATGTATCATAAACTTTAACACATCAATACAAAATCAATAACTTAGGCAAATTCTATGCATTTTATTGAATTTTTCCGCAATTATTGATATAATGCCCGCGTCAACTAATTATTAACAGCTCAAGCTGAACCTTTACGGTGGTAAAATGCGATTCAAAGCAAGGACGCAGACAAGCAAAGTCTGGAATATAAAACCAAAAAACCTCAATGCCGAAATGCTGGCAAAACAGCTCAAAGTTTCTGTTTTAACTGCCAACATCCTTCTCAATCGCTCGATAACCGATCAAAAGCTGGGCCACAGTTTTCTAAACCCCAAGCTGACCGAACTTGGCGAACCCGACAAGCTGCCCGGAGCCGATCTGGCGGCAAAAAGGATCGTCAAAGCCATTCAAAACAAGGAAAAAATAACCATCTATGGCGACTATGATGTAGATGGAATCACCTCTATAACAATACTTTACAAGCTTTTTCAGCTCTTTAACGCAAATGCAGACTTTTACATCCCCCACCGAATTGACGAAGGTTATGGGCTCAATCCAGAAGCAGTACAGCAGATCGCCGATAACGGCACAAAGCTACTTATCACTGTCGATTGCGGGATCAATTCCGTCGAAGAAGTGGAAATGGCGAAAACTCTGGGTATCGAAACCATCATAACCGATCATCACCGGCTTGGCGAAAAGCTGCCCCGTGCCGCGGCAATAGTTCATCCCTGCCTGGAAAACGGATCAAACGAAAACGTCTGCGCCGGAGCCATGGTCGCGTTTAAGCTGGCATGGGCGGTTGCCAACTATTTCAAAAGTTCCGACCGGATCGATGATACCACGAAACAGTATCTTATCGATGCGACTATGTTTGCTGCCCTTGGTACTATTGCGGATATGATCGACCTTATCGGTGAAAACCGGGCAATCGTAAGTTTCGGCCTTAAACAGCTGTCACGCTCGACTCTGCCGGGCATAACGGCCTTGAAAGAAGTTGCCGGTTTGACAAATAAAAAGATCGAATCCATCGAGGTAAGTTTCCAGATCGCCCCGATGCTAAATGCTGCGGGACGAATGGGCCATGCGCGGCTTGCAGTGGAACTGCTCACATCCGACAATGACATCAGGTCATACCGAATAGCCAAGTACCTTCAGGAACAGAACAAACTCCGCCAGAAACACGAACGTGAGATATATAAAAACGCCTGCGAAGTCATTTCTATGCTCGGTTTGGACCACCCGGACCGCAAAACCATCGTAATTTCATCGGATACGTGGCACCGCGGAGTTATCGGCATTGTAGCTTCACGCATTGTGGAAAAGTTTTACAAACCGACAATACTGATCAACACCGCCAACGGCACCGGCTGCGGTTCGGGTCGTTCAATTGATGGTTTTAACCTGCTAAACGCAATAAACTCCTGTTCAAACCACCTTCTCCGGTTCGGCGGACATGATATGGCTGCGGGCATTACCATCGAAACCGCAAAGGTAAACGATTTTGCCGCCGCAATAGAAGAACACGCCATCGATCACTTCGAGGAAACCTCCCCGACAGCTACACTCGACATCGATGCCCTTTGCTCGATTGGCGATTTTAATCATCATATCCTGCGGGAAATAAATCTCCTTGCACCTTTCGGACAGGGAAACCCTCAGCCGGTTTTCGCCACAAAAGGTGTCCGCCTGGCTTCCAAACCCCGCAAAGTCGGCGCCAGAAGCGAACATCTCCAGCTTGGTATCGCCGATTCGACCGGCACCATAAAGGCGGTAGGCTTCAACATGGCAAGTTTTGAAAAGAAGATAATCGAATCGGATTTCTTCAATATCGCCTATAAACCCCAGATAAACACATTCAATGGCAACTATAACGTCGAATTCATCCTCTCCGATATCCAGTTCGAATAAAGATTGCATTTAACCTGTTTTTCGGATTATAATGTTCCGAACCAATCCGGAATAGAGAAGTAATAAATTATTATGAAAAACGCTAATAAAATAGTCATGGCCATTGTTGGCACTGTTTTGATAGTTGCCGCGGTTTTGAAAATTCACCAGATTTTAACCACGGTTATTCCGACTTTTGAACAGCTCCGCGCCGAATATACCGGGTTCGAACTGTTTATGCGGTCACTCGAATGCCGCGAACTGATGATCTTTCATGTTCCACTGGAAATGGGACTTGGTATCTGGATGATAAGCGGCATTTTCCGAAAAGCTGCGTGGCTGGTCGGGCTGATCACCTTTATATTTTTCGTATTTGTAACCGGCTACAAAGCCGTTCACGGTTACGCCGACTGCGGCTGTTTTGGAGTGGTAAAGATCGATCCGCTGATAACGCTTTTCGCCTTAGATATTCCGGTTGTCATTCTATTGGCTGTTTTCCGTCCAAAAGGCTATAAACTTTTCCAATGGCCAAATAAAAAATATTTCCTCGCAGTCGCAATTCCATCCGTTATATTGCTGGTTGCGGTAACTGCATATTTACTTGCCGCCCCTCCTGTCGAGCCCGAACCTATCGAACAAGCCGGCACGGCATGGGACAAGCTTCCACATATTGAAAATTCGGACCAACTTAAAACGGGCATGTGGATTGTAACCTTGTTCCATTACAATTGCCCCGACTGCGAAGAGGCCATTCCCCGCTATATGGAGCAGGCATCGAACTTTGAAGGAGCGATAAATTTTGCATTTATTGAAGTTCCCCCCTATGGCGACATTTCGCATTTGCCGCTTGAGCAGGATTTGCCGGTATTTGTCGGTAAACTCGATGAGTCAAAAGACTGGATGATCCAGACGCCGCGGGTATTACTGTTGGTTGAAGGAATTGTCGAAGAAACCTGGGACGCATACGCCCCGACCATCGACGAAATTTTCCAGGCCATAGAATAATTATTGATACCCTGACCCCGGGTAAAGCAGGTTCAACGCAAGCAGGTGAACCGGGCCAAATACGTAATCGAATAAATACCATGCGACCAGGATTCCAAATATTCTAACGTTTGGATGGTTTGTAAAATCTCGATACTTTTCAAGTGCCCTGCCCTCGAGAAAAAACTCCATTATCGCCCGCCCATCCAGCGGAGGAACCGGCATAAGATTGAAAACAAACAGCAGCAGATTAAGCGAGAACAATATACTAACAAATATCGCCGCACCCGTTGCAAATCCGTCATTGACAGCAGCGGTAACCGAAGAAAAGCCGATACTTTCAGGAGCATAGAAGATTCCAGCCAATATTCCGGCATGGATCAATCCCGCCGCAACCAAAACAAGCAGCAGATTACTTGTCGGGCCCGAAAAAGCCATTACCGCTGAACGTTTTGGGTATTTGTACGCCCATCGCGGATCATAAGGACAGCTGGCCCAGCCAAGCATCCATCCGCTGAAAGCAAACGAAAGCCACGGCAAAATGACCATCCCGAACGGCTCGCGCTTGATATGCGGAATCGGATCAAGCGTAACCTGTCCGCCGTGATAAGCCGTCGGGTCGCCCAGCCGATAGGCCATAAACGCATGTGCCGCTTCGTGAAATGTCGCCGATATGATAAAAACAACATACCATGCCAGCCCCATCAGTATGACATCTGAACCTAGTTCCATCCAATCTCCAAAATGTTTACCAGCCGCCCGGGCCAAGCAAGTCTTGAACTTCCTCTTTCCACCAGTCCGGATTACGGAAGTACTGTTTCATCATCATCGCCGCAACAACGCCGTCGCCAACCGCCGTGGCAAGCTGCATCGCCGCACCAATCCTGCAGTCGCCCGCGGCAAAAATACCCGGAACGCTTGTTCGCAAGTATCCGCAGTCGCACTTGATAAATCCCATATCTGTCAGCTCAACACCGCTGCCTTCAAGAAATTTGGTATTGGGCACCATTCCCACAAAAATGAAAACACCGTCACATTCGAAATTCTCTTCCTGACCTGTCTTAACATTTTGAAGTTTCGCACCTTCAACTTTGGAGTCACCCTCGATGGAAGTAACAACCGTATCATATTTGATATCGAGATTGGAATCAGGCTTTTTTGCAATATCTGTCAGCTCTTCGACAAGCACTTTCGTGGCCCTGAATTCATCCCGCCTGTGCACCAGCGTTACATGCTTGGCAAATTTTGCCAAATGCAGGGTCTCTTCAACTGCGGTATTTCCGCCCCCTACCGCCAACACCTTTTTGCCCTTGAAAAAAGGCGCATCACACGTTCCGCAGTAGCTGACACCTGCGCCGGCACTTTTAAATTTATCTTCGCCAGGCACTCCCAGCTTGCGGTAATCGCTGCCCGGTGTAAGAATTACCACCCTCGAGTGGTACTCGTCTTTTTTGGTAGAAACTTTTATTAGACCGTCGCTCATTTTTTCTATTTTTTGGACCTCGGCATTATTTTGAACCTCGGTCCCAAAGTTCCTGGCCTGGGTCAGCATTTTCCCAATCAGATCCGGGCCGGAAATCTCTTCATAGCCGGGGTAGTTTTCTATCCGGTCGGTGTTATTGATCTGACCGCCGGGATAGAACTTTTCAAGTATCATTGTATTGAATCTGTCGCGAGAGCCATAAAGTGCCGCTGCCAGCCCTGCCGGCCCGCCGCCAATAATTAGACAATCAAAAATATTATCAAGTAACATTGTTCACCTTTCAATTTGTATCGTAGCTTTCTATCAGTTGATCCCACATCGGGAAAAGCTTTTCAATTTCCCTTTTGTTGCTTAGCTCAATTTTGTAATTTAAAGTAACGTTTATCAATTCTACGAAATTACCGTATCGATCATAATAAACATGGTTAACCGAGTTGCTCTGATCCAAACTGCTCATTCGCAAAACGCATCCATTTGCCTGCTCATCCAGTTTTTCCATCCGGGTAGGCACCAGCTTTCCCTGGGCTTCAAAAAAATCAACTACTATCGGCTCAGTCATATTGCCGCAGAAAAACTTACCCGCTTCAACAAAAAACTGATCAGCAATAAAGCGGTTCCAGATATCTAAACTCACAGACTGATCGTCTTTCAAAGCTTCATTCTGCGTGCCAAGTGCCGTAAGTGTCAACTTCGGATGATCATAAGATATTTCATGGATGTAAACTTCCTGGCCGGTTTGCCGCTCACGCCTGCCGGTCATTTCAAATTTCTTAAAACCATCAACATAGTTCAATGTCGATGCGTTTGTATATGGAATATTTGATGATACGAAATCATAACTTTTAATAAATATAGACCGCTCCTGATTCAGCGTTGACATCTTCCTGCTCTCCAGGCTAAAGCCAAGCGGGTTATCATTGCTGTCCTTAATCAGGAAAACTCTGCCGCTGCCGGGATTATTTACAAAGTTTGACCGCAAAAAATTATCCGTAAATTCTATGCCCCTTTCAATTTCAGCCCGCTGGCAATAAGTTACCCCCTTTGAAATAGCCTTTATCAGGTTTTGGGCACTTTCAATGCTTCCGGTAGTCTCGATCATAATTTCAAGTTGACGCGACTGCCCTAAATCCGCCAGTGCCGCGACCCTGTTAACGGTCTGGTATTGAACCCGATTGCCCCTGACGATAAACGGCTGTTTTGTCATAAAGCTGACCCAGCTTATTTCCGGATCATCGCCAAACGCACCCTTTCTCAATATGCCGTACTCGCTGTAATCTTCCTGGAGTTGTTCAGCCCCTTTTTTCTCGCTTCCGTAGAGATTATACCTGTAAGTTATTACAGTACCGCCCTTTTGATTGGGATTCACCTTCCTGCAAAGCAGTTGAAAATAGAAATTGCTGTACTTCCACTGGTTCTCGCATTGCCAAAGCTCACCCTGGGGCGGCCTTACGCTAAGCCCTGCTTGTTCGAGCTCAACCGGCGTGCCAAGTTCGACTTTGGACCGTTTTTCAACCAGTATATACGCCGCCGCCACCATCGCCAAAAGCAGCAAAAACATGGCAACTTTGTCGGCACCTTTTTTACTTAAAATATCTTTCATCGCAAAACTTATAAATTCCAATAATTGCCGCTTAATTAACTTCTGTTATAGTATAGTCAAATGTTCAAGATTAAAAGAAATATTGCCGAAATTTCAATATAACTTCATTAATAAATATGCCTTGAGAAGGTAATTATATATGGTAGAGCCCGAAATTCTCACCCAGGATTCATTAAAACTAGCCCTTGAAGATGCTAAAAACAGCAGTTTGAAGGTCAATATTCGTTTTCAGCTAAACCAGAAGTGGAAAACCGCCTCCGCTGCGATCAATTCTCTAGAAGCCGACTGGATACAGTTGGATGTCCATGAAAACAAGATCGACTGCACCGAACTTTTAAAAAAAGACCAACCAGTCGGTATATCATTCAAGAAAGACCATTCAAGATTTCTATTTCACAGCAAAGTAGTATCCTGCAACTGCGATAATAAGTCTTTGTCGATGGAAATGCCCGATAAAATCGAAAAACTGCCCCGAAGAAGCTTCATCCGAGTCGGAGCACCTTCAAATTTGGTTATTAACGTCATTTTCTGGCATCGAGGATATGACGACGATAAAGATTTTATCCCGCAGGAAAACGTCTGGCAGGGAAAACTGGAAAACCTCTCGGCAGGCGGTATGAAAATCCTTATCCCTTCGGAAAAAATGGATTTTTTCACGCCGGGCCAGATTATCGGCTTGCAGTTTACCCCCATGCCGTACGAAAAACCGATTTTGCTCGAAGGACTGGTTCGTCATCTCGAACAGGCCGACCACCATTGCGAAATTGGTGTAGAGTTTCTGGGAATCGAAGCCGGCTGGAAAGGCACCGAAAAAAGAAACAGACTTCTGCAAACTGTAGATAAATATGGAAAACTCCAGCAACCCGACCAAAACCAACCAACCCACGAGGACTGAAACATATAAATTCAAAAACGCATTAGATCGGTTGATTTTGAACAAACCTCTGATATAATGTTGCTATGAGTGAAATATCTAAACATTATCAACCAAGTAACGAAATAACTCTCTTCGAAGGCAACTGTCTTGATTTCTTGAAAGAATTACCTGATAATTCTATTCAATTAATTGTTACTTCTCCTCCATATAATATTGGTAAAGAATATGAGAAGAAATTAAATTTGAACGATTATATCCGCTCGCAGGAAGTTGTAATCAAACAATGCTATCGTGTACTAAAGACTGAAGGGCATATTTGCTGGCAGGTAGGCAATTATACGAACAAAGGTTCTATAATTCCTTTAGATACAATCCTTTATCCTGTTTTTTCCGATCTGAATTTGAAAATGCGGAACAGAATAATCTGGCATTTTGAACATGGATTACATTGCAAGAATAGGTTTTCAGGAAGATATGAAACAATTATGTGGTTTACTAAATCAGATGATTACTATTTTAATCTTGATCCAGTAAGAATACCTCAAAAGTATCCTGGCAAAAAATATTTCAAAGGTCCTAAAGCTGGACAATACTCTTGCAATCCTTTAGGGAAAAATCCAGGAGATATTTGGACTATACCTAATGTTAAATGTAACCATGTTGAAAAAACTGAACACCCTTGCCAATTTCCAATTGAATTAGTTGAACGCTTGGTCCTTTCGATGACCAAAGAACAAGACGCAGTATTTGATCCATTTTGTGGCGTTTCATCTGCAATACTTGCAGCAATTCTCAATAATAGAAAAGGGCACGGGGCTGAAATAAATGATAAGTATTTAAAAATAAGCAAAGAAAGAATCAAAAAGGCTTTAAATGGTAATCTCAAGGTAAGGCCGATGTTAAAACCTGTTTATGATCCTAGGGAAGCTGGGAAAAAATTAACGACTGCACCGTGGCTCAAGGAGGAAAGTAATGAAAATTGCAAATATCTATTCACACCTTAATGGTTTAGAGTGGCTAATTGTTCACCATAAAAATATTTGGGATGAGATACAAGAAACTATTTCTCAAGTTGATGCTTCCAAATATAAGACAAAAGTGAGTAAAGAAAGTAAAACCAAAGGAAAATATTTATATTCTCCAATCGAAATTAATAAAGCCTTTAAATCCAAATTCAATTCTGCAGGATGGTCAGAGAGCAGAACAGGCTACTGGGTAACAGATGATCATAAACTTATAAAGAGAACTTTAACTCTCAAACCGCAACAACAGAAAACAGAAATAGAAGATGCCGGTAAAAGGCCTATTTATTCCTATAACCAAACTGATTTTGTAAAGAAAAGGATTGCTGTCGAAGTCCAGTTGGGGAAATATAGTTTTATAGCTTATGATCTTTTTGTAAAACATTTAGCTTTTTATGTAGGTGATGAAATTGATCTTGGAATAGAAATTCTGCCAATGAAAAGTATGCAAGGAGAAATGTCTTCGGGGCCTGGCTATTATGAGGGTGCTATATATGATGTTGTTAGGCAAGGCAGAGGGGTTCCAGCTGTACCTTTGATAATAATCGGTCTTGTACCATAATTTCAATACTCTCTGTCGGCTTTGGCTGCGAAGATAAAATCGCTTTCGTGCAAACCGCCGATCTTGTGTGTCCATACAGTCAGCTTCACTTTGCCCCATGCCAGGAAAATATCGGGATGATGGCCCTGATCTTCAGCAACGGCTCCAACGCGATTTACAAAATCAAGGCCCTCCTTGAAATTTTTGAACTTATAGACCTTTTCCAGCTTTTTGCCTTCGATAACCTGCCAGCCCTCGCCAAGCTGCTCCAAAAGCGGCTTTATACCTGTTTCATCAAGCGGCTCCACACCGCCCTTGCAAGCTGTGCATTGCTTGTCGGCCAAATCACATTTTTCCATGTCAAATCTCCTTTGATTACATTTGGCAAATCGCGTCAGCTAACGCCCTGGCTATCCGCGACTGATACCACGATGAGTTTAGTTTTTTGGCATCCTGCCAGTTTGTCAAATATCCGCATTCAACCAGTACTGCCGGTCGCGAATGATTTACCAGAACCTTGTAATCGGCCCGTCTCACTCCGCGACAATCAAAACCCCAGTCGTTAAGCGTAGAATGCATTTTCATCGATGCAATCCGGCTTTGACTGGAAGCACCACGCGCAATATAGAGCGTAGGACCCTGAGCCGAAGTATTTCCAGGCGCTGAATCGGCATGTACTGAAACAAAAAGATCTGCATTGTACCTATCAGCTATCGCCGCGCGCTCTTCAAGCTCAAGAAACCGGTCATCGCTTCTGGTCATGATCACCCTTGCCCCGCACTTTTCAAGATTTTGAGCAAGCTCTCTGCCGATAGCAAGTACAATCCTTTTTTCAGGTACCGAAGAATAGCCCACTTCCCCAGCACCAGGATCTTTGCCGCCGTGGCCGGGATCGACAATAATAGTTTTACCGCTTAGAGAAATATTAGAATAGAAACTGTTGTCAGTTTTTGCTATTGCATGTTTCCGCTTATATGTATTGGTAAGCGGCTGATTTTTATACAATGTGGGTCTATAAACCGGCCTGGAATCAACAATAGCAGGGGCCGAATACTCCTCCTGCTGAATACAGCCCGAAAAACCAAAAACAAAACATAAAACAACTAAAATAACCGAAAAACGACAGGCAATCGACACGATCACACTCCTATAACTAACCTCAATTGATTTACATTACTTTAATCGACCATCAACCATCACCGCTAGAATTTTTTTTGAAAGAATCAAAATTTTTCCAAACAGGGGTTGACAAAATCCGTATATAGGACTAGAATAGTCTTAGTTAGCTATGAAAGGTAAATTTAAATATGAATTTCTTGAAACAAAATAGCGATTACGCACTCAGGATTATGGCAAGCCTTGGGCAGCATTCCGGGCCGAAACATTCAGTAAGTGCTAAAAAGCTGGCAGAGCTTGAGGATATTTCTGAGCAGTTTACTGCCAAAATTCTCCAAAAGCTCTCAAAAGCAGGATTGGTGGAATCGGAAATGGGCGCAAAAGGCGGATATAGGATATCCAAAAAGCCGCATCAGATTTCGATGCTCGATGTAATCAAGACAATGCAGGGTCCTTTGGCACTGAACCACTGTTCACCGGCTATGGATACATGTCCGAGAAAGCCAACTTGCCCGATCGCAAAATTTGTATGCCTGCTTGAAGAAGATATTGCCCAAAAACTTTCGTCAATAACAATAAAGGACATCATCGAAAACGATAACCTAATGAAGGGGAACAAAAATGACAGCTAATCAAAGAAAAGGCGTTGCCGACTATTGCTTGGCAAAATCTATAAACCTGAAAGATTCAATCGATTACTCACAAGGATCTGTTGTGAGTAAAACCCTACTCGACAAAGATGCGGGAACATTGACACTGTTTTCATTTGATGCCGGTCAGGGCCTTAGCACCCACAGCGCACCGTTCGATGCCGCTGTCCAGATACTCGACGGCAAAGCAGAGATCACTATCGGCGACCAGGTCCATAACCTCAGCGAAAGTGACTTTACCGTAATGCCCGCCGATATACCGCACGCTCTCAAAGCAACGGAAAAATTTAAAATGTTATTAATTATGATACGCGAAAAAAAAACTTAAAATTTGGAAGGAAAAGTATGAGTATGTTTTGTTATCAATGTGAACAAACAGCCAAAGGAACAGGCTGTACAAAAATGGGCGTCTGCGGAAAAGACGAAACCACAGCCAATCTTCAGGACCATTTATTCGAAAAGGTAAAGGAAATATCATTTTACGCACACCGAGCCAGACAAAATGAAAAAAAGGACAACCAGATCGATCGCTTTGTAGTTGAAGCGCTTTTCGTAACGGTTACAAATGTAAACTTTGATCCAAAACGAATTGAAAAATACATCGATAAAGCCTCGCAGATGATCGAAAAGGCAAAACAGCTAAGCGGCTCTGATGAAACTTATCAGCCGATGCCAAAAAGTGAACCTTTCATCCAGTATCGAAAAGAAAAACTCGGCGAAGATGTAACCGGCCTGCAGGAATTGATCGCTTACGGCCTTAAAGGTTCCGCAGCTTACACCGATCACGCAGCCATTTTAGGTTTCGAAAATGAAGGCATTTATGCGTCTTTCCACGAGTACATAAATTTCCTTACATCTGATGATGCTCAGAATATCGACAACCTGGTCTCCATGGCGATGAAAGCCGGCGAACTCAATCTGCGTGTAATGGAACTGCTCGACAAAGCCAATACCGAAACCTACGGCCACCCGGAACCGACAACCGTCAGAGTAACGCCCGTCAAAGGTAAAGCCATTCTCGTGTCAGGCCATGACCTCAGAGACCTTTATGAATTGCTCAAGCAAACCGAAGGAAAAGGCATAAACGTTTATACACATGGCGAAATGCTGCCTTGCCTGGCTTATCCGGGTTTGAAAAAGTTTGAACATTTGGCAGGAAACTACGGCGGAGCATGGCAGAATCAGCGTGAAGAATTCGACGCATTCCCCGGACCGATTTTGATGACCACAAACTGTATCCAGAGACCCAAAGACTCTTACAAGGATCGAATCTTTACAAAAGGCCTGGTCGGATGGCCGGACGTCAAACATGTGCAGGACGATGACTATTCACAGCTTATTGAGACAGCGATCAACTGCGAAGGTTTTGTCGAAGATGCACCCGAAAAAACAATCACCATCGGATTCGCTCGCAACACCGTCATGGGCGTAGCTGATAAAGTCGTCGAAGCCGTAAAAGCCGGCCAAATCCGCCACTTCTTCCTCGTAGGCGGCTGCGACGGAGCCAAACCCGGTAGAAATTATTATACAGAATTGGCAGAACAGATTCCCGACGATTGCGTGATACTTACTCTGGCTTGCGGAAAATACCGCTTCAATAAAATGGAATTCGGCGATATCGGCGGCATTCCGCGTCTGCTCGATGTTGGCCAGTGTAACGATGCCTATTCTGCGATCCAGATCGCACTTGCTTTATCAAAAGCTTTCGATTGCGATGTGAACGAACTGCCCCTTACACTCGTACTAAGTTGGTATGAACAAAAGGCCGTTTGTATCCTGCTTACATTGCTGTATCTTGGAATCAAAGATATGAGGATTGGACCATCATTGCCGGCCTTTATTACACCTGCGGTATTGAACGTGCTGGTTGAAAATTTCAACTTGCAGCCTATCAGTACACCGCAACAGGATTTACAGAAAATCTTAAAATAAGTAAATAGTTTAACCCAAGGGGCGCCCGTGTGATGCGGGCGCTTCTTTACCATAAAAGGAATAATTATGGCAAAAAGAGATATAATCAAAATCGATCGCGAAAAATGTAACGGCTGCGGCAAATGCATTAATGCATGTGCAGAAGGTGCAATCCAAATGATTGACGGCAAAGCTCAGCTTGTCAGCGAAATATACTGCGATGGACTCGGAGCTTGCATCGGCTCTTGCCCACAGGATGCCATCAAGATCGAAAAACGACAAGCCAAAGAATTCGACGAGCAAGCCACCCAAAAGTATCTTCAAGAAAAAAAGATGAAAGATCAAGAAGAAAAACCGCAATTCGGATGTCCCGGTTTAATGGCGAAAAAGTTCACCCCCAAAAAGACTGAAGACGATTTCTTCACTTCCGGCGGGAGCCAGCTTGGCCAGTGGCCCGTTCAGCTAAAACTGGTGCCGATCAATGCCGAGTATTTCAAAAATGCAGACCTGATGCTGGTAGCCGATTGTGTGGCTTACGCTATGGGCAATTTCCACGATAAACTTCTAAAGGACAAAGCCATTGCAATCGCCTGTCCCAAGCTCGACGACAAAACACCTTATGTTGATAAGCTCGCCAGTATAATCAAAGAAAACGATTTGAAATCTTTCACAGTTGTCCGCATGGAAGTGCCCTGCTGCAGCTCGCTTACCGCCATTGCTAAAGCCGCCGCCCAAAAAGCCCAGACCGACCTTGAAGTAAAAGAACTTACAATTTCGCTCCAGGGAGATATAATAGAGTAGTAATGTAAATTGAACTTTGATTTGGAACTGGTAATTTATGGATTTTATTAAAAATGTTATAGTTGATTTCTGGATGACCCTTGGCGAAATGTCGCCTTATCTTTTGTTCGGCTTTTTCGTTGCGGGGTTACTTTCGGTCTTTATTTCTCCCTCGGTTGTTGAACGCCATCTCGGCGGAAAAGGTATATGGCCTATCATAAAAGCCTCTCTTTTCGGCGTGCCTCTGCCGCTATGTTCGTGCGGAGTTATTCCGGTAACCGTTTCACTTAGAAAACACAAAGCCAGCAAGGCTTCATCAATATCCTTTTTACTTTCGACCCCCCAAACCGGCGTTGACAGCATACTTGTAACTTACAGCCTGCTCGGTCCATTTCTTGCTGTCTTTCGACCGCTGGTAGCTTTTGCAACAGGAATAATCGGCGGCGTGGGAGTTGCGATATTTGGAAAACCCGAAACCGATTTCAAAGATGAACCCGTATGCAAAGACGAATGTTGTAATATCGAAAAACCCAAAGCGAATCCGATCAAACGCATCTTCAGGTTCGGATTTTATTCGCTTCCTGCCGATATCGGCAAATCAATGATGATCGGACTATTTATCGCCGCAATTTTGGCCGCTCTTATCCCTCCGGATTTTTTCGCCGAAATTATGCCTGCCGGAATCGGCGCGATGATAATCATGCTCTTTCTGGGCATACCTGTTTACGTCTGCGCGACTGCTTCGGTTCCGATTGCCGCGGTGCTTCTGGCAAAAGGACTATCCCCCGGCGCGGTGATAGTCTTTCTCATGACCGGCCCTGCCACAAACGCCGTCGGACTGGCAACCATATACAAAAATATGGGCCTGCGAACTGCTGTAATTTACATAATATCCGTTGTCGTTTGCGCACTCGGCTCAGGCATATTCCTCGATTACGTCATTCAATTCGACATCACCGCCCAAATGGCCCATACCGCCCATGAAGTCCTGCCCGCATACATCAAACACCTCTCAGCCATAGCCCTGCTGATAATCCTGATCGCCCCAACAATAAATAACTACCTGACCCGCAAACGCTCAACTACTTCGCCCAATCAAGGTGCTGATTAAAATTCTCATCATCGCTATGTGGAAAATCCTGGCGGTAATGAACGCCCCTGGATTCTTTTCGCGTTCGTGCCGCTTTGGCCATCAACATCGCCACTGTCAGCATATTCTGGCACTGCCAGCCGTCAGCCGAATCGAAACTTTTATCCATCACGTACCGATCCCAAAACGCG
The DNA here is from genome assembly GCA_964542055.1 of uncultured Candidatus Kuenenia sp. Classification (GTDB taxonomy): domain Bacteria; phylum Planctomycetota; class Phycisphaerae; order Sedimentisphaerales; family CAMDDF01; genus CAZITB01. The sequence goes on from CAZITB010000006.1 coordinate 19,329, forward strand.
ATTATCTCCATCGCTTCCTCAAGCGGCTGTTCACGCCTGGTTATACCGACATTTCTCCACATCAAAGCACGCAGCGAATTGGTCACATCCACCGTATCAAGCCTGCTTCGATCAGACTTGTCAATCTTGTACTGCATTTTATACGGCTTAAAACTGTTGTTAAACTTCCTTGCGTCCTCCGCCGCATTCCGACCGCAAATCTGACCAAATACCAGCCCCTCCAAAAGCGAATTAGAGCCGAGCCTGTTGGCACCATGTAAACCCGTTGCCCCCGCCTCGCCGCAGACAAAAAGATTCTTCAAACTCGTACGACCCTCAATATCACTTTTAACTCCGCCTAGCATGTAATGCGCACTTGGCCGAACCGGAATGAGATCTTGGCTGACATCAATATCAAAATTCTCACAAAGTTCGGTAATAAGCGGGAACCTTTTGGAAAAATGCTCTTTATCGAAATGCCGAACATCCAGGTAAACATGAGTAGAACCGGTCTTTAGCATCTGGGCCAGTATCGCCCTGCTGACAATATCCCTCGGCGCCAGCTCCGCCGACTCATCGTAATCCTTCATAAAAGCATAGCCATTGGAATCGAGCAAAACCGCGCCCTCGCCTCGAAGAGTCTCCGTAATAAGAGCACGAGACGCGCCAGCAATATAAAGCGTCGTCGGATGAAACTGCATAAACTCCAGATCACTCAAAACCGCACCCGCGCGATATGCCATCGCCAGACCGTCCGCGGTCGCCACATCCGGATTGGTCGTTTCCCGATAAAGCCTGCCCGCTCCGCCGGTGGCAAGTATCGTCTGCTTTGCCCAGATTATCTGCAAGTCGCCTTTATACATGCCGACCGCGCCCATACATCTATTGTCATCGTCAGTGATAAGATCAATACAGAAAAACTTTTCCATCACCTTAATGTTTTCACTCTGGCCCACTTTACGTATCAAAGCCTCAGCAATGCCCCGCCCGGTCGAATCGCCGTGAACATGTGCAACCCTGGCATGCGAATGGCCGCCTTCGAGCGTGATATCGATATCTCCATCGATCAAATCGAATTCCGTACCCCAGTCTATCAACTGCTTCAAAAGCTCAGGCCCTTTTTTAACAACAAGCTCAACCACATCCCTGTCATTGAGATAACAGCCTGCCTTAAAAGTATCCTCGATATGCGAATCGAAACTATCACTCTGATCAAGCACCGACGCAATACCGCCTTGAGCATTCCACGTATTCGAATTGGCAATATCACCCTTGCAAACAACGATCACATTACAGCTTTGACCAGCTTCCATCGCTGCCCGCAAACCGGCAATACCGGAACCGATCACCAAACAATCAGTAAAAAGCTGCTGAACTTTATAGCTGTCAATCTCAACCAGGTAACGCCTTAATTCTATATTCCTATCGGGCATTTATAAAATCCTTCTAAACAATCCATTTTTCAATTATTAAGCCGCCCCAATCCCTACAAACGGTATTTCTTCCAACGCAAAGTAACTATTGCCGATCTCGCCTTTATCCACATCGGCATTTTCATAATAAGGCACCGTCGCCATAACATCAATATTGCCGCAACTGATTATAGTCTGCTCAACCGTTTTTTCCGCAATATCCCGTGTCTTGGGATTATAACCGCTGATTATCACTCCCGCCAGCTCCAGCCCGCTGTCACGAACAGCGTCAATTGTCAAAAGCGTGTGATTAAGCGTTCCCAGATTCGGCCGGGTAACAACAATAACCGGCAAAGCGAATTCTTTCATCAAATCCAAAACATCAAAATCAACACTAAGCGGAACCCGCACACCTCCGATACCTTCAACTACCACAAAATTCGATTTGCTGATTATTTCTTTATAAGGTTCAAAAATTTTGGTTAAATCCAAATCCACCCCTTCCGCCTGCGCACTGACCAGCGGCGCCGCAGGGACCCTGTAACGGATCGGGTTTATCGTTTCATAATCAAGTCCTGCATTCGAATATTTTGCCAGAAACTTCGCGTCGCTGCTGACCAGCCGACCGGCCTCTTCGAAACAGCCGGTAGCTATCGGCTTAAAACATCCGACTTGAACTCCATCATCAGCCAGAACTTTCGCTATTCCGCCTGAAATAAGCGTCTTGCCTACCCCCGTATCGGTACCGGTAATAAAAACACCGTTGGCCCGCGGCAAACCCATATTCAATTTTTTTCTCACTTGTTCACCTCGAAATCACATAACTTCAACAAGTGTCAATTATAACAGACCATCAAAGACCTTGAAAACAAAAACTTGCCGAAGATTCAAACTCCGAAAGAGTTAAAAAAATCAATCGCAGAAGCGATGAGATAGGAATTGAAATAACTGCCGTATCACAGAAACGACCAAAAACCAATTTTAAAGATCCCTACTGCTTTGCCCAGAGAACCATGTTCAAAAAATCGATAATGACCGCCTTGCCTTCAAAAACCGATATGGGCAATATATTTTGAGCATATTGCATTTGCTCGCTGATGATCTTTAGCTGACTGCTTGCAAGCGGCTGGCTTGCTAATGTTAGGCTTTCCCCGCGGATTGTTTCGCATTCGACCTGCCCGAACTGCGCGTATGTAACCATTGATAAATAACTTTGGTAATCCCCTGCCGAGTCTTTGATTTTTCCCCAGCTTTGGTTGGTAAGTTTAATATCGCTGCCGCCGCAGGTATCAAATATCAATTCTGTATCCACCCCGCAAATTTTCGCCCTGACAAAAAGCCGTCGCTGGCCGAACCGATCCTGTCCAAACCGCATTTCCATCCGCCCCCAGCCGCCGCCAAGCGGTTCGAATTTCTGGTTTTTACTAAAGCGAACCACACCGCTGCGGGTATCGATCATTATATAACTGAACTTTTCCAGAATCCCCAGACCGATAGTGAACTGATATTCCTGGTCGTAGCTGATGCCGAAAAGCTGTTTTTCCCAAAACTGGTCCAGATAAACGGCTTTTGGCGAGATTATCGAAACCGCTCCAATGTCAAACTTGCCAATTTGGCAAATCCCGCCAGTGGTGCCGGGCCACACCTCCCCGACAGACGAAACTTTCAGACCCAACCTGCCAACCAGATTAGAACTCAAACAGACATCGGCAAAGCCCAGACCGGTATCTAATTTAGCGGGGAAAGTTTTGCCGTTTATGTTTGCTTCTACAATTATATTGGCTCCGCGGTCGTTGATATTGGATACTACCGCACCTGAACTTTTAGGTTCCAGACGTGAATTTGAAGTCAAAATTGTAGCATTTTGGATTATTTCGGTGCGAAAATCAGCGGCTTTAGCATCTTTTACGAGTGTTTTTTGATACCCGAAAATACTCGTAAAAATATATAAAGCCGAAATAACCGCCATAACCGATGCGGTTGAGCCAAGTATTTGCCCCCTTTTTGCCTCTATTCGCATAAATTCCCTGTTATTAATCATTACACGGGATATATCGGCTCAAAAAGACTTTTGCTCAAAGTAAAAAATGACGAATTCAACAGAAAATGCAAATTTTTACAGTTTAAATCGGGAGATTATGAAAACCAGGCAAAAATGTTGGATGTTAATTTACCCAAAAACCGCGATATCAGTATTATAATTCGAGGTTTGCAGGCTGAGAAATGTTTGAGGACTTGATTTTATATTTTCTGGCAATAGTATTAAGCAGCGATGCAAGCCTTTTGACCTGTGTCTCGGTGGGCCGAACACTGAAACCGTCAGAAACTACTAATATCTTTATCTTACCGGAGTTATCATTGCAAAGCTGTTGAGATTCCCATCTTTGCGTAATCAGGATCTCGCCGTCAGGGGCCCCGTCGCCATTGCCGATAAGAAAATGAAAGTCAGCCTTTGCTGGATTGGTCGTACCCATCGACAGTGCAATATTGTCGATAGTTCCGCCGATGGTATTGCTGTAATCGATATCAACGCAATTGTAAGGTGCCTTTTCGGCTTTGATCGCGTTTTCTATAATGCGGTCGATGTTTTCAAGTTTTTGGAAGCTCGAAAGACTAAACGCAGGTGCCGCTATTTTCTGGTTATCAAGTGCCATCAAAACGATAGCACCGATGGTCATCGAAGCGACCAGTGAAGCCCAGATTTTAACTGTCCTGTTTTTAGCTGACATAGAGTTCCATTCTCAAAGAGCTTACAAATTACGGAAAAAACTGTTTACTCATAGATAATATAATTAATGTATCGGCAATTGAAAAAGAATTTTGCAAAATATTTTGGACTTTTATCGATTTTTTTGATTTTTTTTCCAAAAGGCTCTACAAAATACAAAATGTTAAAACTCAAATGACAAAATTTGGGGCAATTGTGGTAAAGTGTCTATCCAAGTAGGAATTGTCCATAAAAGTAGATTTTATTTAACCTGTTTAAAATTGTACTTTGTAATCTCATCGGTTTTCTGGTATAAAGAGCAAAGTCTGCGGTAAGCTCAGACAACGTATTAGATTTTGTTAAAATATGTGGTGCAAAATGTTTGCGATCATAAGCGACATACATTCAAATTTAGAGGCTTTGACGACAGTAATGGCAGATATTGACAATCGCGGTATCAAAAATGTGTACTGTCTTGGCGATATCGTCGGCTACGGGCCAAATCCCTGCGAATGCCTTGACCTTGTGATAGATCACGCCAAAATTTGCGTACTGGGCAACCACGATTATGCCGTTTTGTACGAGCCGACAAATTTCAATACCGGCGCCGAAGCCGCAAGCTACTGGACAAGGGACGTTCTGGAAAAATCGGGCACCGAACAGGACCGCAAAAAAAGATGGGAATATATCGGCCATCAGCAGATGAGGTACACAACCACCCAGAAACTGGGCGATGTCGAGGCAACGATAGATCTTTGTCACGCCTCACCCCGCAAGCCGATAAACGAATATGTTTTCCCCGATGATGTCTATACCACCCCGATGAAGTTAAATGCATTATTTGATCGTGTCAAACACACATGTTTTATCGGTCATACTCACCTGCCGGGCGTTTTCCTGGAGGACCCCGACTTCTACGCACCGGAGGAACTTGGCGACGAGTACCCGATAATACCCGACGAAAAGGCGATTATAAATGTCGGCTCAGTCGGCCAGCCAAGAGACAGGGACCCCCGAGCCAGTTACGCCTATATAGAAGACAACATCGTGCATTTTGTCAGGCTGGAATACGACCACAAGACAACAGCTGAGAAGATTTACGCTATCGAGCGGCTCGATGATTTCGAAGGAGACAGACTTGCCGAAGGCAGATAGGATAACTACTCATATAATATACAGGTTTATTAAAAGAAAATTGTTTCAGGAAAATTTATGAAATTCAAAATAGCAGTATCTTTGGTATTGACGGCGTTTTTTGTTTATTGCGGCAGCCTGGTTTTAGAGACAGGCCTGTTTGAAGATTCCAGCGAAGGGTTGGTTCCCCTTGCAAGCGTGAGTGGTCTAAAAGCTATGGCGGCTGTCAATGACAACACCGCCGGGCAAGAGACACAATATGATATGACGAGTCTGATGGCTGTGCCGGGCAAAAGCGAAATTGTTACACTTGGCTCGAGAGACCGCCAAAGCGAGTTTTTCTATGAACTGAACCTGGATACAAAAGGGGCCTCAATTCGCAACGCTTACCTAAACAGGTATGACAATCTAAATCCTGATGACCCGCAGGAATATTTAATGCTGCTCAACCCGGTCGAAAAAGAAACCGGCAATGAAGTACTATCCTATGCGAACGATTCTTTTGTGCTTATTGACCAGAAGCTCAAACTTCGCCTTAACAATCTCAACTGGAAATTCCTGGAAAAAACCGTTGATGCCAACGGCGCGGAAACCGCAAGGTTCTCAACCATAATTCTGGACGCCCAAGGCCGGGACATCATCGAGCTGGAAAAAGTTTACGAAATAACCCCGGGCATTCATCACCTGCTTTGCCGAATAAACGTTAAAAATATAAGTGCGGTTGACATTCAAAGCCGGTTCGATATGCAAGGCCCGGTTGGTCTGCCGCGCGAGGGCGTACGTACGGATTTGAGGAAAATAATTTCGGCCTATTCGATGCCTAATCAAAATATCGAAACCGTTAAACTAACCGCCCTGGATGTTCGCAAGGGTACAGTTGACTGGCTGCGCGGCAAAAACAGCCCGCTTGAGTTCGAAGAAAAAATGAACATCCTGCATGAAAGCCCGGCCGCAAATTTTCTATGGGTGGCTTCGGTTGATAAGTATTTCGCCGCAATAACAAGGCCACTGCCTGATAACAATTCGACCGAATGGGTTTATGTCGATATTGCCGAATTTTATGAGCCCGGGCTAAGGTCGTATCCGGATAAGAAACAAGACGATCTGGCAGCTGCCGGATTCAAATTCCACGTCAGGGATTTTGAACTGAATGCGGGCCAGACAAAAAGTTTCGATTTCCAGATTTATCTCGGCGCCAAAGACAAAGAACTCTTCGAAACCAACGATCTCTATGCCTCGCTTGGTTTTATCAACACGATTGATTTTCAAAGCTGCTGCACGTTCGGCTGGGTAACATCGATGGCGTTTATGGTTTTGGGAATTATGAAGTGGATGTACATGTTCATTCCCAATTACGGTCTGGTAATAATAATTCTCGTTTTGGTTGTGCGTTTGATTTTGCATCCCATCACGAAAAAGAGCCAGATTTCCATGATGAGCATGCAAAAGCTCGGACCCAAATCCGAAGAGATAAAGAAAAAATATGAAAATAACAAAGCCGAGATGAACAAGCAGATGATGTTGCTTTACCGCGAACATGGTGCATCGCCGGTGCTCGGTTGTTTGCCGATGCTGCTGCAGATGCCCATCTGGATAGCGTTATACAGCGCAATTTATGCCAGCGTTGAACTTAGAGGCGCGGCGTTTTTACCGTTCTGGATAACTGACCTTTCATCGCCTGATGCACTTTTCAGGTTCCCGGAATTTACCATTCCCCTGTTGAATGTTGAATTGAATTCATTCAACCTGCTGCCGATACTCCTTGGCGTTTCGTTCTACCTCCAGCAAAAATTAATGCCGCATACAAGCGGCAAAGTCGATCCGAAAATGGCCCAGCAGCAAAAGATGATGCAGTGGATGATGCCGATTATGATGCTTGTCTTCCTTTACAAGGCACCTTCGGGATTGAATCTTTACATTATGGCTTCGACCTTTGGCGGAGTGATCGAACAAACGGTTATCCGCAAACATATCCGCGAGCGCAAAGAATTGGAAGAACAGGGCAAGGTACCCGTAACCAAAAAAACAGGCGGCAAGAAAAAGAAGAAAAAACCAAAACCGTTTTTCAAAAACCAGATGTGATTTTCGGCTTAACAGCCCCAAAGTCCTATAAGGTTTTACAGAATTTCCAACACCGGTAAGGTTATAAATGTAAGTATCGCGAAAAGTCCGATAAGAATAGCGGAGTTTACTATTTTTGCGATTTTATTCATTTTGCGTCCTCGTAACTGAATATTCAATTCCGGTCAGTATATCGGTAAAATTGTATCGAGGGTTAACCAGGAAATTGAAATCTAATTACAGCGACAACAAAATCTGCTGATAAAGATTCGCGGCGGTAACCACCTGCTCAAAGGAAACGGCTTCGTCACGGGTATGTGCCCGAGCCAACGAACCAGGGCCCAGGATTACCGGACTGCAGTTTGCCTGTCGAAGCAGGTTCGCATCAGAATGGCTGGTAAAAGTTGAAGGTTCCCACCGCAATGACTGATGTTTATAGGCTTTTTTAAGTTTATCGCAAAACTTAGAATTATTATTCAACTGATAACCCGGTGCCAGTGTCGGAAACTCTATCTCATGATTTTTAGCGGCGGTTCCCGAAAGATGCTCATCAGCGGTTTCGGTTAGTTCCTTGATCATCTTATCAATATCCTGCGATGGTTTGATATGGAAATCGATCCAGGCCTCACAGCTCGCAGGAACCGCAAAACCCGATTCGGACGAATGCAGCGAACGGATATTCATAACCGTTTGTGAATACTTGTTATCAAGCAGCTCTGCCAAACCAAGCAGCGTCTGGAGGGTGTTCAAAATCGCATTATATTCACGCCCTGCCATCGAAGCATGACGGCGTTTGCCGTATGCACGCACCAGCATTTCAATATAACCATAATGACCAAAACATGGCTGGAGATTTGTCGGCTCAGCTACTATCGCCCAGGGAAAACTCATCGTCTCAAGCAGTGCGGCAGTACCGTCGCCGTTCTCTTCCTCTCCGACCACAAGAAAAAGACCGACGTTTTCAAGTTCATGCCCCTTCTGGATCAGAGAAACAAACGCTTCGATCATCGCCGCACAACCGCCTTTCATATCCGCTGTGCCAAGACCGAAAACCTGGTCGCCCTGCTGATCGAACTCAAAATGTTCAATATCAAATGCCGGAACAGTATCAATATGACCAATGAACGCAATGTCAGGAGGGTTTTGGCCCAGAACAACCTCAACATTCCTTCGCCCGTCACCAATTTCACGCATAGTCACAGGAAGCTTATATTGATTGAGATACTTGGCCAGAAATTCTGAAATCTGAGATTCTTTGCCGGTGGGACTGTAAATATTAACCATTTCCCTGAGGAGGTCTTTCAGGCGAGACTCGGAAATATGAAATTCCATCTACTCCTCCAGGTTTTCAAAATTCAAGGTCATGTAAATATGGTCTATCGGATTGGCAAATCCCTTTTTCTTGAAAAATTTAATGGCGCGTTCGTTATTTTTTTGAGTATCGACGATCAACATGCGAACGCCGGCTTTTTTCATGATCTCGCTGAATTCGTCAAAAAGCATACTCGCAACACCCTGACGGGCAAAGGCTTGCTCAACCCCCAGCCAGACCAGATGGCCGTAATTCCATGCTGTTGCCGCTTTTTCGATAACCGTTCCCATCGCAAATCCTATGACGGATCCTGCAACTTCCGCCACGAGTATATATTCCGGCTCGGAATTGAACAGGGAAGTTATTTCGTACGCGTCCCACGTTCGATAAAGGTTCGAAGACTGCCGGGGACGAAAAAGTTTTTCACCCAAATGAAAAATCGCGGCAAGATCGTCAATCGTCGCTTCCCTTATCTCAATATCCAATGGAGTATTTTCACTAAATTCTGTCATGGCTTAGATTCTAACAAATTCTCTACAGGTTTCAAGTAAGCTATTAATAATCTCTTTAAATTTAGAGTAAAAAACACCTTTAGCATCATAAATCTGCTCTTGCTCAGAAATCAAATTTAAAAGTTGGTTATCTACAGGGGTTTATGGAAATGCTAACCGATTTCTGTTATAATCCTAACATAAAGCTAACAATTGTTGTTAAAATACCCGTATAAATTAGACAGGCATAATAATTTGCTAAAAGGAATTTTTTAATGGCAAAAGAGTCGATCCTTGTTGTAGATGATGAACGGGACATTTTAGAACTGGTTGAATACAATCTTTCCAGCCGCGGTTTTAATGTTACCATGGCCGAAAGCGGCGAAAGGGCCCTTTCCATCGCCCGGGCACAAACTCCAGACCTTATACTGCTCGACCTGATGCTGCCAGGCCTTGACGGCATGGAAGTCTGCAGGGCTCTAAAATCCAACACCCGCACCAGCTCCATTCCTGTTATAATGCTAACTGCCAAAGGAGAAGAAGGCGATGTTGTTCACGGCCTGGAAGTCGGAGCCGATGATTATATTACCAAACCATTTAGCCCAAAAGTTCTCCTTGCGAGGATACGGGCGGTCCTGCGAAGAAAAAATGAGCCGGATATTACCGACAAATCACTTCTAAAAAAAGGCGGTATCACTATCGACCCGGAACGGTTCAGGGTAACTGTAAGCGGAAATGAAATCAAGCTCACTTTGACCGAATTCAAGGTTTTGCACCTGCTTGCAAGCCGTGAAGGAATGGTTTTTACCCGCTACCAGATCGTCGATTCGACCAAAGGAGATGACTATATTGTTACCGACCGAGCAGTGGACGTTCAAATTGTTGGCTTAAGAAAAAAACTCGGCTCTTACGGGAAATGTATTGAAACAGTGCGGGGTGTGGGGTATAAATTTGAGTTAGTTAACGGCGACGAATAAAGTTTTTCGTACCGACCGAACAAAAACTCACACAGTACTGCTGTAAAAAGTATCAAATTTTATGGATAATAAATGATAAGGCGTAGGCTTTTTTGGCATTTTTATATTTGGTTTATTGCGATAATCGTTTTCTCACTGGGGATAGTCTCAATTTCATCCTCAACCGCTTTTCGGAATTTCTTCTACAGCTCTACAGAAGATAACCTGCAAAACCAGGCTATGGTTATCAGAAATATCCTCCAAGATGAAATATTTCAACAGAACTACGACTATATAGACAAGGTAAGCAAATCGATCGGACAACAGACCCAAACAAGGATCACAGTTGTTCTGGCCGATGGAACAGTCGTGGCAGACAGCTTCGAAATTCCCGCACAAATGGATGATCATTCTGACCGGCCCGAAATCCTCCAGGCATGGGACAAGGGATTGGGCATTGCAACAAGGTTCAGCAATACATTAAATCATAACATGATGTACACCGCAATTCCCGTCAAACGCGATAACGAAATAGTTGCATTTATAAGAACATCAATGGACGTTGGCCATATAAACAGTTCCCTTAACACAATACTCTGGCGAATCGCTGGATTAGGACTTGGCATAGCAATAATTGCGGCAATAATCAGTTTTGTCGTTTCAAGACGTATAAGCGAACCTATCGAAAAAATGAAAGAAAACGCTGAGCAGTTCGCCACGGGAAATTTTGACAACAACATACAGGTGCCAAAAACTCGTGAACTAGAGGCACTGGCGATTTCACTTAATAAAATGGCAAAGCAGCTAAAAGAACGCCTCCAGACAGTTACCAGCCAGCGTAACGAGCTTGAAGTGGTACTCTCGAGCATGGCTGAAGGCGTTGTAGCCATCGATGCCCAGTCCAGGGTTATCAGCATGAACAGAACCGCAGGCCAGCTTCTGGATGTGGAAATAGATAACGTCGAAAAAAGGAGCGTCGAAGAAGTAATCAGGGATTCGAAAATCCTCCAGTTCATCAAAGATGCCCTGGAAAGCTCTGAGCCGATCACCATGGAAATAGCATCCGGCGAAAAACGTGAAAAATATCTCCATGTTTACGGCAGAAATCTTGAGCAAAAACTCGGAACAGACCCTGGTGCGATAATCGTCTTTAACGATATTACAAAGTTGAGGCAGCTTGAAAATATTCGCCGCGATTTCGTCGCAAATGTTTCGCATGAATTAAAAACACCCATCACCTCGATCAAGGGATTCGTTGAAACATTGCTTGACGGGGCGGTAAATAACAAAGACGATGCCCAAAGATTTTTATCGATAATAGCACGTCATACTGACCGGCTAAATGCCATAATCGAAGATCTGCTGATCTTGTGCAGAATACAGGAAGAAGATCAGGCCCAGCGATTAACGCTCGAACAGGCGAACATAAAAACCTGCATTCAAGCCGCAGTAGAAACCTGCTCGATGAAGGCAAAGAAAAAACAGGTTGAAATCGTGATTGAAAGCCCCGATATCATCTGCCGGATCGACCCGTTTCTAATCGAGCAGGCCTTGGTTAACCTGATAGACAATGCGGTTAAATATTCCGATGAAAACAAGCAGGTAGAAGTTACCGCCGAGCAAAACGAGAAAGAAATAAAAATTTCTGTCCAGGACCACGGCTACGGGATACCTTCGGCGCACCTCGAAAGAATATTTGAGCGATTCTATGTTACCGACAAAGCCAGGAGCCGAAAACTCGGCGGAACAGGCCTTGGCCTTTCGATAGTCAAACACATCTGCCAGTCGCACGGCGGCAGAGTTGAAGTCCAAAGCAATATCGGACAAGGCACCCGCTTCGAAATAATAATCCCAAAATCCCCAACCGAGTAATAAAAACTCTATTGCAGAAATAATACCCGTGCAGCAGAAGCTGTTGAATTACAAAAGCTCAATCCCGGCAGCGATGAGATAAAATCGAGATATAATACTAAGTCAACACAAAATCAAAAGTCTTTTTTTTTCATTTTCCCCATGTAAGGCAAACATTAGCCCTAGATTAAGTTCACGTTTGACACAGATTAAAAAAAAGTTATAAAAATGTTAGAAAATTAAGAGTTACTTACCTTTTGCTCACACAATGCTAACATTATGGCGTTATTTACTCTGCAAGACTGTTTGGCATAGTGCTTTTGCAGAAATTTTTTTAACTTTTTTAGGAGGTTTTGCATGGCCAGGAAATTTAGTACAATGACGCTGTCAATACTGCTTATCGCAGTTACCGCCGCATGCGTCAAGGCCGACGAAGTAACAGAGCTCAAAAAGATGCTCGCAGAACAAAGTTTGCTGTTGAAAAAACTTGAAAATCGAATCAACCAACTCGAAGACAGCCAAGACCAACAGCAGCAGATGGTCGAGGACAAACTCACCGAGGTACAAGCCCCCGCTCCCACAGCGATACCCGAACCGCTTCAATGGGCCTCAAAAATGAGATTCTATGGTGATTTCAGGTACCGTCACGAAACCACAGATGTAGAAGGTTCTGACAACAGGAACCGCCACCGCATCCGTTTCCGTCTTGGCATGGAATCCATGATCAACGACCAATGGACACTTGGCCTGAGACTTGTTTCAGGCGGCGACGATCCGGTTTCTACCAATCAGACCCTCGACAACACGTTCTCAACCAAAGACATCAGGCTTGACAGAGCCTTTGTCGAATGGAATCCCAACCAGTTCGACGGCTACAGCATGAAATTCGGTAAATTCAGCGTTCCTTTCTATCGCCCCGGCGGAACAGAACTGTTCTGGGACGGCGATCTCAGCGTCGAAGGTATTGCCGCAAATTACGATTTCGAGCTAAGCGACAGCCTTTCAGGCTGGGTAACCGGTGCCGGACTATGGGTTGACGAAGTCGGTGACGGCGCAGACGTCGCACTGTTCGGAGGTCAAGCCGCATTCAAACAGCAGCTCACAGAAGATACACACCTTACTGCAGGTGCAGGCTTCTACGGCTACAACAATGTTGAAGGCGCAAACCTTTACGGCGATGACACATTCGGAAACACCTCAACCGCTGACCCGGAAATTTTGCTGTATGAATACAACCTTGTCGAAATTTTCGCAGAAGTTTCCACTTTGCTAGGCGAAACCCCTGCCTCGATCTTCTTTGATTACGCCTATAACGCCGCTTCAGGCGTTGACCAGGATACCGGATGGCTGGTCGGTGCAAAATACGGCAAAGCCAAAGCCCCCGGTACATGGCACGTTGCTTACAATTACCGTGACCTCGAAGAAGACGCCGTTCTGGCAGTTGTAACAGATTCAGACTTCATCGGCGGCGGAACCGGCGGTTCAGGCCATGAGCTCAACTTCACCTACGCAATTTCCAGAAACTTTTTCGCAGGCGTATCGTATTTCCTAAACGAAATCGAACGCGACGGCGATTCGCTGGATTTTGACAGGCTCCAAATTGACCTGATGTATAAATTTTAATTAGACTTAATTAATTACTAACTTGAAGCTAACATAATTCTAACAAAAGTTTGATATTAAACATGGGAGTCAGGAAACAGTTTCTGACTCCTTTTTTTAAAACCTAAAATTAAACCAGAATTCAAAAGGAGAAAGCAATGAAAAGTATTTTAATGACAGCGTTAGTGGCTATATCGCTAATTGGCACCTTAGCCCCAGCCCAGTCACTTCAGATCGAAGGCTCGACAACCGTAGGCCCCATCGGCGATGCGTTTGCCGAAGTTTTCAAAGGCATGTACCCCGGCTTGGACATAAGCATCAAGAAAACCGGAAGCGGTGACGGTGCCGCGGCTTTGGTCGATAACCGCTGCGATATCGCCATGATGAGCCGCTTTATGAAAACCAAAGAATTCGAAAAAGCAGTCGCTAACGGAGTAACTCCTGTCGCTCACGTCGTAGCTATGGACGGTGTTTGCGTTGTTGTTCACCCCTCGAATCCTGTTAAGGACCTTGATTCTAATAAGATCAAAGCCATTTACAAAGGCGAGATAAAAAACTGGAAAGAACTCGGCGGCGCAGATATGCCAATCGTAATGATCAGCCGCGACACATCAAGCGGAACATACGAAACTTTCCATGGCCTTATTATGGAAAAAGAAAAAATGGCAGGCTCGGTTGAATATGTAAATTCGAACCCACAGGCACACGCAAGAGTAAGTAAAACTGTAGGAGCTATCGGATACGTAGGCCTTGGTTTTCTTGACAATCAAGTTAAGGCAATATCAATCGACGGTGTAACACCTTCACGCAAGACCATCGCAAGCGGCGAATTCCCGGTTTCAAGACCTTTATTCATGTTCACAAACGGTTATCCGGAACTTGGATCTATGACACACAAGTTCTGCACCTTCTATCTTTCTGAAAGAGGCCAGGACATCATCATGGCAAAGGGATTTGTACCTGTAACTGATTACTAAGATTGCTTATGACACAAATATCTGATACTACCAGCAAAAACGATAAAGCAGCGGTTTATTTAAAAAGGCCGCTGCTTCTTTCTCCATCCCAGGACCTTACCGGCTTCCTTCTAGCCAAAGCCGGCCAGGCTCTTCTGCTCTTGATAGCATGCACATCCGTTCTCGCGGTGTTGTTGATCTTCTTTTTCGTTATCCAAAAATCGATACCGTTTTTCCTCCACGGCCAAACACTTTCACAAACACTGGCACACGTAAAAGAATTCCTCACCTCTACCGATTGGTATCCCGAAGCACATGGCGACGGCCGCCAGTTCGGAGCACTGGCGATAATCGCCGGCTCATTGTACGTTACCGCAGGGGCACTTTTGATCGCTGTTCCCATCGGAATAATAGTTGCCGTTTTTCTAAGCGATATCGTCGCATTTAAAATCGGAAATTATGTCAAACCTGTCATAGAATTGCTCGCCGCTATCCCTTCGGTGGCTTACGGATTCTTCGCGGTTCTGGTGCTCGCTCCCTGGATGCAGAGACACCTGGGATTCCCCACCGGCACAAACGCCCTGAACTCTTCACTGCTTCTGGCGGTAATGGCTCTGCCGACAATTATCAGCGTCGCCGAAGACTCCCTCTCATCGGTAGGCAGAGAACTCCGCGAAGCATCTTACGGGCTTGGCTCGACCAGATTTGAAACCGTGTTCAAGGTCCTTATCCCCGCCGCTCACAGCGGAATCATCGCGGCAGTGATCCTTGGAATGATGCGTGCAATCGGCGAAACAATGGTCGTATGGATGGCATCAGGCAACGCCAGCCAGATACCTTCACCATGGTGGGACCTTTCACAATCTATAAGAACGATGACCGGCTCAATTGCCGGAGAAATGGGCGAGGCCCCTGCCGGATCGATCCATCGCCAGGCACTTTTCGCAATCGGTGTGCTGCTTTTGATAATGACATTCATAATGAACATTATTAGCGAGCACTTCCTAAGTAAAACAAAACGTACAATGTCGGGCAAAAAGTAGGAAAAATAAATGAACATCAAATTTAGAAATACTACCGATAAAGTCTTCACGATGGTTGCGACCCTTGCGGCGATAATGCTGGTTATGGTGCTGATTGTGATTCTGGGGCCCATGCTCGTCAAAGGCTCACAAGCCGTCTGGTTCGATGGAACCGTCGAGTTTCGCAAAATGCAGCTGGCTCTGTTCAACCGCGGCGACATTGATAAACTTAAAGAGCAAACTGAAACAACATCACAATACCGCCGGAAATTATACAATATCTTTGATGACTATAAACACGCCCTCGAAGGTGCCAACACTGACAAACTTAACGAAAAGATCAAACAGGCTTACCGCGAATACGGCGACCAGCTTTCTGCCGCTGACATAGATTCCCAGACTTACATAGAAATGCGATCACAAGCCAGAGATATTCGAAATGCCATCGAAGACGCGATGGATGCCTATTCCAATCAAGCCGCTATGGAAGAACTTGAGACGGTATTGACCGATTCGAATATCGAAAAATTCGAACACACAGCAGTTGAAAAGATGTTCACCGTCGCAAAAGATTTCAAAAAAGCCATACAAACTATAGACCTTTCCAAAAGGGACACCTACCAGCAGCAGCTCGATGCGATAGAAGATGGCTTAATTGCACTGCTTGGCCCAAGACCCGACGAACCGGCGCCTGCGTTAGCTGAAAACCAGTTTGGTGCAACCAGAATGGACATGGCTCAGCGGGCACTTGATAAAATTTTCTATTATGATAAATGGCAGCCTGTTCCCGGCGAGAAATCGATTAAAGTTATCATGGAAAGAAAAGAATTCTTCACAGGTACAAAAATGGTCGAATTTTTCGAATACCTTCAAGGCAATTATAAAAATATGCTTCTGCCTGAAAATACATTCTACTGGCAGTATTTTATAGATGACTCTACCCCGGGCCATTACTTCGGCGGAGTAGGCCCAGAAATCCTGGGCACCATCGTGATCACCATCGTTGCAATGCTATTCGCCATTCCACTGGGAATTATCTCCGCGGCATGGCTGGTGGAATGTTCTTCAGATAACTTTCTATTTAGAATCATAAGGATGGGCATCAACACCCTTGCCGGCGTTCCCAGTATCGTCTTCGGTCTGTTCGGGCTGGCATTTTTCGTTTTGTTTCTGCTCCCGGCATTTGGATTTAAGTCCGAACCGTGCATACTGGCCGCTTCGCTGACCTTGGCAGTCCTTACCCTGCCGGTTATGATCCGCGCAAGCGAAGAAGCGATAAAAGGGGTACCCATCGCATACAAACAAGCTTCTCTGGGTTTAGGAGCCGGTAAATTTAAAACTTTCGTCCTGGTAACTTTACCTGCTGCCCTGCCCGGAATTTTGACCGGAATGATACTGAGCCTCTCACGTGTAGCTGGCGAAACAGCGCCCATACTTTTTACCGGTGCGGTTGCTCTTGGATCGGTTCCGAACCTGCTTGACCCCCAGACAAACACACCCACCCTTGAATGGCTGTTCCAGCCGACAAGAACTTTATCATACGGTGCCTATGACATGGCAGTGGGTGACAGGATAGCAATGTCGGTTCCGCATAACCAGTTCGGGATGGTCGCTACATTGATTATACTCATTTTATTTTTGAACGGAATTTCGATCGTACTGCGTTCGAAAGTATCCAGAAAATTAAAGGCTCAATAAATTGCTTATAATCCTCAAATGGAGTAGTATATGAGTGAAAGGAAAGAAGATATGCCTGTAACTTCTGTTGAAAGTGGTACAGATAAAGAAATCTTGGCCAGACGAATTGATTCTATGAAACCAAAGAAAAACGCTATCGGCAGTGACAACAACGTCAGCAGTAAAAAGCCGGTGATCGTCTCGAAAGATTTCAGCTTCTTTTACGGACCCAAAATGGGCGTAAACAAAATCACCATGGACATAAAACCCCAAAGCGTTACCGCAATTATCGGCCCAAGCGGATGCGGCAAAAGTACATTCCTTAGAAGTATAAATCGAATGAACGATCTTATCCCTCATACCCGTACAGAAGGTCTGCTCTCGGTTGATGGTACCGATATCTATGATAAACGTGTCAACCTGGTTAACCTTCGCCAGCAGGTCGGTATGGTTTTCCAGAAACCAAACCCCTTCCCAAAGACCATATTTGACAACGTCGCCTATGGGCCTCGACTTCAGGGTATAAAATCAAAATCCAAGCTTTATGATATCGTAGAACGATGCCTAAAGGCTTCGGCAATTTGGAACGAAGTAAAAGACGATTTAAAAAAATCTGCTCTTGCGCTCTCCGGCGGTCAGCAGCAAAGACTCTGCATTGCAAGGGCCCTGGCCACAAAACCATCGGTATTGCTCATGGATGAACCGTGTTCTGCGCTGGACCCGATAGCCACCGGCAAAATCGAAGACTTGATCGAACAGCTAAAAGCCGATTATACTATAGTTATCGTTACACACAATATGCAGCAAGCCGCCCGAGTAAGCGAACAGACTGCGTTTTTCTGCCTCGGCGAACTCATCGAATATGATTCGACTGATAAGATTTTCAGCAATCCCGGGCAAAAAGCCACCGAAGATTATATAACCGGAAGATTCGGTTAACAGAATTGAAATTTTAGGAACAGATAAATTGAGAACACATTTAAATAAAGAAATAGAAAAGTTGAAAAAAATGATCCTTGCTCTCTCTGCCAAGGTTCAGGATTCCGTAAGAGATTCTATGTTGGCCCTGCAAAAAACCGATGAAGGACTGGCAAGGGAAGTGGTCGAAAACGATTATAATATTGACATGGAAGAAGTCGATATCGAAGAAGAATGTCTTAAAATTTTTGCACTTTATCAGCCGGTTGCAAACGACCTTAGATTCCTTGTCTCCATTTTAAAAATTAACAATGATTTGGAGAGGATCGGCGATCTGGCATCGAATATTGCCAAATGCTCTTTGAAATTTTATGGCCAGCTGCCCGTTGAGTTCAACTTTGAACCGATGATTGATACCGTCCAGATAATGCTCAGCAAATGTTTGAAATCGTTGATAGAATTGGATTCAGATTTAGCACAGCAGGTCTGCGAGCTTGATGACGTGGTGGACGATTTAAATAAAAAGATGTATGCCAAAGTGGTCCAACAGATTCAGAAAAATCCTGAAAACGCCGATCAGCTTTTAAGGCTTATGTCCGTTTCAAAGGACCTCGAGAGAATCGCAGACTGCACAACCAACATTTCCGAAGATATCATCTACATGATCGAAGGCAAGATCATCCGCCATAACCTTTAATCATCGCAGATACTTTTCCATTCCCGATGATTTGATGATTTGATTATCCTTGGTGACCAGTACCGCTTCGGTATCGTCAAGCCTTTCAACGGTTTCGATTGCCTTCTCAGGCTCCATCAAACTAAGCATCGTTGCAAGCGCATCCGCGCTGGTTGCGTCTTTTGCGATAACTGTAACCGATGAATAAATCTTCGCACCCGCAGTTGCCGCCGGGTCGATAATATGGCTGATCCGCTCGCCATCGATCTCTACGTATCGTCGATAATCCCCGCTGGTAGCAACTGCCATATCTTCAATGCCGAACCTCATCAAAAGCCCCGGCTCATTAACATCCTCCACTGCCTGCGGATTTTGAAGCCCGACTATATATTCATCGCCGCCGGGCGCTGCCCCGAAACTTCGAAGGTCGCCGCCGATGTCAACAAGCCCGCCCCCGGCTCCGCATTCGATCAAAGCATTTACCGCACGGTCAATCGCAAACCCTTTGGCAATCGAACCCAGGTCAATCTTCATCCCTTCAATCCCAAAACGAACCGTCATCTCATTGGGATCGATTATCAGCTTTCTAAAACCCACCTTCGCTCTCGCCGCCTGAATTTCCTCTTCGGTCGGCTTTATCTCTGACCGGCTCCAAAGCTCCACCAAAGGCCCTACCGTTATATCGAATTCGCCGCCGCTGATTTCACTATAGCCAATCGCCGAGCTGATAACTTCAAACAATGCCCTGTCAACCTTTACCGCTTGCTCAAACGCTTTGCGGTTGATTTGGCTCAACTCGCTATTGGGGTCATGATAGTCCATCAGACTATCGATCCGCTCGATTTCTGCCCGTGCAGCCTGGAAACACTTTTCCGCTTGCCTGTCATCCCTGGCCAAAACTATCACATGCGTACCGGTTCCCATAAAGTCAAGCCAATACCTCTCAGCCCGAATTACCCGCCTGTGCACCGCCAAAAGCATCAGCATCGCCACAAAGGCAAACACCGCAACCGTTTTCAACCTGTTTTTCGTTTTATTTTCCATTGATATTCCATTATAGCCAAATTAATGTATAATATCCCGATGGAAAAAAAACAAATAAAAATAATAAATGATCTCGAGTTCCGGCTTCTCGACCATATCCAGTCGCCCGGCAGATACATCGGCGGCGAAATAAACCAGATAGTCAAAGACCTTTCAAAAACCAAACTGAACATCGCCCTCTGTTTTCCCGATGTTTACGAAGTAGGCATGTCAAATTCAGGAATCCAGATAATCTACGAAGCCTTGAACCGCCAAGCCAACATCGCCGCCGAACGCGTTTTTTCCCAATGGACCGATGCCGAAGATATCATGCGGGAAAAATCCATCCCCCTCTTTACCCTCGAAAACAAGGCCCGAGTATCCGATTTCGATATCATCGGCTTTTCACTTTCCAACGAACTTTGCTACACCAATATGCTAAACATACTCGACCTGGCCGGCCTGAAAACCCGAACCCGCAACAGAAATGAAAATGATCCGATTGTGATCGCTGGCGGGGGAATGAGCAATAACTGCGAACCGATCGCCGATTTCATCGACCTGTTCATTCTGGGCGAAGGCGAACAAGCAGCCCTCGAACTTGCCAACCTTGTAATCAATATGAAAAAAACGTCCGCTTCCAAAGCCGAAATACTCAAAGCCGCCCACGAAAAATTTGACTGGGCATACGTCCCCCAATTTTACGAGTTCCAATATAGTAACGATAAAATAACTTCAATATTACCCGACCGCAAGCTGCAAAATGCCGTAGTTGACGATCTCGACTCAACTGTCGCACTGGAAAAACCGATAGTCCCGTTTATCGACACCATCCACGAAAGAATCACCATCGAAGTAATGCGAGGCTGCCCGGGCCGCTGCCGCTTCTGCCAGGCCTCTTTCACCCGGCGGCCGATTCGTTTCCGCAGCGTCGATAGAATCGTCGAAATTGCCAAAAACGCATACCATAATACCGGCTTCGATACGGTCTCCCTGCTGTCGCTCTCAACGGCTGATTATCCCCAGCTCGAACAACTCCTGGAAAATATGTTCGCATACTTCCGCCCCAAACATGTCGGCGTATCGCTGCCGAGCCTGCGAGTCGATCAGCAGCTCCACCTGCTGCCAAAATTCGTCAGCAACGTCCGAAAATCCGGCCTGACCATCGCCGTCGAAGCCGCAAGCGAGAAACTCCGCCGCGTAATCAACAAGCCTTTGACCGATCAGGACCTTTTCGCCGCTGTCGATGCTGCCTACGCCGCCGGTTGGAGCAAGCTAAAACTTTACTTCATGGTCGGCTTTCCCGGCGAGACCGAAGAAGATATCCAGCGGATTGTCGATCTTTCGTACGATCTGGCACGGGCCCGCAAGCGAGTTGCCAAAAGACCTGCCGATCTCAATGTAGCCATAAGCTGGCTTGTGCCCAAACCGCATACGCCCTTTGGCTGGCTTGGCCAGAAATCCCGCCAGTATTTCCAAAATGCAAAATCCCTCATTCTTCAGCGAAAACGTGAGCTTCGAGCCAATTTCCTCCAAATAAAATTTCACGACATAGACCGCTCTGCCCTGGAATCGGCAATCGGCCGCGGCGACCGCAGGCTTGCAGATGTTATAGAAACTGCATGGAAAAATGGCGCGAAATTTGACCTTTGGGATGAATTTTTCGAATTTGAAAAATGGCAAAACGCATTTGTCGAAAACGGGTTCAACATGGACGAAATTGCTCAAAAGGCATTCGGCTTCGATGAAATTCTGCCCTGGAACCATCTAGGCGGACCCAAACAATCATACCTGCAAGGCCATTACACCGACGCCATGAACCTGGTCTGACGAGTTATTTTTCTTCTTTCTTTGTCACACCTGACGGCTCGTCAATACCGCCACGCCCATTTTTGGCATTAAATTCTGCTATGATCTGAGCCGCTTTTTCCGGCTCATCGGTAATATGGAAAAAATCCATATCCTCCGGCGAAATATAACCATATTTTTCGTGCATGTCATCCCTGATCCAATCAAGAAGTCCCTGCCAATAATCGCGTCCCATCAAAATTATCGGAAAATAGGCTTGCCGCAGCGTCTGAATCAAGCACAAAGCCTCAAACAGCTCATCCATAGTTCCATAACCGCCGGGCAGCGCGATAAATCCGTGCGCATACTTCAAAAACATCACCTTGCGGATGAAAAAATATTTAAAACTCATTTCGATATTCTGATATTTATTGGGAAACTGCTCCATTGGCAGCTCGATATTTAGCCCAACGCTTTTGCCGCCCGCCTCCTTGGCTCCCCAGTTCGCCGCTTCCATTATCCCCGGACCACCGCCGGTAATTACCGAAAAACCAGCCTTGGAAACATGAAAACCTGTCTCTTTTGCCATGTTGTAATACTTATCGCCAGGTTCTGTCCTTGCCGAACCAAATATCGAAACCGCCGGCCCGATCTGTGCAAGCTCTTCAAAGCCTTCGACAAATTCAGCCATTATCCTGAAAATACGCCATGTTTCTTCGCTGGGTACATTGATACTCATAAAAACTCCTGATAAATTTCAATATTATCTAATCGGCACATTGACCAGTTAAGTTCACTATTTTACTCTCACCATAGCTCAGGGTCAAACGCCGCCGGGCAATATTTGGTTATCGGACATTGCCCGCAATCCGGTTTTCGAGCCTTGCAGATGCTTCGCCCGTGAAAAACAATCAAATGGCTAAACATCGTCCACCTGGCTTTGGGCACCACTTCCATCAGATCGTATTCCAGCTTGACCGGATCACTGTTTTCGCTAAGCCCCAGCCGCCGCGACAACCGTATCATGTGCGTATCGCAAATTATCCCCTGCACATTGTAAACATTGCCAAGTATCACGTTGGCCGTTTTCCGCCCGACCCCCGGCAGCTCCAGCAAGCCTTCCATCGTATCAGGCACCTTGCCGCCGAACTTATCAATTATGATTTGGCATGCGTTTTTTATCGACCTTGCCTTATTGCGGTAAAAACCCGTTGACTTGATATCCCGCTCAATTTCATTCACGTCTGCATTTGCCCAATCCCTGGCAGATGTGTATTTTTTATAGATATCTTTGGCCACGATATTGACCCTTGCATCGGTGCACTGCGCCGCCAGTATTGTCGATATCAAAAGCTCCAGCGGGCTGCTGTGGTCGAGGCTGCATTTGGCTTCCGGATACGTCCGCATCAATATCGGGTACATTTTTTTCACCCGCTCTTTCACAACCGACCGATCAACTTTGATTTTCTTCGAGGGCTTTTTCTTGCTGGTTTTCTTTTTAGCCATCACTCGATTCTTTCCAGCACCTCTTTCAGATCGCTTTTGCTGATAATACCTCTCAGCTTGATCGGCCCTTCCACGCCCGGCAGATGCACAACCGTAACCGGCACACCCGGCTCATTATAAACATTTTCAAGCGCTTTAGTCGCGGGCATATTGATGGTGGTAGTATCGCCTTTGACCGTCAGAACATTTTTCTCCTCGAGCAGCTCTGCAATATCTTTCTGCTGGAAAACCCGCTTATCAACTACCTTGCAAGTCGCACACCATGTCGCATCGAACTTTATCACCACCGGCGTATCAGCCTCTATCGCCTGCTCGATCATCTGCGCATCGTATTCAACCCAGTTGATATTGACCTTATCGCCGTCGCTGTAAAAATAAAAACTGCCTGCAACCGCAAGTACAACCGCCGCGATCCTTATAGCATATTTTTTGCCTTTGCTGGTTCTGTAATGCACCCATCCGCCCCACATCCAAACCGCGAAACTTAAAACCACCGCATAATAAAGTGTGTTGATAATCTCCTCGGCCGGCAAGGCTTCAAGCAGTTTAACCGCGATAAATATAAGCACAAAACCCATGGCGATTTTCACCCGCTCCATCCAGTCGCCGGGCTTGGGAACTTTATTAAGCAACCCCGGAAAAGATATCAGCACCGCATAAGGCAGCGCCATACCAACACCCATCAGCAAAAACACCGCGGTACTGATTGCCAGGTTCTGAGTCTGGGCCCATGCCACAACCCCAGCGAGAATTCCGAAACTGCACGGCGTGCTCAAAAGAGCCGCCAGAAATCCCATCCCCAGCGATCCCGAGAAACTCTCGCCGCTTCCTGCCTTGCCAGTTATCGTTGAAGGTACCGCGATCGAGAAAACCCCGAACATAAACAACCCCAAAACTATCAGCAAAAGCGACATGCCCGTAATAAACCACGGGTACCGGAAATAATCGCCCCACTGCAAAACGGTCCCGAAACCAATTTTAAGAACAATATTCAAAATCGCTATCAAAGCGAAAAACCCTATTATACCAAAACAAAACGTCAGACCAAGTCCAAGCGACCTTGTCTTTGACTCCTGCGAATGTTTCAATAGCTTTGTAATTATCAGCGGGATTACCGGCAGAACACAAGGCATAACGTTAAATAGAAATCCAGTAACTACAGCCAGCAGCAACTTGCTGAAAGTAATCAACCCGAAACCGGTTTTGACTGTCGCATCATCAGCGGCTTCTTTGAGCACTGCCTGTCTTTCGGGCAGCTCGAATTTGGCCTGGCTCTGGATCTGTCCGATCGATGGCAAAAACGAAAACTGCACTTGCTGTAAAATCCGGCACTGAAAATCAGAACAGTACGCACCAATGATTTCAACTACAGCCGTGTCACTTCTGAGCATCGATTCATCGGTAACTGTAAACGGAAGAAAAACAGTAAACTGCCCGCTGTAAACCTGTAAATTTTTATCCTGTGTTTTATCGAAATATTTTTTCGGCTCAGGCATTATCGGCTCACCGAATTTGAGCCCATGATCATTCAAAACATTCAAATGCAAATACAGATTCGGCGCCAATGCGGTTTCAGGATCAGCGTAAAAATGCCATTTGTCACCGGCATTGAAATGTATCGCTACTGCTGAGTTGCTGCCTTTGGCGATAGTTTCATGTTGTAGTTCATAGGTTATCTTTACCGCGTCATTTTCAAAGATAACGTTTGTATCGTTTGCATCTTCGGATTGAGCCAAAACAGGCAAAGACAAAAAAACCGCAAACAAACAACACCACTTCACCGCTGCCAAATTCGTTTTCATCAGATACCTTTCAAACTGAATCTAAAAAAAAGGCGGGCATATTAAACCCGCCATAATGTTTTCAATTTTCAAATATCAAGCCTAAGCGTTTTCACGTTCGCCCTGTTCGCTTTCGCCTTTATCTTCATCTTTATCTTCATCTTTAAAAGGCGATTCAACCTCTTTAGGCTCTTCCTCGCTTTTTTCCTTTGCCTCTTGGGCGTTGGAAACTTCAGTCTTTTGCTGCTCTTTTTCCAGAAGCTGCGTTACCGTCGGCTTATCAAGCTGCTTACCTTCCAATATACTGCGAACTTCCATCGCGTCAAGGGTCTCATACTTGAGCAATGCGTCAGCAACCGCTTCGAGTTTTTCCTTATGTTCGATAATCAAATCCTTGGCATTCTTATACGCCTGGTCGATCAGCTTGTGAATTTCGGCATCGATCTTTTCGATGGTGCTTTCGGAAATCTCTTTCGTCGAACCCGGATAATACTCGTTCATTCCGCTGTTGCTGGAGAAATTGATTGGACCAAGATCACTCATTCCCCAGTTGGTTACCATCTCGCGGGCAATGTTGGTAGCCTGGTGAATATCAGAAACCGCACCGCTGGAAATATCGCCGCAGAAAAGCTCTTCCGCGATCCTGCCGCCATAGCAAATCTGCAGCTGAGACAGGCAGAACTTTTTCGTGTAGTGCTGACGATCCTTCTCGGGCAGCGAGAATGTCGCTCCGCCCATCGGACCGCGAGGAATGATACTAACCTTGTGCAGCGGGTCGGCGTCTTTGACTATCGCCTGAACCAGCGTATGACCGGCTTCATGAAAAGCTGTCAGCCGCTTGTCTTCGGCATCTACCTGCCTGCTGCGTTTTGCGCGTCCCCAGCGAACCTTGTCCCTGGCTTCCTCGAAGTCTTCTTCCTCAACGTAATCCTTGTTCGCCATTGTCGCGGCAATCGCAGCTTCGTTGATAATCGCTTCAAGTTCCGCTCCGCTGAACATCGGCGTACCTCTTGCTATCTTCTCAAGATTTGTGTTTTCGGCAACCCTGATCTTGCGCGAATGCACTTTCAGAATTTCCAACCTGCCCTTGATATCCGGCAACGGAACATTTACCTGTCTGTCAAATCTGCCCGGACGCGTAAGAGCATGGTCAAGGATATCCGCACGGTTTGTCGCGGCAATTACGATTACCTGGTCGGATGTATCGAAACCATCCATCTCAACAAGTATCGCATTTAATGTCTGTTCACGTTCATCGTGTCCGCCGCTTACAAAGCCAGGGCCTCTCTTACGCCCGATAGCGTCAATTTCATCAAGGAATATGATACAGGGCGAATTGTCCTTTGCCTGTTTGAAAAGGTCACGCACTCGGCTTGCGCCAACACCGACAAACATCTCTACAAAGTCACTTCCTGATATGCTGAAAAATGGAACGTCCGCTTCGCCTGCGATGGCTTTTGCCAGCAGTGTTTTACCGCATCCGGGAGGGCCCGCAAGCAACACCCCACGGGGAATACGTCCGCCGAGTTTTCTGAATCGTTTTGGGTTTTTCAAAAATTCGATCGTCTCGGTAACTTCTTCCTTTGCTTCTTCGATACCGGCAACATCATTGAAAGTAACCTTTTTCTGGTCCTTGCCGCGAAGTTTATGCTTGCTGCGTCCAAAGCTCATCAGCATTGAACCGGGTCCGCCGCCGCGTGAGGCTCTGGCGAACAAAAAGTAAAAAATGGCCACAAGCAGAATTATCGGCAGCAGTGTATTTATCAGTATCGGCAACCATGTTTGCGGCCTGGTAACTTCATATTTAATGTTTGTACCTTCAAGCATTTCAAAAAGTCTTTCGCCGCTTATCGTTTGATCCCATACGACTACAAACTCAGCGGGCTGACCTTCTTCGATATCCGCAATGCCTTTCTGATTGAGCTTACCCTTGATTTCGGTGGGGCCAATGGTAAGGCTCTCAACCTTTTCCTGCTTGATATTATCGATCAAGGAGTCGTACCTGATCTCCGGCAGCTGGTTGACCTTGGAAAACATCATCATAACTGTAAGTATGACAAGCCCGATCAAAAGCCAGCTAAACGGCCCCCTGTTATATTTGAAAGGAGGTTTCTTTTCCGGTGTCTTCTCTGGCGTCTTTTCTGGTGTCTGTTTTGGTGT